>NZ_JBQENS010000029.1:0-92485 GCF_052044465.1 Pseudomonas sp. 22490 | reverse complement strand
GAACAGCTTGCCCACCGAGGTCTCGGTGGCGGCGGCGTAGACCACCATCACGATCGATGGCGGGATGAGGATGCCGAGGGTGCCGGCGTTGCAGACGATCCCGGCGCCGAACGCCTGTGGATAACCCGAGCGGACCATGCCGGCGATGGCGATCGAACCCACTGCCGCCACCGTTGCCGGAGACGAGCCGGATAGCGCGGCGAAGAGCATGCAGGCGAGCACCGCGGCGATCGCCAGGCCGCCACGGATGTGTCCGACGCAGGCGTTGGCGAAGTCGATCAGGCGCCGCGCCACGCCACCGGTGGTCATGAACGCGCCGGAGAGCAGGAAGAACGGGATCGCCAGCAGGGTGTAGTGCTCGGAGGTCTCGAACAGCTTGATCGCCAGCGAGCGTACCGAGTCCGGGCTGAACAGGAGGATCGTCAGTGCGCCGGAGAGACCCAGGGAGACGGCGATCGGCACGCCGATGAACATCAGCAGGAAGAGCAGCAGGAAGAGGAACAGAATGGTCATGCCTTGGGCTCCTCGTGCTCGGTCAGCTTCAGCGCGTCGGCAGCCTCGTCGGCCAGTCCCAGTCCGGTCTGGCGGTTGCGCAGGATGCGCACGAGGATCTCGGCGAAACGGATGAACACCAGGGCGAAGCCGACCGGCACGATCAGGCCGATGTGCCATTGGCGGATGCCGAAGTGGTCGAGGTCCTCGGCGCCGATGCCGGCGATGAACAGGGTCTTCACCCAGTCGTAGCTGGCCACGCAGAGCAGGCCGGCGTAGCCGAGGCAGGCCAGGCAGGCGATCACGCCGAGCACTCGCTGTACCGGTCGCGAGGCCAGCTTCACCAGCACGTCCACGCCGAGGTGCCCGGCGGTGCGTACGCCGTAGGCGATGCCGAGGAAGATCAGCCAGGCGAACAGGGCCTTGGTCAGGGCGTTGCTCCAGGTCATCTCCTGGGCCAGGGTGAGGACCCCATCGCCGATGGCGAGCAGCGTCTCGTTGCCGCCCTCCCAGAGATCGGCGAGATCGTAGAGCAGCGTATAGAGGTTATTGAGGACTACATAAACGAAGGTAACCAGCGTCATGGCGGCGAGGAGGAAGGCGATCAGGCCTTCCTCCAGGCGCGCCCAGACGCGCGCGAGCGCGTGCATGGGCTTTCCCTCTTCTTCTTATTGGGCCTGGTTGGCGGCTTCGGCGGCCTTGATCAGGTCGGCGCCGATCTCGCCTTCGAACTTCTTCCACACCGGCTGCATGGCCTTGCGCCATTCGGCCCGCTGTTCGGGAGTGAGTTCGATGATCTCGCTGGTCTTGGCCTCGACGATGCGCTGCTTGTCGCCCTGGTTGAGCGCCTCGGCCTGCTTGTTCACCTCCACGGTGACCTCGTCCATGGTCTTGGCCAGCACGCCGCGCACGTCTTCCGGCAGGCCGTTCCAGAACTTGGTGTTGGTGATCACCATGTAGTCCAGCACGCCGTGGTCGGACTCGGTGATGTACTTCTGCACTTCGTGCATCTTCTGCGAGTAGATGTTCGACCAGGGGTTCTCGGTACCGTTGACCACGCCGGTCTGCAGGCCCTGATAGACCTCGGCGAAGCTCATCTTGCGCGGGTTGGCGCGCACCGCCTTGAACTGTTCCTCGAGCACCTTGGAGGCCTGCACGCGGAACTTCAGGCCGCGGGCGTCCTTCGGCTCGCGCAGGGGCTTGTTGGCGGACAACTGCTTCATCCCGTTGTGCCAGTAGCCGAGGCCAGTGATGCCCTTGTCCTGCATCGAGGTCAGCAGCTCCTTGCCCTGCGGGCTCTGCTGGAAGCGGTCGACCGCCTGGATGTTGTCGAACAGGAACGGCAGGTCGAAGATCTGCAATTTCTTGGTGTACTGCTCGAACTTGGCCAGCGACGGCGCGATGATCTGCACGTCGCCCAGCAGCAGGGCTTCCATCTCCTTGCCGTCGCCGAACAGCGACGAGTTCGGGTAGACCTCCACCTTGACCTTGCCCGGCAGGCGTTCCTCCACCAGTTTCTTGAACAGCAGCGCGCCCTGGCCCTTGGGCGTGTGCTCGGCGACGACGTGGGAGAACTTGATGACGATCGGGTCGGCTGCCTGGACGATTCCGGCGACGGTCAGGGAAAGTGCGCAGACGAGCGCCTTCGCGGTGTGCTTGAGCATGAGACTTCCTCTTTGTTCTTGTCTGTCTTTTATGAAGAGGACGGGTGTCCTCTCGGCGTGGCCGAACAAGGGAAGTCTAGGCAGCGCAGCGGCAGATGCTGCGTGAATCGGAAAAGCGCCTGGTCTTCTGCTTGTTGGAACGCTCGGGAAGCCGTGAGCAAGCCCTGTGCCAGTCGGGCAAGGGTACGCAGGGGAGATGCTGCGGGCGCGGATGGCGAACGGTTGGCGGTAATCCGCCATTCATTCGCCATCATCTGGCGGATTTTCGCCAGGTGTGTTGAACGGCAGGCCGTGCTTGCGCAGCTTGTCGTGCAGGGTCTTGCGCGGGATACCGAGGGCCTCGGCGACGCTGCGCAGCGAATTGTGCGGGCGTTCCAGTTCGGCAGCGATCAGCGAGCGCTCGAAGGCCTCGACCTTGGCGCTGAGGTTGTGCGGCTCGTCGGCGGCGTCGGGCAGGACTCCGTCGTCCAGGCTCAGGCCGAGACCCAGGGCGAAGCGCTCGGCGGCGTTCTGCAATTCGCGCACGTTGCCCGGCCAGTCGTAGGCCAGCAGCCGCGCCGACTGGCCGGCGTCCAGTTCGCGTGGCGTCAGGCCATAACGCATGGCGCCGGCTTCGGCGAAATGGCGGAACAGCAGCGGGATGTCTTCGCCGCGCTCGCGCAGCGGTGGAATGCGCAGGCTGGCGACGTTGAGGCGGTAATAGAGGTCGGCGCGGAAGCGGCCCTGGTCGGCGGCCTGGCGCAGGTCTTCCTTGGTTGCCGCGATGATGCGGATATCCAGCGGGATCAACTGGTTGGAGCCGAGCCGCTCGACTACCCGTTCCTGCAGCAGGCGCAACAGCTTGACCTGCACGTCCAGGCTCATGCTCTCGATCTCGTCGAGGAACAGGGTGCCGCCATTGGCGTACTCGAACTTGCCGATGCGGCGCTTCTGCGCGCCGGTGAAGGCGCCGGCCTCGTGACCGAACAGTTCGCTTTCCACCACCGATTCGGCGAGGGCGCCGGCGTTGATCGCGACGAACGGTCCGTCGCGTCTGCTCGACAGGTCATGCAGGGCCCGCGCGACCACCTCCTTGCCGGCGCCGGTTTCGCCAAGGACCAGCACGTCGGCCTGGATCGCCGCCAGCGAGCCGACCTGCTCGCGCAGGCGCTGCATGCCGGCCGAGCGTCCGATCAGGCGCCCATGCAGCTCGTGGCGTTCGGCCAGGGCCAGGCGCAGGGTGCGGTTCTCCAGGACCAGCCGGCGCACCTCCAGGGCGCGGCGCACGCTGTCGAGCAGGGCGTCGCTGGGGAAGGGCTTTTCCAGGAAGTCATAGGCGCCGCCGCGCATGGCCTGGACCGCCAGCGGCACGTCGCCGTGGCCGGTGATCAGGATCACCGGCAGGTCGGCGTCCTGTTCGTGCAATTGGCGGAGCAGTTCCATGCCATCGATGCCGGGCATGCGGATGTCGCTGACCACCACCCCGGGCCAGTCCTTGCACTGCGCGGTATCCAACTGGCGCGCGTCGTCCAGGGTCGCGACCTTGAGCCCGGCGAGGTCGAGCGTCTGGCGCAGGGCCTGGCGCAGGTGCGGATCGTCGTCGATCAGCAGGACCTGGGTCTGGGCATCGAATGGCGCGAAGGGACTCATGCGCGGGTTTCCTCCTGGGGCATGGCGGCGACGCCGGGAACTCCCGGCAGCAAGTGCAGGCGCACCACGGCGCCGCCTTCGAGATGGTTGCCCATTTCCAGGCGGCCGCCGAGGGCGCGCAATAGGTTATCGCAGATGGCCAGGCCGAGGCCGAGCCCTTTGGCGGTGGTCTTGGTGGTGAAGAAGGGTTCGTGGGCGTGGGCCAGGGCGTCCTCGGAAAACCCCGGGCCGTTGTCGCGCAGGGTCAGGATCACGCCGTGCTGGTCCTGGCTGGCGATCACCCATAGGCGCCGTGGCGGAGCTTTCTCGGCGAGCGCGTCGAGGGCATTGGTGAGCAGGTTGCCGAGGATCTGCCGCAAGCGGGTCTCGCCGGCCTGGACCCACAGCGGGGCGTCCGGCACGTCGCGCAGCAGTTCGACGTTCATCGCCCGCCGCCGACTGGCGAGCATCGACAGGGCGTCCTCGATCGCCGGCTGCAACTGCACGTTCTCCGGCGCCCGGCGCGCACCGCGGGCATAGGCCTTGAGGTGGGCGATGATCGAGGCCATGCGGGTGGTGAGGTCGCTGATCTGCTCGAGATTGCCGCGGGCGTCCTCGGTGCGCTGGTGGTCGAGCAGCACCCGGGCGTTGTCGGCGTAGCTGCGGATCGCCGCCAGCGGCTGGTTGAGTTCGTGGCTGATGCTCGCCGACATGGTGCCGAGGGCCGTGAGCTTGCCGGCCTGGACCACTTCGTCCTGGGCGCGCATCAGCTCGCGCTGGGCCTGTTCGCGTTCGTGGACTTCCTGCTGCAACTGCGCGTTGGCGTTCTCCAGCTCGCGGGTGCGTTCCAGTACGCGCTCTTCCAACTGGCGCTTGGCCTCGGCCTCGAGAGCGATGCGGTCCAGGTAGTGACGGCGGCTGAGGGTCAGCAGGGTAAGCAGCAGGAGCAGGGCGAGCAGGGTCGCGCCGCCGATCAGCAGGACGCTGCGCACCGGCCGTTCGATGAGGGTGCGGGGGGCGTAGATGCTCACCGTCCAGCCGGTTTCCGGCAGCGTCCGGCTCTGGCTGAGCCAGGCGCTCTGTTGCAGGCGCAGGGGCTTCGGGTCCTGCACCGGGTAGGGGATGTTGGCGTGGATCTCGTCGCGCTCCGCCGCGCTCAGCGGCCGACTGGCATGGAAGCGCCAATCCTCGCGCGAGGAGAGGATCACCACGCCGTAGTTGTCTATCACCAGCAACTGCTCCGGGGAATTGCCCCAGAGCCGTTCGATGTGTTCGAGATCGACCTTCACCACCAGCACGCCGATGATCCGCGAGCCTTCTTTCACCGCACTGGCGAAGTAGTAACCGCGCTTGATCGAGGTGGTGCCCAGGCCGAAGAAGCGCGCCAGGCGGCCCTGCATGGCCTCGCGATAATAGGGGCGGAAGGCGAAGTTGCGGTGGACGAAACTGTCCGCCTGGGCCCAGTTGGAGGCGACCTGGGTGGTGCCGTCCGGCTGCAGCAGATAGATCACGTCGGCGCCGGTGCGTCGGCGGATGTCGGCCAGCGCCTCGTTGGCGATCTTCTGCAGCAGCGGGTCGCCAGGTTGTTGCAGGGCCTGGCGCAGCACCGGCAGGCCGCCGAGGATCTGCGGCAGTTCTTCGTAGCGGCGCAGCGTGCCGAGCAGGTTGGCGACGTAGAGGTCGAGCGTCTGGCGGTTCTGCTCGGCCAACTGCTCGCTGTAGTAGCGCTCGGCGAAATATTGCAGGGGCCAGAGCAGCGGCGCGAGAAGCAGGGCGAGGATGACCAGCGAGCGCCAGCGATGGAAATAGGCTTTCAAGACGAACGAACCTGCCGTGGCTGCGAGTATCCGGGGCATCCCGGACGGGATGCCCTAAATTATCACGCCTTGCGCCGAGTCCGGTCGCTCCCTGCCGTTCAGGGGAAGCAGTCGGCGTCGGCGAATGCCTTGCCCTGGCGGTCCTTCTCCGAAAGCAGGGGGGCATCCTGCAGCGGCCAGTCGATCTTCAGCTCGGGATCGTTCCAGACGATGCAGCGTTCGTGTTCCGGTGCCCAGAAGTCGGTGGTCTTGTAGAGGAACTCGGCGTATTCGCTGAGCACCACGAAGCCGTGCGCGAAGCCGGCCGGAATCCACATCTGGCGCTTGTTCTCCGCGCTCAGGCGTTCGCCTACCCAGTGGCCGAAGGTCGGCGAGCCGCGACGCAGGTCGACGGCCACGTCGAATACCTCGCCGAGAGTGGCGCGCACCAGTTTTCCCTGGGCTTGCCGGATCTGGTAGTGCAGGCCGCGGAGGACGCCACGGGCGGAACGCGAATGGTTGTCCTGGACGAAGCTGACCGGATGACCGCAGGCTTCCTCGAAGGCGCGCTGGTTGTAGCTTTCGAAGAAGAATCCGCGATCGTCGCCGAACACCCGGGGTTCGAAGAGGATGACGTCGGGAATTGCCAGGCGGGTCGCTTTCATCAGTACACGGTCTCGGTCAGCAGGCGCTTGAGGTATTGGCCGTAGCCGTTCTTGGCCAGCGGCGCGGCGAGTTTTTCCAGTTGCGCGGCGTCGATCCACTTCTGCCGGTAGGCGATCTCTTCCGGGCAGGCCACCTTGAGACCCTGGCGGTTCTCCAGGGTGGCGATGAACTGGCCGGCCTCGAGCAGCGAATCGTGGGTGCCGGTATCCAGCCAGGCGTAGCCGCGGCCCATGATCTCCACGCTGAGCTGGCCGCGCTCCAGATAGGCGCGGTTGACGTCGGTGATCTCCAGCTCGCCGCGCGGCGAAGGCTTCAGGTCCCTGGCGATGTCCACCACCTGCTGGTCGTAGAAATACAGGCCGGTGACCGCGTAGTTCGACTTCGGCTCCAGTGGCTTCTCTTCCAGGCTGATGGCCTTGCCGCCCTGGTCGAACTCGACCACGCCGTAGCGCTCCGGGTCCAGCACGTGGTAGGCGAAGACGCTGGCGCCGGTCTGGCGCTGCGAAGCGCTGCCGAGCAACTCGTGGAAGTCGTGGCCGTAATAGAGGTTGTCGCCCAGGACCAGCGCGCTGAGGTCGTTGCCGATGAACGACTCGCCGATCAGGAAGGCCTGGGCCAGGCCGTCCGGCGACGGTTGCACGGCATATTGCAGGTCCAGGCCCCAGTTTGAACCGTCGCCCAGCAACTGCTGGAAGCGTGGGGTGTCCTGTGGGGTCGAGATGATCAGTATCTCGCGGATGCCCGCCAGCATCAGGGTACTGAGCGGGTAGTAGATCATCGGCTTGTCGTACACCGGCAGCAGCTGCTTGGAGATGGCCAGCGTTGCCGGGTGCAGGCGGGTGCCCGAGCCTCCGGCGAGGATGATGCCCTTGCGTTTCATAGTGGTCCCTGCTCGCTCAGTTCCTGGATCATGCGTCCGGCATGGTAGCGCCAGTCTGGCAGTACCAGGCCGAAGACCTGTTGCAGCTTGCGGTTGTCGAGGCGCGAATTGGCCGGACGCTTCGCCGGCACCGGGTAGTCCTCGGTGGCGATCGGCAGGACCCGCTGCGGCGTCGCCTGCAACTCCCAGCCCCGCTCCAGCGCCTGTTCGATGACGAAGCGCGCATAGAGGTGCCAGGACGTCTCGCCGCTGGCGACCAGGTGGTAGGTGCCGCTGGCCCGTGCTGCCAGCTCGGCATCCCAGCGCAGGCGCTGCAGGACCTGGGCGGTGACGTCGGCGATCAGCTCGGCGCTGGTGGGCGCGCCGAACTGGTCGGCCACGACCTTGAGTTCGTCGCGTTGCCCGGCCAGGCGCAGCATGGTCTTGGCGAAGTTTCCGCCGCGCGCGGCGTAGACCCAGCTGGTGCGGAAGATCAGGTGGCGGCAGCCGCTGGCGCGGATGGCCTGCTCGCCTTCCAGCTTGGTCTGCCCGTAGACGCTCAGCGGGCCGGTCGGCGCGTCCTCGGCGAAAGGCACGCTGCCCGCGCCGTCGAACACGTAGTCGGTGGAGTAATGCACCAGCCAGGCGCCGCAGGCCGCGGCCTCCTCGGCCAGTACCGCGACGGCGCGGGCATTGATCAGGCGGGCGTTGTCGGCATCGCTCTCGGCCTTGTCCACCGCGGTGTAGGCACCGGCGTTGACGATGAACTGCGGCCGCTCGGCGCGAACCAGTCGCGCCAGGCCTTCGGGGTCGGCGAGATCGGCGCGCCGACGGTCACAGACCAGCAGTTCGCCCAGCGGCGCCAGGGCGCGCTGCAGCTCCCAGCCGACCTGGCCGTTGGCGCCGAGGAGAAGGATCCGGTTCATGCGTACTGCTTACCCACCCACTCGCGGTAGGCACCGCTGGTTACGTTGGCCACCCAGTCCTGGTTGTCCAGGTACCAGCGCACGGTCTTGCGGATGCCGGTCTCGAAGGTTTCCGCCGGCTTCCAGCCCAGCTCGCGCTCCAGGCGCGTGGCATCGATGGCGTAGCGGCGATCATGGCCCGGACGATCCTTGACGAAGGTGATCTGCTCGCGATAGCTGCGGCCGTCGGCGCGCGGCTGCTCCTGGTCGAGGATGGCGCAGAGGGTCTCGACCACGTCGAGGTTGGCCTTTTCGTTCCAGCCGCCGACATTGTAGGTCTCGCCCAGTTGCCCGGCTTCGAGGACCCGGCGGATGGCGCTGCAATGGTCCTTGACGTAGAGCCAGTCGCGGATCTGCTGGCCGTCGCCGTAGATCGGCAGCGGCTTGCCGGCCAGGGCGTTGTGGATCACCAGTGGGATGAGCTTTTCCGGGAAGTGGTACGGGCCGTAGTTGTTCGAGCAGTTGGTGGTCAGCACCGGCAGCCCGTAGGTGTGGTGATAGGCCCGCACCAGGTGGTCGGAGGCCGCCTTGGACGCCGAGTAGGGACTGTTCGGCTCGTAGCGGTTGTTCTCGGTGAAGGCCGGATCGCTCGGTGCCAGCGAGCCATAGACTTCGTCGGTGGAGACATGGAGGAAGCGGAATGCCGCCTTCGCTTCCGGCTCCAGCGCGCCCCAGTAGGCGCGCACTTCTTCCAGCAGGCGGAAGGTGCCGACGATGTTGGTCTGGATGAAGTCCTCGGGGCCGTGGATCGAGCGGTCCACATGGGATTCCGCGGCGAAGTTGAGGATCGCCCGCGGCTGGTGATCGGCGAGCAGGCGGGCTACCAGCTGGCTATCGCCGATATCGCCGGCGACGAAGGTGTGCCGGGCGTCGCCGTCGAGGCTGGCGAGGTTCTGCCGGTTGCCGGCGTAGGTGAGCTTGTCGAGGCTGACCACCGGCTCGTCATGCAGGGCCAGCCAGTCGAGCACGAAATTGGCGCCGATGAAGCCGGCGCTGCCGGTCACGAGAATCGTCATGAGTCATACCTTGTTCAAGCAGTGGTTGTCCGTAGGGCTGCTTCGACACGTCCCGCCAAGGTGTACCAATCGATCGTGAAGACGACGATTAGTACGGGAAAAATGGCGATCCTGCCAACCCCAGATCTGGTAGGTGCATCTGACCCGGCATTCTATTCGAAGTGCCATCACTGGGTAGAAAGGAAGCAGGATAAAACAAAAAGCCCCGCGCGAGGCGGGGCTTTTCGGGATTCATGGTGCCGGCACCAGGAGTCGAACCCGGGACCTACTGATTACAAGTCAGTTGCTCTACCAGCTGAGCTATACCGGCGAAGAGGGCGACATTATAGCCAGCCGCCGCCAGGAGTAAACCACTGATTTTCCTGCCCGTATGCCGTTCGTTCTCAGTGCCCGGAGGCGGCCGCGCCGGGCTTGGCGCCGAACGGCGGGCGGGCCAGCCAGATGATCACCAGCAGGGCGAGGAACAGCCAGCCGAGCATGGTGAAGTAGTCGATGGTGGACATCATGTAGGCCTGGCTCTGCACCATCCTGTCGAGCAGCGCCGCGTTCGCCTGGGTGTTGCCGCCGAGCTGGGCGAGGGTTTCGTGGGTGGCCGGGTCGTAGAGGCTGATGTTTTCGCTGAGATAGGCGTGGTGTTGCGTGGCGCGGCGGTTCCAGATCCAGGTGGTCAGCGAGGCGGCGAAGCTGCCGCCGAGGGTGCGCAGGAAGGTGGCCAGGCCGGAGCCGTCGGCGATCTGGTCGGGGGGCAGGTCGGAGAGCAGGATGCTCAGGATCGGCATGAAGAAGAACGCCACGCCGAGCCCCATGATCAACTGCACGATGGCGATGTGCTGGTAGTCGACCTCGGTGGTGAAGTTGGCGCGCATGAAGCAGGTGATGGCCATCGCCAGGAACGACAGGCCGGCGAGCATGCGCAGGTCGAAATGGTTGGCGTAGCGGCCGACCAGCGGCGAGAGGAACACCGGGAGGATGCCGATTGGCGCGGCGGCCAGCCCGGCCCAGGTGGCGGTGTAGCCCATCTGGGTCTGTAGCCATTGCGGGAGCAGCAGGTTGATGCCGAAGAACGCGGCATAGCCCAGCACCAGCGCCAGGGTGCCGGCGGCGAAGTTGCGGTGGGCGAACAGGCGCAGGTTGACGATCGGATGGCGGTCGGTGAATTCCCAGATGATGAAGAAGGCCAGGGCGATCGCCGCGATCAGCGCGCCGCCGACGATGAAGTTCGACTCGAACCAGTCCAGGTCGTTGCCCTTGTCGAGGACGATCTGCAGGGCGCCGACGCCGATCACCAGGGCGATCAGGCCGACGTAGTCCATCGGCGCCTTCTTGATCACCACCGGGCGTGCCTTTAGTTGCTGGTAGACGACGAAAGCGGCGAACAGGCCGACCGGCACGTTGATGAAGAAAATCCACGGCCAGCTGTAGTCGTCGGTGATCCAGCCGCCGAGGATCGGCCCGGCGATCGGCGCCACCACCGTGACCATCGCCAGCAGGGCCAGGGCCATGCCGCGCTTCGCCGGTGGGTAGATGGAGATCAGCAGGGTCTGGGTGATCGGATACAGCGGCCCGGCGACGAAGCCCTGCAAGGCGCGGAAGCCGACCAGAGAAGGCATCGACTGGGCGATGCCGCAGAGGAACGAGGCGAGTACGAACAGCAGCGCGGCGGCGATGAACAGGCGCACCTCGCCGACCCGCCGGGCCAGCCAGCCGGTCAGCGGCAGGGCGATGGCGTTGCTCACGGCGAACGAGGTGATCACCCAGGTGCCCTGTTCCGAACTCACCCCGAGGTTACCGGAGATGGTCGGCAGGGCGACGTTGGCGATGGTGGTGTCGAGCACCTGCATGAAAGTCGCCAGGGACAGGCCGATGGTCGCCATCACCAGGCTGGGCGGGGAGAAGCTGCTGCTTTCGCTCATGCTGGCGGGCTCAACGCTGGGCGGTCTTGCCGTGGTCTTCGGCGAGGTTGGCTTCGATCAGGCGTTCGATCAGCTTGTCGGCCGAGGCCAGTTGCTGCTGGTAGACATCGGTGGAGAACAGCGCTTCGCGCGGTGGCTGCTGGGCCAGGGCCGGGCCGCTCTGGTCGTGCAGGTCGACCTTGACGTCCATCGACAGGCCGATGCGCAGCGGATGCTTCTGCAATTCTTGCGGATCGATATGGATGCGCACCGGCACCCGCTGGACGATCTTGATCCAGTTGCCGGTGGCGTTCTGCGCCGGCAGCAGGGAGAACGCGCTGCCGGTTCCCACGCCGAGGCTGTCGACGGTGCCGCTGTAGCGCACGTCGCTGCCGTAGAGGTCGGAGCGGATCTCCACCGGCTGGCCGATACGCATGTGCTTGAGCTGGGTTTCCTTGAAGTTGGCGTCGATCCAGATCTGGTCCAGCGGGACCACGGCCATCAGCGCAGTGCCCGGTTGCACGCGCTGGCCGACCTGTACGCTGCGCTTGGCGACGTAGCCGGTGACCGGCGCGACGATGGTCGAGCGGGCGTCGTCCAGGTAGGCCTGGCGCAGTTGCGCGGCGGCGGCCTTGACGTCCGGATGGGAGGTGATCTGGGTGTCGTCGACCAGCGCGCGATTGGTGTTCAACTGCTGTTCCGAGCTGGTCAGCGAGGCTTTCGCGCTGTCCAGGGCGTCGCGGGCGTGGGCCAGTTCCTCCTGGGAAATGGCGCCGTCGTCGGCGAGGTTCTTGCGCCGCTTGTAGTCGGCCTCGGCCTTGGCCAGCGCGACCTTGCGGGTGGCGACCTCGGCGCGATAGCCGTCGACGTTGCTGAACAGCCCGCGCACCTGGCGTACGGTGTGGGCCAGGTTGGCCTCGGCGCGTTGGAGGGCGATGTCGGCGTCGCTGGGATCGAACCTGACCAGTTCCTGGCCCTTGCGCACCAGGTCGCCGTCGTCGGCGCCGATGCTGACCACGGTGCCGACGATCTGCGGGGTGATCTGTACCACGTTGCCGTTGATGTAGGCGTCGTCGGTGTCCTCGTGCCAGCGGCCGTAGAAGAACTCCCAGGCCACGCTGGCCAGGGTGGCGAGGACGATCACGGCGAGCAGGATCAGCAACCAGCGCTTGCGCTTCGGGTTGCCGGCGGGGGTTTCGCTGTTGGCGGTAGTCATGGTGGGTGCCTCGTTCATTCTGCCGGCGCTTTCGCGGTAGCGAGCGCAGCGGAGCGGGAATCGGGTTGGAAACCGCCGCCCAGGGCCTGGACCAGCTGGACGGAAAGATCGATCTGCTGGCTCTCCAGGCTGGCCAGCTGGCGTTCGGTGACCAGCAGTTGCTGTTGCACGCTGAGGGCGTCGAGGTAGCTGCCGACGCCTTCGCCGTAGCGACGCATGGCCAGGTCGAAGTTGGACCTGGCGATATCGCGGGCCTGGCGCTGGTCGATCACCTGCTGCTCCAGGGAGCGCAACTTGCCGAGGTTATCGCTGACCTCGCCGAGGGCCTGGACCAGCGTCTTGTTGTACTGGCCGACGGCCAGGTCGTAGTCGGCGTCGCGTTCGGCCAGGTTGGCGCGGCGGCGGCCACCGTCGAAGATCGGCAGGGAGATCGCCGGCGCCACCTGGAAGAAGCGGCTCGGCGCCTGCAACACGTCGCTGGTGTGCAGGGCGGCGAGGCCGGCCATCGCGCCGAGATTGAGGTTGGGATAGAACTCGGTCTTCGCCGAGTCGATGTTGCGGCGCGCCGCCTCGACCCGCCAGCGCGCGGCAACGATGTCGGCGCGGCGGCCGAGCAGTTCCGCCGGGAGTACCGAGGGCAGGCTCAGGCTGGCCGGGTTCAGCGGTTGCGGGCGCTGCAGTTCGAGACCGCGATCGGGCCCCTTGCCCAGCAGCACGGCGAGGGCGATGCGGGCGCTAGCGATGTCCTGCTCGGCGGCGCTGAGCTGCTGGCGGGCGGTGGCCAGCTGGGTCTGCGTCTGTTGCAGCTGGACCTTGCTGTCGAGCCCGGCGCTCATGCGCTTCTGGCTCAGCTCGGTCATGCGCTGCGAGCGCTTCAGTTCTTCCTCGGCGAGATCGCGCACGGTAAAGGCGTGGGCGAGGTCGCTGTAGGCGCGGGCGATGCTCGCCGAGAGGCCGATGCGCGCGGCCTGGCTGTCGATCCGGGCGGCATTGGCCTGGCCGAGGGCGGCTTCCCAGGCGGCGCGCTCGCCGCCCCAGAGGTCGAAGTCGTAGTTGAAGCCGAGCGACAGGTACTTGATCGCCGAATAGCGGCCGCCGAGCGGTGCCGGGGCCACGCTGGTCGGCGCGCGGATGCCGGAGTAGCTGGCCTTGGCGTCCAGCGTCGGCTGGCGCGCGGCATCTTGCGCCTGGGCCGTTGCCGCCGCCTGGCGCGCACGCGCCTCGGCGATCTGCAGGTCGGGGGTGCCTTGCAGGGCTTCGCCGATCAGTTGGTCGAGCTGCCGGTCGCCGAGCCCGGTCCACCAGTCCTGGCGCGGCCAGGCCGCTGGCGAAAGGGCTACGCCGTCCAGGCTCCTGCCCGCCTGGAGGGCGCCTGCCGGTTGCAGTCGGGCGTTCGGTTCCAGGCCTTCGGAAGTGACGCAGCCGGCGGCCAGCAGTATCGCCGAGGCCAGCGCCAATCGCTGCGGCCAGAGATGGAGAGGAGGGAAGGGCATGGATCAGGACTCCTGCAGGCTGGCCCGCGGGCAGCCGGCGTGTAGCAGAACCTTGGTCAGCAGATGGGTCAGCGTCTGCAATTCTTCCGTGCTCAGGCAGGCGACCAGCTCGTTCATCGCCGCCGAGGCGATCAGCGGAAGCTGCTCCTGGACCTTCCGTCCCGCTTCGCTGAGATCCAGGCGCAGGCAACGGCGGTCTTCGGGACAGCGGCCGCGCAGCAGCAGCCCTTTTTTCTCCAGGCGCGTCAGCATGCGCGTCATCGAGCCGCTGTCCACCGACAGCTCGCGACACAGTTCGACCGGACTGTTGGCACGGTTGAGACCGACGAAGATCAGCACCTTGAACTGGGCGGCGGTTATGTCCAGCGCGGCGAGGTGCTTCTCGAGGATGCGGTCCTTGGTCGCGGCACTGACGCCGATGAGCTGGCCAATGGAGCCCTTGAAGGGAAAGTCGGAGGCGCTGTAGTGACCCATGGTGGAGGGGATCGCTGTCTAGGCAGGGAAAGTGTTTCAAAATAATACTGCCTAGGCAGCGATTAACAAGAGGTCAACCGTTGCAATAAAAGAACAATCCGTTCCTTCGAACGTCATACGATGCCGTTTTGCAACTATTGTCGGTGCTGAAGTCCACTTTCGGATTAACCGGAAAGCCAGGCTTATGCACAAGTGGGCAAGGGATAGGAAGGAAACGCTCTAAGAGTCGCTGCGGTTATTTCGGTTGTTAACAAGATATTGTTTTATATGGATTTTATTTTTTCTGTTCATTTTTTGAACAGCATTGGCCGCCCCTGGATACGGGCCCCTCTGCAGATGTTTCCCAGAACTTGTCACCAGACTTATCCACAGGTTGTGTGGGCAACCATCCGGAACACCCGTATCAGCTGCGCTCCGCAAGGATCAGCAGGTTTCGCGGAGACAGGGAGGTCGGACAGAACTCGCCCAGGCGGACGCTATAGCCCTGTTCGACCAGATACAGGCAGCGGTCCAGCAGCAGCCAGAGTTCCAGCGGGCGGCGGAACAGGGCGCGCACCAGTTCCAGGTTGCGAACCATCGCCAGGCGCTTCCAGCCGGCCGCTTCCAGCGCCTGCCAGTCGCGCGCGGCCGGTTCGGGAAGTCCCTTGAGGACGGCGAGTTCGCGACAGTAGTCGGCGTATGGACGTTCCAGCCAGGCCACCGGAAGGGAAGGCACGCTCAGGTACTGGTCGATTCCGCGTAGCTCGCGCTGCAGCAGGTCGAAACCCAGGCGCCGGGCCATCGACTGGTCGCGCTGGCGACGGACCCGTTGGCTGGCGGTGACTGTCTCGCTCAGGGGTAGGCGCAGGTCGTCAAGCGATAGCGCGAGCAGCGATCGGCCTGCCGCTTGCGAGAGCGGCTGGTAGAAAGGCCCCGGAATGCGGTTGTAGCAGCATGGCGCCACCGCCAGTTGGCGACAGCCGGCCTGGCTGGCCAGGCGCAGCAGGCGCAGGTGCAGTTCGCCGCAAGCGTGCAGGGCCACTGGCGTATGCCCGGGAAGCAGGCGCTCGGCGCAGTCCACGGCCAGCACATCCTGGCGGAGGTGGTGGGCGGAGAGCCCCAGGCGGTCGCTCAGGCGCTGTCCGTCGGCGACCAGCGCGGGATCGTGTTCGAGGCAGGTCAGCGGTTGCCCCGCATGGGCCAGCAGGCGGCCCAGATGGCCCTTGCCGGAGCACCAGTCGAGCCAGTGGACGACCGGCCTGGCGAACTGCAGGCGCCCGGCGAACAGGCCGATCTGCTGCCACTTGCGTCCCGGTACGTCGACATTGAAGCGGTTCGGTGCCTGCGGGCGTTCCGCCAATGGCAGTTCGCCGACCGCGCCCAGCGCTGCGGCCTGGGCGGCGAGCTGCGGATAAGGCGCGGGCGCGGCCAGGCGGGTGGGCTGGTTGTGCTCCGCGTCGGCCTGTTCGAGGCTGCGCCCGCGCAGCCAGGACGCCAGCTCGGCGTGTTCGGCTTCCCACGCCAGGGTCGGTTCGCTGAACGGGCGGGGTCGCCAGAGCCGCTGGTGTTCGAGGAGGAACGCGTCCAGCGCGAGGAAGCGCTGCGACAGGGCGTCGCCAGTGAGGAACGGGAAGGTTTCGGACACGATGCGAGCGGCAGCGGGAAAACGGGG
The DNA here is from genome assembly GCF_052044465.1 of Pseudomonas sp. 22490. Taxonomy (NCBI): domain Bacteria; kingdom Pseudomonadati; phylum Pseudomonadota; class Gammaproteobacteria; order Pseudomonadales; family Pseudomonadaceae; genus Pseudomonas; species Pseudomonas sp. 22490. Next base: position 76,693 of record NZ_JBQENS010000029.1, on the reverse strand, counting down.
CGGCGATTATAGCCGCCCCGCAGGCATCGGAAAGCGCCCGCTCAGCGGCCCTGGGTGGCGTCGACCCGCAACCAGCGTTCGATCAGGCGGAAGATCCGCGTCAGCACGATGGTGATCACCAGGTACAGCGCGCCGGCCAGGCAGAAGAACAGCATCGATTCGTAGGTGCGGGCGATGATGGTCCGGGCCATGCCCATGATGTCGAACAGGGTCACGGTGTAGACCACCGCGCTGGCCTTGAGCATCAGGATCACTTCGTTGCTGTAGGCCGGCAGGCCGATGCGCACCGCGCGCGGCAGGATGATGTGCCAGAGCGCCTGGCGCCGCGACATGCCGAGGGCGCGGGCGGCCTCCACCTCGCCGACCGGCACCGAGTGGATCGCGCCGCGGAGGATCTCGGCGATATAGGCGGCGGTGTGCAGGGTCATGGTCAGCAGCGCGCACCAGTACGGATCGCGCAGGTAGGGCCAGAAGGCGCTCTTGCGCACTTCCTCGAACTGCGCCAGGCCGTAGTAGACGATGAACAGTTGCAGCAGCAGCGGCGTGCCGCGGAAGAAGAAGATGTAGGCGTACGGCACCGCGCGCACGTACCAGTGCCGCGAGGCGCGGGCGATGCCCAGCGGCAGGGCCAGGGCGAGCCCGGCGACCACCGCGATCGCCAGCAGCTCCAGGGTCAGCGCCGCGCCCTGGAGCATCTTCGGCATCCACTTGAGGATCAGCTCCCACTCGCTCATAGCTCGTTCCTCACGAAACCACGGCCGGCGCGACGTTCGAGGAAGTGCAGGGCGACCATGATGACGACCGTGAGGCTCAGGTAGATGGCGGCCGCGGTCATGTAGAAGGTGAAGGGTTCCTTGGTCGCGTTGGAGGCGACCTGCGCCTTGCGCATGATCTCGTCGAGGGTGATCAGCGACACCAGCGCGGTGTCCTTCAGCAGGATCAGGTACAGGTTGCCGAGGCCGGGCAGGGCGACCCGCCAGATCTGCGGCAGGACGATGCGCCAGAATATCCGTCCGGGCGACAGGCCGAGCGCCTGGCCGGCCTCGCGATGGCCGCGCGGAATGGACAACAGCGCGCCGCGGAACACCTCGGTGGCGTAGGCGCCGAAGCACAGGCCGAGGGCCAGGGTGCCGGCGGCGAACGGCGAGAGCGCCAGGTCCGGCTTGCCGAAAAGGTCGCCGAGGGCGTTCAGGCCGCTCACCGTGCCGAAATAGATCATCAGTACCCAGAGCGTTTCCGGCACGCCACGGACGATGGTGGTGTAGGTGCCGCCGAGGAAACGCAGGGCCGCGTACTTCGAAGTCTTCGCGATGGCGCCGAGGAGGCCGAGCAGCAGCCCCACGCAGACCGCCGCCAGCGACAGCTTGAGGGTCATCCAGGTACCGGCGAGCAGTTGCTCGCCGAACCCATGCAGGTCGAGAATCATGAGAAGTCAGGCCTGAAGGCGGCCACCGCCGGGACGCGCCCGGCGGTGGCCTGGCTTGGCATCAATAGATGCTGAAGGGGAAGTACTTGTCGTTGATCTTCTTGTAGGTACCGTCGGCGACGATTTCCTTCAGCGCGGCGTTGAGCTTCTCGCGCAGCGGGTCGCCCTTGCGCACGGCGATACCGATCTTGTCGTTGTCGAACACCGGTTCGCCCTTGAACTCGAACTCCTTGCCGGCGTCGCTCTTCAGCCAGTCGTACTGCACGAACTTGTCGGCCAGCACGCCGTCCAGGCGCCCCGAGGAGAGGTCGAGGTAGGCGTTCTCCTGGGTGTCGTAGAGCTTGATGGTGACCACGTCGGCCATGTTGTCTTCCAGCCAGGTGCCGGCGATGGTGGCGCGCTGGGCGCCGATCACCTTGCCCTTCAGGGAGTCCTTGTCGGTCTTGAAGTCGACGCTCTTCGGCGCGACGAACTGCAGCTTGTTGGTGTAGTAGGGATCGGTGAAGTCGACTGCCTGCTTGCGCTCGTCGGTGATCGACATGGACGCGACGATGAAGTCGAACTTCTTGGCGTTCAACGCCGGGATGATGCCGTCCCAGTCGGAGGTCACCACCTCGCACTCGGTCTTCATCTTGGCGCACAGCGCCTTGCCGATGTCGAGGTCGAAGCCGACCGCCTGGCCGCTGGCATCGATGCCGTTGAAGGGCGGGTAGGCGCCTTCGGTGCCGATGCGCAGCTTGTCGGCGGCGCTGGCGTCGAGGGCGAAGGCCAGGGTTGCAGCGGCGGCCAGCAGGATCTTCTTATAGTTCTTCATGCGGTGTTGCTCCGTTAGCGGTGGCTGGACATGAACTGTTTGCAGCGCGCCGACTGGGGGTTTTCGAAAACCTGTTGCGGCGTTCCCTGCTCTTCTACCAGGCCCTGGTGGAGGAATACCACCTCGCTGGAAACCTGGCGGGCGAAGCTCATTTCGTGGGTGACCAGCAGCATGGTCCGGCCCTCTTCGGCGAGCGCACGGATCACGTTAAGCACTTCCTGTACCATTTCCGGGTCGAGCGCCGAGGTGGGCTCGTCGAACAGGATCACCTTGGGTTGCATGGCCAGGGTCCGGGCGATGGCCGCGCGTTGCTGCTGGCCGCCGGAAAGTTGCGCGGGATAGCTGTGGCGCTTGTCGGCGATGCCGACCTTGGCCAGTAGGCCCTCGGCGATCTCGATCGCTTCGGCCTTGCTCTTGCCCAGTACGCGACGTGGCGCCTCGATCACGTTGTCGAGGATGCTCATGTGCGGCCACAGGTTGAAATTCTGGAAGACGAAACCGAGTTCGCTGCGCAGCCGGTTGATCTGCTGGCTGTCGGCGGCGACCAGGTCGCCGTTCTTGCTCTTCTTCAGGCGCAGCTCTTCGCCGGAGACCAGGATCTGGCCCTGGTGCGGGTTCTCCAGCAGGTTGATGCAGCGCAGGAAGGTGGATTTGCCCGAGCCGGACGATCCGAGGATGGAGATCACGTCGCCGTCGCGGGCGGTGAGGGAGATGCCCTTGAGCACTTCGAGGTCGCCGTAGCGCTTGTGCAGGTTACGGATTTCCAGTGCGGGGGTGGCCTCGGCCATGGATTTTCCTCTTGTTATTCGGATTGGAAGGGCCTTCCTGGCGAAGGCAAGCTAGCACAGCGCTTCAACCGGAGCCAAGCAGGCTGCGTGCCTCTGGAGCGGGGTTGGCGGCATCTTGTCGCATCGCTGCAGTGCGCTGTCGCGTAGGAACAAAACTGTCGGCTTTCGAAGAAAACTCCTGGCGAACCCTGACCTGAAGCAGAGCCTGGAGGTCGGTGTGCGCCCCGTTCCCGGGCATGCGGGACCGCCTATGGAGCCGCCGGCGGCTGCTCCGCGCGCGGCTCCGCCAGCACCTTGGCGGCGGCCAGCGGCGGCGGTGGGGTGATGCCCATCGACACATAGATGCTGGTGAAGGTGTCCATGCCGATCTGTGCCGGTTTCACCCATTCCACCGGAACGTAGAGCAGGCCGCCGCCCACCGGGATCGGCGCGGTCGGCACCAGGATCGCGTAGTGCGCGCGGCCGTCCAGTTCCACCGCTTCGGGGTTGGGCATCAGCGCCAGCACGGCGGCGCCGTCGCCGCCGAAGAAACACCACACCGGACTCATCGCGGCGATGTCGGCGTCCTGCTTCTTGTCCAGCAGGCCGACGAAACGGTCGGCCAGGTTGTACAGGTTGCCGATCAGCGGGGTGCGCCGCAGGGTCAGGTCGAACAGGTTGGCCAGCGGCCGCTTCAGGCCTAGCTGTACGCCGAGGCCAAGCAGGTAGATGGCTACCAGCAGTAGCGCGGTACCGAGCAGGTAGGCCAGTGGCGAATCGCCGGCGAGCGGCTGGCCGATGGCGGCGAAGCCGCGACCGATCAGGCTGGATGGCCCGACGAAGCGGTTCAGCAAGCTGACCACCCAGGCCAGCAAGGCTAGGGTGAGTACCAGCGGCAGCATCACCAGCAGGCCGGCGAGCCAGGTGGTGAGCAGGGAGTTGAAGCTTTTCTTCAGCATCGATCGGGGGTCCGGACAAGGTCCGCCTAGTCTATCGGCACTGCCTGGCTCACGCTCGGCCGTTCGCCGGGATGGGCGAAAGATCCGCCGCGGCGATTCGTCATTCCTTGTAGGCTGTGCGAGTCGCGTTCATTCCAGCAGGCCTTCACGGAGGGCGTATGGCGGAGAGAAAGACCCTGTTGCTGACCGGGGCGAGCCGCGGTATCGGGCATGCCACGGTGAAGTACTTCAATGCCGCGGGTTGGCGGGTGTTCACCGCGTCGCGGCAGAGCTGGGCCAGCGAATGTCCCTGGGCGGACGGCGAGGAAAACCACATCCATCTGGACCTGGAGGACATTCCCGGCGTCGAGGCCAGCCTGGAACTGATCCGCGAGAAGCTTGGCGACGGCCGGCTCCACGCGCTGGTGGACAATGCCGGCATCTCGCCCAAGGGCGAAGGCGGCGAGCGCCTCGGTGTGCTGGAAACCGACTACGCCACCTGGCTGCGGGTGTTCAACGTCAACCTGTTCTCCACCGCGCTGCTGGCGCGCGGCCTGTTCGCCGAGCTGAAGGCGGCGCAGGGAACGGTGATCAACGTGACCTCCATCGCCGGCTCGAAGGTGCATCCGTTCGCCGGGGTGGCCTACGCCACTTCCAAGGCGGCGTTGTCCGCGCTGACCCGCGAGATGGCCCACGACTTCGGCCCGCATGGGGTGCGGGTGAACGCCATCGCGCCGGGGGAGATCGACACCTCGATCCTGTCGCCGGGCACCGAGGAGATCGTCGAGCGCAGCATCCCGCTGCACCGCCTCGGCCGGCCGGAGGAGATCGCTTCGCTGATCTACTTCCTCTGCACCAGCGGTGCATCCTACGTGAATGGCGCGGAAATCCACGTCAACGGCGGGCAGCACGTCTAGGCGAACGGCGGAAAGCAAAAAGGCCCACCCGGAGGTGAGCCTTTTCGTCGTATTCATGGTGCCCAGGGACGGAATCGAACCGCCGACACGGGGATTTTCAATCCCCTGCTCTACCAACTGAGCTACCTGGGCAACGGGGCGCAATTAAACGGGTTTAGCGCGGCAGTGTCAACACCGGCGAAGAAATTTTTTTTGTTTTTTAACGCCTTACGATCCCCTCGCGGTTTCCGCCGGACTGCCGGGCCTCAGTTCCAGGCCTGGCGTTCCTCGTCGCGCAGCTCCACCGGCAGGCTTCGGCCTTCCTCGGCGGAGCGTCGTGCCAACTCCAGCAGGGCCATCAGCGCGCAGGCCTGTTGCGCCGACACCGGGTTGCGCGACTGGCCGCGGATGGCGGCGGCCAGCGCCTGGTAGTAGCGGCTCTGGTCGCCTGCCGGGGTGACCAGCGACTGGCGCAGGCCCTGGCCATCGATGTGCTGCAGCAGGTCGGGATCGCGGCCCCAGCCGGCGGAACCGGGGTGCAGTCCCTGGAGCAGTTGCGCTTCCTGGATGTCGGCGCCGGCCTTGAGCAGGCTGCCGTGGTCGCCGTGCACATTGAAGCGTGGCGCCGGATTGGCGGCGAGCATGCTGGCGCGCAGCGCTACCTGGCAGTGCGGATAATCGAGCAGGACCTCGAACCAGTCGTCGGTCTGCGCACCCTCGCGCAGCCGGCGCAGGTGTCCGTGCACACGCTGCGGTATGCCGAACAGGCACAGTGCCTGGTCGAGCAGGTGCGGGCCGAGGTCGAACCACAGCCCGGAGCCGGGCAGGTCGTGTTCGCGCCAGCGGTCGCGGACCTGCGGACGGAAGCGCTCGATGGCCGACTCGAAGTAGCGCACCGGGCCGATGCTGCCGGCCTGCAGGGCGGCCTCCACGGCGAGGAAGTCGCTGTCGAAGCGCCGGTTCTGGAACACCGAGAGGACCTGCCCAGGCCGTTCACGGGCGAGGTCGGCGAGGCGCCGGGCTTCGGCCAGGGTGACGGTGAACGGCTTGTCCACCACCACGTGCTTGCCGGCGCGCAAGGCCCGTTCGGCGAGGCTGGCGTGGGTGGCATTGGGCGAGGCGATGACCACCAGGTCGATGTCGGCGGCCTCGATGGCCTCATCCGGATCGGCGCTGACCCGGGCTTCGGGCAGGTCGGCGTGCACCCGCCCAGGGTCGCGGGAGACCACGTGCTCCAGGCACAACGCCGGTACCGCGCGGATCAGCGGGGCGTGGAAGGTCTTGCCGGCGAAGCCGTAGCCGATCAGCGCGGTGCGGATCGGAGGCAGGCCAGAGAGGGATGGGGTCATGGCGGCCTCCGTTGGGCGGGGTGGGGGTCAGGCGGATGGCGGCACGTAGCCGTCGGCCTTGGCGTAGTCCTCGCCGGAGAGGAACTTGTCCATCTCCTGCTGGAGGAACTTGCGGTCCTCGGCGTTCATCATGTTCAGGCGACGCTCGTTGATCAGCATGGTCTGGTGCTTCTGCCACTCGTCCCAGGCCTTGCGCGACACGTTGTTGTAGATGTCCTCGCCCTTCGCGCCAGGATACGGCGGGCGGTCGAGGCCGGGCAGCTCTTCGTGGTACTTGCGGCACATCACGGTGCGGCTCATGGTCGTTCTCCTGCAGTTGCCGCCGGGCCCGCGGGCCCGGCATTCACGCGGTCGTGCCGCGTCCGAGTTCCTGTTCTGCGCGCTTGAGCAGCTTCTTCACCGGAGCGGCGAGGCCCAGGCGCGGCGGGGTGGCGAGGTTATACCAGAGCCAGTCGCCCTCGGCCACGGCGCGCGGAGCGCCTTCCACCGCCACCAGCCAGGGCTCGATGGCGAGCTGGAAATGACTGAAGGTATGGGTCAGGCCGCTCAGTTCGCGGCGCTCGCCGAGGGCCAGGGAATGGCGCGCGGCGAGCGGTTCGAGGCCGTCGAGGTCGTCCAGTTCGGGGAGGCTCCAGAGCCCGCCCCAGAGTCCGCTGGAAGGCCGCCGGTAGAGCAGTATGGCGCCGTCGCGGTTGGCCAGGATCGGCATCAGCGTGCGCTTCTGCGGCAACGCCTTGCGCGGCTTGGGCTGCGGATAATCGGCTTCGCGGCCGAGCAGGTGCGCGCGGCAGCCGGAGACCAGCGGGCAAAGCAGGCAACTGGGCTTGCTGCGCGTGCAGAGGGTGGCGCCGAGGTCCATCATCGCCTGGGTGTAGTGGTTGACCCGTGCGTGCGGGGTGAAGCGTTCGGCGGCTTCCCACAGCGCCCTGGCCACCTTCGGTTCGCCGGGATAGCCGTCCTGCGCCAGGTAGCGCGCCAGTACGCGCTTGACGTTGCCGTCGAGGATCGGTGCGCGCAGGCCCATCGACAGGCTGGCGATGGCTCCAGCGGTGGAGCGGCCGATACCGGGCAGTTCGGCGAGTTGCTCGACGTCGCGGGGAAACTCCCCCGCATGCCGCTCGACCACGATCTGCGCGGTCTTGTGCAGGTTGCGCGCACGGCTGTAGTAGCCGAGCCCGGTCCACAGGTGCAGGACTTCGTCCTCGGCCGCCGCGGCCAGTGCCTCGACGTCGGGCAACGCTGCCATGAAACGGTCGAAGTAACCGAGCACGGTGCTGACCTGGGTCTGCTGCAGCATGATTTCCGAGACCCACACCCGGTAGGGGGTGATGCCCTGCTGCCAGGGCAGATCCTTGCGACCGTGACGGTCGTACCAGTCGAGGACCGCGCCGTTGAAGCCTTCAGGTGTCATTTGCGGTTGAACAGCCCTTTGAGTGCGTCTTTCAGCTCCGGACTGACCTTGTCGCCGAGCTTCTCTTCGAGTTTTTCGTTGAGGCGATTGCCGGCCAGTTTCGCGGCGACCTTACCCATGCCTTCCTTGTCCAGGCGGCAGGCCTTGGCGCCGAGTTCCAGCGGGCCGCGGCAGAGCAGCGGCCATTCGATGCCGGCGTAGCGCTGGTTGACCTGGCAGGCCGGGTCCGGCATGTCGCTCTTGTCGCCCTGGATCTCCACGCCGATGCGATAGTCCATGCCCAGCACGCGCAGGTCGATATCGCCGTGGCCGCTGACCGCCAGGCCGGGAATGGCCACTTTCAGGTCAGGGTTGCTGGCCACGCCGTTGGTGAAGTTCAGGCTGCCCTTGAGCTCGCGGAAAGGCGTGTCCTTGCCGCCGTGAGTACCGGCAAGGGCCTTGCGGTTGAGGGTAGCGATGCCCTGGCAGAGCTGTTGCTCCAGGTTGGCGTCGGGCAGCACGCCGTTGATCAGGCTGAAGCGTGCGTTGCCGTTGAGATGGTCGATCCAGGATTTCTCGCTGTTGCCGCTGGTGCGGATGTCGGCATCGAGGTCGAGCAGCCCCTTCACCGGCGGTTTCTTGCCCTGGGCTTCGAGCAGGCGCTCCACCGGCACGTTGGCGATGTGCTTGGTGGCGGTCAGCACGGCGCTGTCCTGGCGTACATCGAGGTTGGCCTTGGCGTTGAAGCGGCCGTTGTACAGCCCGCCGCGCATGTCGTCGAGGCTGATCACGCCGCCCTGGCCGCGCAGCTTCAGGCTGGCGTCGTCGATCGGCAGCTTCTCGACGGTCAGCCGGCCGAAGTTCAGCGCCACGTCCAGGTCGAGCTTGCGCAGGGTCGCGATGGGCAGCAGCGGCGCGTCGCTCCAGGCCTGCCTGGTCGGTTTTTCCGGTAGCGGCGTGTTGCCCTGGGCGGCACTGGCCACGGTGGCGTCGACTTCCGCCTTGCGCGTGGCGCTGGCGGCATCCTGGGCTTGCTTGGCCTTGGCCGGCAGGTAGCGGTCGAGGTCGAGCTTGTCGCCCTTGAGCTGGGCGCGCAGCGATTGCCTGGCGAAATCGGCGATGCCGAAGCGGCCGCTGAAGGCAGTGTCGTCCAGACCCAGCTTGAGGTCTTCGAGATTCAGGCTGTTGCGGCTGCCGGCCAGGCGGGTGTTCAGCTCGAACTTGCCGAGGGTGTTGGCATCGGCCATGGCCGGCAGGGTCACACCGATGCCGGCGAGGAACTCGCGCAGGTTCATCGGCGCGATCGACAGGCCGCCGCTGAACTTGGTGTCCTTGTCCAGCTCGCGGGCCTTCAGTTCGCCGAGGGCGCGCAACTGGTTGACGCTCAGCTTCAGGCCGTTCCACTCGGCGATCTGCGCCGACTGGTCGAGCAGCAACTGGCCCTGGGCGGAGAAGGTGGCGGTCTTGCCTTGCAGCGGCTCGCCCGAGGCTTCGCCGGAGAGCCTGGCGTCTTCCAGTTGGTAGCGCCTGAGCGCGGTGTCGAAGCGCAGGTTGCCGGTCAGCTCGGTCTTGACCCGTACCACCGGCTGGTTGGTGCCGAGGTAGGCGTTGAGCTTCAGCGGAATGCTGCTGCCTTCGCGAATGGCGCCGGTGCTCAGCTCGATGCCCTCGACGTTGTACTGCTTGCCGCTGGCTTCGTCGGTATAGGTGACGCGGGCGTTGTTGACGTTGAGGCTGTCGATGTCGAGCTTGATCGGGGTGCGCGGGCTGTCGTTCTGCGGCGCCTGCTCCGGTGCCTGCGCCTGGGCGCCCTTGCCGTCCGCTGCCGGCGGGGTGGCGGAAGGAGCGGCCGGGGCCTGGGGCTGGGCCGGCTTGCCGATGTTTTCCCAGTTGCCCTTGCCCTGCTTGTCGCGGACCAGGTCCAGGCTCAGGCCTTCGACGCGGATCGCGCTCATCTGCACGTCCTTGCGCAGCAGCGGCAGGACCCGCACCGACAGGCCGAGCATCTGCAGGTCGGCGAACGGCTTGGTCGGCGTGGCGGCGCTGGCGATGCTGGTGTCGTGCAGTTCCAGGCCCAGCCAGGGGAACAGGCTCCAGCCGATGTCGCCCTTCAGGTCCAGCTCCAGGTTGGCCTTGTCGCGGGCGATCTGGCGGATTTCGTCCTTGTAGTCATTGGGATCGAACAGGTGGGTCAGGGCGAAGCCCAGGGCCACGACGAGCAGTAAGAGTCCCAGGAAGAACAGCCCCAGGACCTTGCCGAATGCTTTCATGGACGAATCCTTTGTGCTGGCAGCGGTGAATGTGCGGGCGAGTATAACAACGCCGTTTTGCCAGGCCGACCCTGCGCGCGGCGAAACCTCGTCTCAGAGTGCGCGGGCGACCCGTTCGGCGAGCGCCAGGCTGGCGGTGAGGCCGGGCGACTCGATGCCGAACAGGTTGACCAGGCCGGGCAGGCCGTGTTCGGCAGGGGTTTGGATGATGAAGTCGGCGGCGGGTTCCCCCGGCCCGCCGAGCTTGGGCCGGATGCCGGCGTAGCCGGCGGCCAGGCGCCGAGGATCGATGCCGGGGAAGTAGCGCGAGATGGCCTGGGCGAAGGCGGGGCGGAGGGATTCGTCGACGCGGTAGTCGAGGTTGTCCACGTAATTCACGTCGGGACCGAAGCGCAACTGGCCGCCGAGGTCGAGGGTGGCGTGGATGCCGAGCCCGGCGGTGCGCGCCTCGGGCATCGGGTAGACCAGGTGGCGGAACGGCGAGCGGCCGCTGTAGGAGAAATAGCGCCCCTGGCACAGGTGCAGCGCCGGCACCAGGCGCGGATCGAGGCCTTCGGTGCGTTGCGCCAGCGCCTGGGCGAACAGGCCGCCGGCATTGACCACCCAGCCCGCGCGCAACCGGAACGCTTCGCCGACGCTCTGTCCTTCGGCGCGCCAGCCGCCGGCGTGGCGCTCCAGGCGGTCGACCCGGGTGTCCAGCGCCAGTTGTGCGCCGTGGCGTTCGGCGACGGCCTGCAGCGATTGCAGGTAGGCGTGGCTGTCGATGATTCCCGTGCTCGGCGAGAGCAGGGCGGCGACCCCGCGGACCTGGGGCTCCAGCGCGCGCAGCGTGGTGCCGTCCAGCGGCATCAGGTCGTCGACCCCGCAGGCGCGTGCGTTGGCCGCCAGGGCCTGGAGCCTCTCGCGCTCGTTTTCCTCCACCGCCACCAGCAGCTTGCCGATGCGCCGGTGGCCGACGCCGTGGCGGGCGCACCAGGCGTACAGGCGTTCGCGGCCTTCCAGGCAGAGATCGGCCTTGAGCGAGCCGGGCGGGTAGTAGAGGCCGGCGTGGATCACTTCGGAATTGCGACTGGAGGTGTGGCTACCGACCAGCCGTTCGCGCTCCGCCACCAGTACGCCGTGGCCGGCTTCGGCCAGGCGCGCGGCGCAGGCCAGGCCGAGGGCGCCGGCGCCGACTACCAGTACGTCGACGTCGTTCATGCGTCGCTGGCTGCGCGCTGCAGCACGGCGATGATCGCTGCCCGCGCCTGCGGGCTGTTCTTCCAGCAACTGGAGCCGGTCAGGGCCGCGCCCTGGGCGAGGATACTCGCGGCGTCGCAGTCGCGCAGCCGGACGAAGCTGTCCAGGCCCATCTGCTCCAGGCGTTGCAGCACGGTCGGGCCGACCCCCTTGAGGGCAAGCAGGGCGGCGCGTTCGGCGGAGGAAAAGGACATGGCGAAGCTCCGTGGCGGGGACCGCCACCGAGCATATCAGAGGCTGTCCAGCGGCAGCCCGTGGCGTGCCGCGAGGGCACGGGCCTCCAGGTGCCCGTCCGGGGCGACCAGGCGCAGCGGCTTGCCGGCTTCGGCAGCCAGGCGCCGGGCCTCGTCGAGGAGGCGTCGGCCGACCCCGCGGCCGCGGGTGATGCCGCGCACGCAAAGGTGCGACAGCTGCCAGGCGTCGTCGCCGCGCCGCAGCAGGGCGGCACCCAGCAGGCGGTCGTTGAAGCGCCCGGCGATCAGCTCGCCGGCGGCCAGCCCGGCCGCGACCAGCGCCGCGCCGTCGGCATGCGGGGCGAACAGCCAGTCCGGCGCGTCGGCGTAGATCTTCGCCAGGTCCAGGCGATCCTGGGCGCTGGGTTGGGCGAGGGTTTCGACGATCACGGGCATGCGGCTCTCCGCGGCGGGAAGAAAGGAGCGCAGTGTAAGGCCTGGCCCGCCGCCCGTGGGGCGATTCGCGCCGACGGTCGCGGCTGGCAGCGCCAGCCCGGGCCTGCCTATAATGCTGGCCCTCTTATAATTACGTGCAGTGTTAGCTGTGGAGCTGGTGATGGCCGAACGCAAGGCATCCGTCGCGCGCGACACCCTGGAGACCCAGATCAAGGTCTCCATCGACCTGGATGGGACCGGCAAGGCCCGGTTCGATACCGGGGTTCCCTTCCTTGACCACATGATGGACCAGATCGCCCGCCACGGCCTGATCGACCTGGACATCGAGTGCAAGGGCGACCTGCATATCGACGATCACCACACCGTCGAGGACATCGGCATCACCCTCGGCCAGGCCTTCGCCAAGGCCATCGGCGACAAGAAGGGCATCCGCCGCTACGGCCACGCCTACGTGCCCCTCGACGAGGCGCTGTCGCGGGTGGTCATCGACTTCTCCGGGCGGCCCGGCCTGCAGATGCACGTTCCCTTTACCCGTGCCAGCGTCGGCGGCTTCGACGTCGACCTGTTCATGGAATTCTTCCAGGGCTTCGTCAACCACGCCCAGGTGACCCTGCACATCGACAACCTGCGCGGGCACAACACCCACCACCAGATCGAGACCGTGTTCAAGGCCTTCGGCCGCGCGCTGCGCATGGCCATCGAGCTGGACGAGCGGATGGCCGGGCAGATGCCGTCGACCAAAGGGTGCCTGTGATGCAGACGGTAGCCGTGATCGACTACGGCATGGGCAACCTGCACTCGGTGGCCAAGGCCCTTGAGCACGTCGGTGCCGGCCGGGTGCTGGTTAGCAGCGACGCGGCGGTGATCCGCGAGGCCGACCGGGTGGTGTTCCCCGGGGTTGGCGCGATCCGCGACTGCATGGCCGAGATCCGCCGCCTGGGCTTCGACGCCCTGGTCCGCGAGGTCAGCCAGGACCGCCCGTTCCTCGGCATCTGCGTCGGCATGCAGGCATTGCTGGAGCGCAGCGAGGAGAACGACGGGGTCGACTGCATCGGTCTGTTCCCCGGCCAGGTGCGCTTCTTCGGCAAGGACCTGCACGAAGCCGGCGAGCACCTGAAGGTGCCGCACATGGGCTGGAACCAGGTGAGCCAGGCGGTGGAGCACCCGTTGTGGCACGAGATTCCCGACCAGGCGCGCTTCTACTTCGTGCACAGCTATTACATCGAGGCCGGTAACCCGCGCCAGGTGGTGGGGCACGGGCACTACGGCGTCGATTTCGCCGCCGCGCTGGCCGAAGGCTCGCGTTTCGCCGTGCAGTTCCACCCGGAAAAGAGCCATACCCACGGCCTGCAACTGCTGCAGAACTTCGTGGCCTGGGACGGGCGCTGGTAGGTCATGGCCAGGGCGAAGAGCAATACGCCGATCCTCCAGCTGGACGCCGCGCAGACTCAGGACGCGGTACTGGCGATCAAGCGCTTCATGGAGGACCGCTTCGAACTGGAGCTGGGTTCCTTCGAAGCCGAGGAACTGCTCGATTTCTTCGCCCGCGAGTTCGCCCCGTACTTCTACAACAAGGCCATCCTCGACGTGCAGTCGTACCTGAAGGAACGGTTCGAAAGCATCGAGAGCGATGTCTGGGCGCTGGAAAAGAGTTGAGTTTCCGCGCGCCTGTCCACCGAATACAGACTTGAACAGGGTTCACCGATGCTGATCATTCCCGCGATCGACTTGAAAGACGGCGCCTGCGTGCGTCTGCGCCAGGGCCTGATGGAAGACGCCACGGTCTTCTCCGACGATCCGGTGGCGATGGCCGCCAAATGGGTCGATGGCGGTTGCCGCCGCCTGCACCTGGTGGACCTGAACGGCGCTTTCGAAGGCAAGCCGGTCAACGGCGAGGTGGTCACCGCCATCGCCCGTCGCTACCCGGACCTGCCGATCCAGATCGGCGGCGGCATCCGCTCGCTGGAAACCATCGAGCATTACGTTCGCGCCGGCGTCAGCTACGTCATCATCGGCACCAAGGCGGTCAAGCAGCCTGAGTTCGTCGGCGAGGCCTGCCGCGCCTTCCCGGGCAAGGTCATCGTCGGCCTGGATGCCAAGGACGGTTTCGTCGCCACCGACGGCTGGGCCGAGGTCAGCGAAGTCCAGGTGATCGACCTGGCTCGTCGCTTCGAGGCCGACGGGGTGTCCGCCATCGTCTACACGGATATTTCCAAGGACGGCATGATGCAGGGCTGCAACGTCGAGGCTACCGCCGCGCTGGCCAATGCCACGCGGATCCCGGTGATCGCCTCCGGCGGCATCCACAATCTCGGCGACATCCAGAAGCTGCTGGACGCCCGCACCCCGGGGATCATCGGCGCCATCACCGGCCGGGCGATCTACGAAGGCACCCTGGACGTGGCCGAAGCCCAGGCGCTGTGCGACAACTTCAAGGCCTGAGGCGAACCGCATGGCACTGGCAAAACGCATCATCCCCTGCCTCGACGTGGACAACGGCCGAGTGGTCAAGGGCGTCAAGTTCGAGAACATCCGCGACGCCGGCGACCCGGTCGAGATCGCTCGCCGCTACGACGAGCAGGGTGCTGACGAGATCACCTTCCTCGATATCACCGCCAGCGTCGACGGGCGCGACACCACCCTGCATACCGTCGAGCGCATGGCTAGCCAGGTGTTCATTCCGCTGACCGTGGGCGGCGGCGTACGCAGCGTGCAGGACATCCGCAACCTGTTGAATGCCGGCGCGGACAAGGTCTCGATCAACACCGCCGCGGTGTTCAACCCCGAGTTCGTCGGTGAGGCCGCCGACCGCTTCGGCTCGCAGTGCATCGTGGTCGCCATCGACGCGAAGAAGGTTTCCGCCCCGGGCGAGGCGCCGCGCTGGGAAATCTTCACCCATGGCGGGCGCAAGCCCACCGGGCTGGATGCCGTGCTCTGGGCGAAGAAGATGGAAGACCTGGGCGCTGGCGAGATTCTCCTGACCAGCATGGACCAGGACGGCGTGAAGAGCGGTTACGACCTGGGCGTGACCCGCGCCATCAGCGAGGCGGTGAACGTGCCGGTGATCGCTTCCGGCGGCGTCGGTAACCTGGAGCACCTGGCCGCCGGCATCCTCGAGGGCAAGGCCGACGCGGTGCTCGCGGCGAGCATCTTCCACTTCGGCGAGTACACCGTGCCGGAAGCCAAGGCCTACCTGGCCAGCCGCGGTATCGTGGTGCGCTGAGGNCACAGGGCCGGTGATCGGCTAGCCATTCCTGAGCGCGAGTCGACACTCGCGCGGCTTTCTTTCAGGTACAGTCACGCCCCCCGCATCAGGTGCCGCTAGAGCGCCGATGCCCTGCCATAACGACAAACATTGCGACCGACAGGGAGTCCTCCATGTCCATCTTCCGTCTGGCTCTCGGCTGCGTCGGCAGCCTGGCCCTGCTATGCGCTAGCGCCCTGGCGCGCGCCGAAACCCTGGTCCTGCTGACCGAGAACCTGGTGCCGTTCAACATGGCGGTGAACGGCGGTAACTACGCCAAGGACGATGGCATCAGCGGCATCAGCACCGATACCGTGCGCGCCGCCTGCGAGCGCGCGCAGATCGAGTGCCAGCTGATCCTGCGCTTCCCCTGGGACCGGGTCTACCAGCAGGCGCTGAGCGAGCCCGGCTATGGCGTGTTTTCCACCGCCCGTACGCCGGAGCGCGAGGACAAGTTCAAGTGGGTCGGCCCGCTGGCGGTCAACGACTGGGTACTGATGGCTCGCGGCGACAGCAGCATCCACCTGAACAGCCTGGAAGACGCCGCGCGCTACCGGATCGGCGGCTACAAGAACGACGCCATCAGTCAGCACCTGGTCGACCGCGGCCTGCAGGTGCAACTGGCGCTGCGCGACAACGAGAACGTCGACAAGCTGGCCAGTGGGCAGATCGATCTCTGGGTCACCGCCGATCCGAGCGGGCGCTACGTCGCCCAGCGCGAGGGCCTCAAGGAGGTGAAGGTGGTCCAGCGTTTCCATACCGCCGAGCTGTTCCTGGCGCTGAACAAGGACACCCCGGACGAGCTGGTGCAGAAGTTGCAAACGGCGGTCGACGCGCTGCGCAGCGAAGGCTTGTTGAAGCAGATCCGCGAGCGCTACTGACGCCTCGCCGGCGATGCTGGCAAAAGGCTGGCCTGGCGGCGCGGCGCTGGTTATTCTGCCTCGCTCCAGGCCCCTGACAGGATGACAACAATGCAAAGAAGCCTGCTCTTCGCGCTGCTCGCAACCCTGCTGCTGGTCGGCGGCGCGCGCGCCGAAACCGATCCCGACTACAGCATGGTCCTGCTCACGGAGAACTTCCCGCCGTACAACATGGCGATCAACGGCAAGAACTTCGCCCAGGAAGACAACATCGACGGCATCGCCGTGGATATCGTCCGCGAGATGTTCAAGCGCGCCGGCATCAAGTACAGCCTGACCCTGCGTTTCCCCTGGGACCGCATCTACAAGCTGGCGCTGGAGAAGCCCGGCTACGGGGTGTTCGTCACCGCCCGCCTGGCCGAGCGCGAGGACAAGTTCAAGTGGGTTGGTCCGATCGGCCCGGACGACTGGGTGCTGCTGGCCAAGGGCGACAGCCCGATCACCCTGGGCAGCCTGGACGAGGCGAAGAAATACCGGATCGGCGCCTACAAGGGCGATGCCATCGCCGAGTTCCTCGGCAAGAACGGTTTCGAGGCCGACCTGGCGCTACGCGACCAGGAAAACGCGCAGAAGCTGGTCAAGGGCCAGATCGACCTCTGGGCCAGCGGCGATCCCGCCGGGCGCTACCTGGCCAAGCAGGAAGGCGTGACCGGCCTGAAGACGGTGCTGCGCTTCAACAGCGACCAGCTGTACCTGGCGCTCAACCGCGAGACTCCCGACGAAGTGGTGCAGAAGCTCCAGGCAGCCCTGGACGGCATGCGCAAGGAAGGTTTCGTCGAGGACATCCTCAACAGCTATCTCTGATTCGCTCCGTCCGGCCAACAGGGGGCCGGGCGGGGAAACGCCTTTGCCGGCCCCGCCGGCAATGCCATGGAAGGCCGACGAGCCAGGTATTTCGTCCTGACGCAGGGATGCCGCTAGCCAATAACGATAACCAAGCGAGCGGTGTGACCATGCTGAAAGTCCTGATCCAGACCCTGATCCTGGGGGTGTTGCTGGGGGCCTCCGCGGCCCGTGCCGAATTGCCCGCCGACTACAAGGTGGTGCTGCTGACCGAGAACTTCCCGCCCTTCAACATGGCGGTGGACGACAAGAACTTCGCCCGCGACGATGGCATCGACGGCATCAGTGCCGACATCGTCCGGGAGATGTTCAGGCGCGCCGGCATCGGCTATTCCCTGAGCCTGCGCTTCCCCTGGGACCGCCTGTACCGGTTGACCCTGGACAAGCCCGGCTACGGGCTGTTCTCCATGACCTACACCCCCGAGCGGGTGCCGCAGTTCAAATGGGTCGGCCCGCTGGCCGACACCAGTTGGGTGTTGCTGGCGCCGGCCGGCAGCAAGATCGCCGTGAAGAATCTCAAGGACGCCGCCCGCTACAAGCTCGGCGCCTACAAGAACGACGCGGTCAGCCAGCACCTGGAGGCCCAGGGCATCCCGGTGATCAACGCCCTGCGCGACCAGGAAAACGTGAAGAAGCTTACCGGCGGGCAGATCGACCTGTGGGCCACCACCGATCCGGTCGGCCGCTACCTGGCCAAGCAGGAAGGCGTGTCCGGCCTGCAGACGGTGCTGCGTTTCAACGAGGCCAAGCTCTACCTGGCGTTGAACAAGGACACTCCGGACGAGGTGGTGGAGCGCCTGCAAAAGGCCCTGGAGCAGATGCGCCAGGAAGGCTTCGTCGACGAAGCCGTCGCCAACTACCTCTGACTGGCGGGCGCCCCTCCGCCGGCGCGGCGAGGGGGCTCAGTTCAGGTCGTAGGCCTGGACGCCGAGGTCGCGGCTGTCGTACCAGTTGCCGCGGGCCCAGAACACCCGGTCGTGCGCCTCGTCGAAGCCGAGCACGCCGAGGTAGCCGGCGATGTCCAGGCGGCGCCAGGATGAGCCCCAGTCGTCCGAGTAGTACACCGCGTTGGCGGAGACGCTCGCCGGCTCCTCGTCGGGATACAGCCACAGCGGCACTTCGTAGTGGCTCATGGTGTTGGCCAGCAGCACATTCCTGCCCATGTAGAACTCGCGCAGCCCGGAACTGGACGGCAGGGGCCAGAACGGGCTGGGCAGCTTGCCGGTGATCTTCCATTCGAGCGCGTCGCGATCGAGCTCGGCGATCAGCGAGCGCGATTCGTCCGGGTGATCGAGCACTGCGATAACCCGACCGTCCGTGTTCTGTTCCAGGCGCTCGACGGCCACGCCGTCGGTGCGCCGGATCGCGCCCATCCGCCAGCGTCCGCCCTCGCGGCGCAGTTCGGCCTGGGTGGTGACCAATATCGAGCTGGTCAGGTAGCGCCCCTCGGGTGGGCCATAGCGGAAGGTCTGGCTTACCCAGATCGCGGCACGCTCCGCGTCCAGTTGAGCGACGTGTGCCTTGATCTGCCCGTGCTTGCCGTTGTAGTCGCCCCAGCTGACGCCGTTCGGCGCCAACTCGCGGGCGTAGGCGAGGTCGACCAGCAGCGGCGCGGAGGTGGCGATCGACTCGACACTGGCGCCGCGGTCGGGCGAATAGAACAGCCCGCTCGGCTGGCCGGGTTCCCGGCCGCCATCGGCACCGCCGTATTCGAAATCACCCCAGACCCAGACTTCGTCCTTGCCGTGGAAGCGCGGTGCGAGAGCCCAGCCCAGTCGATTCGCCTCGGCCATGAAGCCTTCCTCGAGCCGCCGCCAGCTCTTGCCCTGGTCGTCGCTGCGCAGCACCACTGTCTGCTCGCGCTGACCGTTGTCCTTGCCCGGGCGCCGCAGGCCGGTGAGCAGGAAGACGCTGGAACCGTCCGGCGTGACTTCCAGGCAGGCGGTCTCGCCGAGCCGCGCCACTTCGTGGAACACGCCGTCCGCGCCCAGGCGCGAGACATAGGTGGTTTCCGGATCGCCGCCGGATAGCAGCATGCCGTTGAGGAAGTTGAAGAGGTGGGGTTCGGACTCTTCTTCCCTGGGCTGGGCGGCCGCCACCAGGTCCAGGTCGATGACGCCCTCGGGCAGAGCCTGCTCGTCGCGGCCGACCTCGCGCCGGCCTACCAGCCAGGTGCCGGCGGGCGTCGCCCGCACGCCGGTGCAGAATTGCTCCATGGCGCGCTGGTCGATGTTCTCGACCTTGCCGACGGTGCTCTCGCCGGGGCTGGCGCCGCCTATCTCGAACTTGGCGCTGGTGAGGATCCAGATGAAACCGAGGGGAATCGCGCCTGCGACCAGCAGGGCGGCGGCGAGCAGGGGCATGGGAGGGGAAGGGCGGGCCATCGGTGCGTCCGTGCAGGAATGACGAGGACGTCACCTTAACCGCTGCCGCGACGCCGGTAAACCCGGCTTCAGTGCGGCGCCTGGCGTGGGTTGACGTTGCGGTTGCCGCGCTCGCCGATGAGCATCTGCGGCGGTACCAGCTCGATGCCCTGGGCGCGCAGCTTCGGCAGCTCCCGCGCCAGCACGTCGAGGGTGGCCTTGTGCGGGTGGCCGATGAGCAACGCCGAACCCTGCTTGCGGGCCAGGGCGACGCCGGCCTGCAGTTGTGCGGAGACCGCTTCCGGTGTGGCTTCGTTGTCGAGGAACACATCGCGCGAGACGCTCGCCAGGCCGATCCGCTGCGCCTCGCTGGCGGCCACGGTGGCGGCGCTGGTGCGGCTGTCGACCAGGTACAGGCCGCGACGCTGGAGTTCCTCGGCGAGCCAGGCCATCGCCGGGCGCACCGCGGTCATGCGGCTGCCCTCGTGGTTGTTCAGGCCTTGCACGAACGGCACCTTGGCCAGCGCCGCGTCCAGCCGCCGCGCACGCTCTTCCTGGGTCAGCTCCGGCCGCCAGGCGTAGGGACCGCCGGCCGGGTCCATCGGCATGTGCAGGATCACCGTGCGCCCGCGCTGGTGCGCCTCGCGGGCCAGTTCGGCGGCATGCGGGGTTTCCGGGATGATCGCCAGGGTTACGCCGGGGGGCAGGTCGAGGACCCGGCGGTCGCGCGCCAGGTTCTGCCCGAGGTCATCGATGACCACGGTCAGCAGCGGCGGGCGCTGGTAGGGGGCGGGGTCCTGGCGGGCCTGGGCCTGGTTGAACAGCAGGCACAGGCCCAGCAGGGCAACGCGAAACGCCGACATCAGTTGCCGCGGGTGACGCTCAGGCCTTTCAGCAGGCTAAGGGCCTGGCTGAGCTGGTAGTCGGAATCCTGCGGGCGCTCGCTCGGCGCGGCACGCTTGCCGGTGGGGCGGTCGGCACCGCCGTTGCCGTTGGCCAGGTGGCCCTGCAGGTCGGCTTCCTTGAAGCCCTCGAAGCTGCTCCGCTCCTGGGTCACCTTGGCGCGTCCGACTTCGATGTCCGGAACGATGCCCTGGGCCTGGATGGAGCGCCCGTTGGGGGTGTAGTAGAGCGCGGTGGTGAGCTTCAGGGCGCGGTCGTTGTTCAGCGGCAGCACGGTCTGCACCGAGCCCTTGCCGAAGCTGTCGGTGCCCATCAGGATCGCGCGCTTCTGGTCCTGCAGGGCACCGGCGACGATTTCCGCCGCCGAGGCGCTGCCACCGTTGATCAGCACCACCAGCGGAACCTTGTCGCTGGGATCGGCCGGGTCGGCGCTGAAGCGCAGCTCGGAGTTGGCGATGCGGCCCTTGGTGTAGACGATCAGGCCCTTGGTGAGGAAGGCGTCGGCTACCTCGACGGCGGACTGCAGCACGCCGCCGGGGTTGTTGCGCAGGTCCAGGACCAGGCCCTTGAGACGGCCCTTGTTGTCCTTGCGCAGCTGGTTCAGCGCCTTGACCACTTCCTCGCCGGTGTTGACCTGGAACTGGGTGATGCGCAGGTAGGCGTAGCCGGGTTCGAGGACCTGGCTCTTGACACTCTTGACCTTGATGATGGCGCGCTTGAGTTCGACGTCGAACGGTCTGCCGCCATCGCGGACGATGGTCAGGGTGATCGGGGAGCCGGCCTTGCCGCGCATGCTGTCGACCGCTTCGGTCATCGACTGGCCCTTGGTCGGCTTGCCGTCGATCTGCACGATCAGGTCGCCGGGCTGGATGCCGGCGCGGGCCGCGGGGGTGTCGTCGATCGGCGAGACCACCTTGATGAAGCCGTCTTCGCTGCCGACCTCGATGCCCAGGCCGCCGAACTCGCCGCTGGTGCTTTCCTGCAGCTCGGCGAAGTCCTCCGGGCCGAGGTAGGCGGAGTGCGGGTCGAGGTTGCTGAGCATGCCCTTGATGGCGTTCTCCAGCAGGGTCTTGTCGTCCACTGGCTCGACATAGGCGGCCTTCACCCGGTCGAGAACCTCGGCGAAGGTACGCAGCTCGTCGAGGGGCAGCGGGGCACTGCTACCGTTGGCCAGTGGCGCGGCGTCGGCCGGGGCGTCGGCAGCCTGGGCCGCGCCCGCGCCGAGCAGCAGGGCCAGCGCCAGGGTGGTGGGACGGAAGCAATGCAGCATGTTCAGCTCCTAATCACGAGTTCGGCGCCTATCCCTGTGCGCGGCACCAGGTAGTAGGGTCCGCCGGGCGGCCCTGATGGCGAATGGCGAAGTACACGGCCGGGCTACTCTGGCCGCCGCTGGTTCCAACGGTGGCGATCGGGTCTCCGGCCTTCACGGTGTCGCCGGCGTCTTTCAGCAGGCTTTGATTATGGCCATAAAGGCTGAGGTAGCCGCCACCGTGGTCGAGGATGACCAACAGGCCGGCTCCGCGCAACCAGTCGGCGAATACCACGCGTCCGCCGTGCACCGCGCGGACGGTGCTGCCGGCGCTCGCCGAAATCAGTACGCCGTCCCATTTCGCCCGCGGATCGTCGCCGCGCTGGCTGCCGAAGCGCGCCACGACGCGGCCATTCACCGGCCACGGCAGCTTGCCGCGGGCCGAGCCGAACGCGCCGCCGTAGACCGCGCCAGTGCTTGAGACCAGCGGGCCCGGCGCAGGTTCGCGCGGCGGGCTGGTGACTCGTCCGGGGGCGGCCTGCTGCTGGCGCGCACGCTCGCGTTCGGCGGCCAGCGCGCGCTGGCGCTCGCGCTCCGCCGCGGCGGCGGCTTCGCGGGCCTGGCGGGCCAGGGTTTCCTCGATGGTCCGCAGTACCTTGGCCAGCTCGGCCTGGTCCTGTTGGCGGGACTTGAGCTTCTGGTCGCGTTCGCGGTAGTCGCTGTTCAGCTTGGCCAGGGCTTGCTGGCGCTCCTTGCGGGTCGCTGCCAGCGCCTCGCGGCGGCTGTCCAGCTCGCCTTGCTTGCTCAGTTGTTCGGCTTTCTGCGCAGAGATGTCCTGCTCGACGTTGGCCAGCTGGCGGAGGGTTTCGTTGAAGCTGGCGAGCTGTTCGAGACGGGCTTTGTTGATGTAGTCGTAGTAGGTGAGGGTGCGGCTGAATTTTTCCGGGTGTTCCTGGTTCAGCAGCAGCTTCAGGTATTCCTCGCGTCCACTCTGGTAGGCCGCGCGGGCCTGGATGGCGAGGAGGCGCTGCTGCTCAATGCGCGCGTCCTGGAGTTTTTTTTTCTCCCCATCCAGCCGTTTCAGCTCGGCTTCGCTCTTGTCCAGCTCGTCCTGCAGGGCCTTGATCTGTTTTTCCAGGTCGCCCATCTCGGTCTCGGTGGACTTCAGCTGCTTCTGCACGCCGCTCTTTTCCTGCTGGATGCCGTCCAGCAGCTTCTTCAGCTCGCCGATGTCCTTCTGCGTCTGTTCCAGCTGGCGTTGGGTGTCGGCGCGCTCGTCGGCGAAGGCCGGAGCGAGACAGGCGAGGGATAGCAGGAGAGGAAGGAGGCGGAGCATGGGGTGGCGGGCACCTGGGAATTGGACCGGCCTAGTATGCCCGTGGCCGCCGTTAAAAAAAACGCCCCGCACCGCGCGCTGTGGGGCGCTTCCACGTATTTCAGCCGGATGGCAGCGGCGGATGTCGTCGACGACGAAGGCCACGGGCATCAGGCGGGTCTGTAGAGCGGGTAGGTGAACAGCAGCAGATGCGTCAGGTTCAGCCCGAAGTGGAACAGCGTCGCCACCCACAGGCGGCCGCTCCACAGCCGGGCCAACCCGTAGATCAGCCCGGCGAGGCCGGCGAACAGCATCAGCAGCGGGCCGCCGGCGAAGTGCGCCAGGCCGAACAGCGCCGAGGCCAGCGCCAGGGCGGGCCAGGGGCCCAGCCATTGGCCCAGGCGTTGCTGCAGGTAGCCGCGGAACAGCGCTTCCTCGGCAAGGGAAACGAAGAACAGGTTGGCCAGGACGAACTGCCAGAGCCAGGCCGGCGCGTGGAGTTCCGGCCGCAGCAGGCCGACGCCGACAGCCAGCAGAAGCAGCGCCGGCACCGCCGCCACGAGCAGCAGCCAGTACCAGGGGCGGCCGGGAGCGCGGGCTTCGTCGCGGAACAGGCTCGGCAGGCAGGCCAGTAGCAGGAACGGCACCAGTGCCTTGTCGAAGTTGAAGTACATGGTGAACGGCAGGCTCTGCGGGCCGACCACCGCCTTGTCCAGGACCCTGGGGTTGGCGAAGCCGGGTAGCAGGTGCAGGAACAGGCCCACCGCGCCGGCGACCAGCAGCAGCTCCAGGCCCAGGGCCCAGGCGCGGCGTGCCGCCAGGCGCCGGCGCAACAGGGCGAGGACGCCCAGTGCAGCCAGGGCGGCGACCGCAGGCGGAGCGAGAACCCCGTCGTAGAAGGCGAGGCAGCAGGTCGCGAGCAGCAAGACGAGGGCCAGCAGGCGCTGGAAGGACAGGGCGAGGAGCGAGGTGGCGAGGAGGAACCACATCGGCGGAAATCCTTGTAGGGCAGATGGAAAAGACAGCGCGGGCAAGGCTAGCACGGGCCTCGGCGACGTAGCGGGAGGCAGGGGGGGAGACGCGGAAAATGAAAACCGCGGCACACGTCTCGACGCCGTGTGGCCAGGCCTGTCGGCCGATCGGCAGCGTTAAAGCGGGGAAGGTGGCGTCGTGGAAACAGGGCGCGGCGCCCGGCCCGCTACGGCGGATAACGTCGCAGGCGTTATCCGTCGATGGCCTGCAGAAGCGGCGGATAACCGCGACGTGGTTATCCGCCCTGCGCGGGAGTTCGTCGTTCGCGGATCAGCCGAGGGTGACGATGCTGCGACCGGTCATTTCCGCCGGCTGCTCCAGCCCCATGAGGGTCAGCATGGTCGGCGCCACGTCGGCCAGCACGCCGCCTTCGCGGATGCTCAGCTTGCGCTTGCCGACGTAGACGAAGGGCACCGGTTCGCAGGTGTGCGCGGTGTGCGCCTGGCCGGTGGACTCGTCTTCCATCTGCTCGACATTGCCGTGGTCGGCGGTGATCAGGGCTTCGCCGCCGACCTTGTCCAGCGCCTCGACGATACGGCCCATGCAGGTGTCCAGGCACTCCACGGCCTTGACCGCGGCCTCGAACACCCCGGTGTGGCCGACCATGTCGCCGTTGGCGTAGTTGACCACGATCACGTCGTAGCGCTGTTGCTCGATGGCCTCGACGATACGGTCGGTGACTTCCGGCGCGCTCATCTCGGGCTGCAGGTCGTAGGTGGCGACCTTCGGCGAGGGGATCAGGATGCGCTCCTCGCCCTCGTAGGGTTCCTCGCGGCCGCCGGAGAAGAAGAAGGTCACATGGGCGTACTTCTCGGTCTCGGCGATGCGCAGCTGGGTCTTGCCATGCTTGGCCAGGTACTCGCCGAGGACGTTGGTCAGCGGCTCCGGCGGGAAGGCGCAGGGCGCCGGGATGCTCGCCGCGTACTGGGTCAGCATGACGAAACCTGCCAGCTGCGGGGCTCGTTCGCGGGGGAACTCATTGAATGCCGGCTCGACGAAGGCGCGGCTCAGCTCGCGGGCGCGGTCGGCGCGGAAGTTCATGAAGATCACCGCGTCGCCATCCTCGACCCGCACCGCTTCGGCGCCGGCCGGGACCACCGCGGTGGCCTTGACGAATTCGTCGCTCTCGCCGCGGGCGTAGGCGGCCTCGAGGGCTGCCACCGAGGAGTCGGCGGTGAACTCGGCCTTGCCGTCGACAATCAGTTCATAGGCGGCCTGGACGCGGTCCCAGCGGTTGTCGCGGTCCATCGCGAAATAGCGGCCGATGATCGAGGCGATGCGGCCCTTGCCGAGCCCGGCGAAGGTGGCGTCGAGACGCTCCAGCGACGGCTGCGCGCTTTTCGGCGGGGTATCGCGGCCATCCAGGAAGGCATGCAGGTAGATCTTGCCGGCGCCGCGCCTGGCGGCCATCTGCGCCATCGCCACCAGGTGGTCTTCATGGCTGTGTACGCCGCCCGGGGAGAGCAGGCCGAGGATGTGCACCGCCTTGTCGGCGGCGACGGCCTTGTCGACCGCGCCGGCGATCACCGGGTTTTCGAAGAATTCGCCGTCGCGGATGGCCTTGGTGACGCGGGTGAAGTCCTGGTACACCACGCGGCCTGCGCCGAGGTTCATGTGGCCGACCTCGGAATTGCCCATCTGGCCGTCGGGCAGGCCGACGTCCATGCCGGAGCCGGAGATCAGGCCGTGCGGCTGGGTTGCCAGGAGGCGATCCCAGACCGGCTTCTTCGCGGCGTAGATGGCGTTGTAGTCAGGGCTTTCGCTGTGGCCGAAGCCGTCCAGGATGATCAGGACCAGGGGTTTGGGCGTGGCAGTCATATGTCCGGCTCTATTTCCGCGGGGTTCAGAAACTGACCAAATTTAGTGGGAACATTGTCGTTCAAGACGTAGGAAGAGGCTGATTGATTAAACCGATGACGCCGATCCGCAACCGAATGCCGCTATCCTCGCTCCCTCTGTCCCGCCCGAACCGTGCCCGGGCCGGAACTGGCCAGCTTCACAGAAAAGGACCGGCATTCTAACCGTGAAGTTTCCCGCGACGCCATTTCCTGGAGCCGAGCGGGGCGCCGCCCGGCGGGTTCCCCCCTGGCCGGCGCGGTCTGTATACTGGCCGGCATTTTTACGCCCTGGATATCCGTCACCATGCAATTCGTTTCCCGTCTGATCGAGTTCGCCACCAACCACTACCTGCTGGTCGCGGCGCTGCTGGTCCTGCTGGTCCTGCTGTTGCTGCACGAGCTGCGCAAGGGCGGCAAGAGCCTGTCGACCCGCGAGCTGACCGCGCTGGTCAATGCCGACCAGGCGGTGGTCCTGGATATCCGTCCGGCCAAGGAGTTCGCCAGCGGGCACATCGTCGACGCGCTGAACATCCCGGCCGACAAGCTGAACAGCCGCATGACCGAACTGGAAAAGTACAAGGGCAAGACCATCATCCTGGTCGACGCCATGGGCCAGCACTCCGGTACCTGGGGCGGCGTCCTGAAGAAGGCCGGCTTCAACGCCGCCAAGCTGTCCGGCGGGATCGGCAGCTGGCGCGGCGACAACCTGCCGCTGGTGAAGTGACATGCCGCTCGTCGTGATCTACACCACCGCCTGGTGTCCGTACTGCATCCGCGCCAAGCAGTTGCTGCAACGCAAGGGCGTGGACTTCCAGGAGATCGCCTGCGACGGCAAGCCCGAACTGCGCGCCGAGCTGGCACGCAAGGCGGGATCGACCACCGTGCCGCAGATCTGGATCGGCGAGACCCATGTCGGCGGCTGCGACGACCTTCATGCACTGGAGCGCGCCGGCAAGCTGGACGCGCTGCTGTCTGCCTGAAACCATTCATGAATTGACCCAAGGGAAGGCCCGAAAATGACCGAGCAAGCTACCAACGGCGCTGCCGACGAGCAGCAACCCCAGTTCTCCCTGCAGCGCATCTACCTGCGCGACCTGTCGTTCGAGTCGCCGAAGTCACCGGAAATCTTCCGCCAGGAATGGAACCCGTCCATCAGCCTGGACCTGAACACTCGCCAGAAGCAGCTGGACGGCGACTTCTACGAAGTGGTCCTGACCGTATCGGTGACCGTGAAGAACGGCGAGGACACCACTGCCTTCATCGCCGAAGTGCAGCAGGCCGGCATCTTCCTGATCAAGAACCTCGATCCGTCGAGCATGAGCCATACCCTTGGCGCGTTCTGCCCGAACATCCTCTTCCCGTACGCTCGCGAAGCCCTGGACAACCTGGTGGTACGCGGTTCGTTCCCGGCGCTGATGCTGTCGCCGGTGAACTTCGACGCCCTCTACGCCCAGGAAATCGCCCGCATGCAGGCCTCCGGCGAGATCCCGACGCCGTCGGTCCAGTAAGCCCAGCGCTTGCGAAGAAGCCCGCCTTGCGCGGGCTTTTTCATGCCTGTCGGCCGGCTCAGTCCATGGCGAAGCCGAGCTGGCGCCAGGCTTCGTAGACGGTCACCGCCACCGTGTTGGACAGGTTCAGGCTACGGCAGCCTTCGCGCATCGGCAGGCGCAGGCGCCGATCGGTTGGCAGGGCGTTGCGCACGTCCTCCGGCAGTCCGCGGCTTTCCGGGCCGAAGAGGAAGGCATCGCCGCGCTGGTAGGCCACTTCGTGGAAGGCCCGCGACCCCTTGGTGGTGAAGGCGAACAGGCGTGGCTGGCCGAGGGCCTCGAGGCAGCTCTGCAGATCCGGGTAGCGGCGTACGCTGGCGTATTCGTGGTAGTCGAGGCCGGCACGGCGCAAGCGCTTGTCGTCCAGTTCGAAACCGAGCGGCTCGATCAGGTGCAGACTGCATCCGGCGTTGGCGCAGAGCCTGATAATGTTGCCGGTATTCGGAGGTATCTCCGGTTGAAACAGGATGACGTGGAACATGCAGGGCTCCGGAGCAGATAACGGGCGGCATTCTACCTCCGCCATCGACGATCTGCGGCGCCAGCGCTGGAAAGTCTGGGGTGCGCTGGTGCTTGCCGGGTTGTTGTTCGGGCTGATGCTCGGCAGGTTGTTCGGTCCCGCTTCGCTGCCGACGTCTGCGCCGCAACTGCTGGCGGTCGGGGAGAGCGAGCAGGGCCTGGTCCTGCGCTTCGATCGCCAGGCTGCGGTTACGGCGGCACGGGTGGAGGGTGCCCTGACGTTGCGCATCGTCGCCCGGGGCGCGGCGCAGCAGGGAGATGGACGATGGCTGGGCCAACCGTTGCGCTGGCGCGTCCGCGAGGAGGGAAAGGCGCTGCTGTTGAGCCTGGTCTCGACCCGCCCCTTGCAGGGGCGCTGGCAGTGGTCGGAGGACGGCGAGGGCTGGCGCCTGGTCGTCGAACTGCAGGAGCGCGACGGCCGGGAATAAAAGGGGGAATTCTCAGCCTGCCTGTACCGAGGTCCCCAAACGGGAGGGCGGAGGCGCGGATCACTGCGCTACCGCCGGGCATAAAAGAGGGGAGTTCTCAGCCTGCCTGTACCGAGGTCCCCGAAACGGGTGTGGCGGTTGCGCGCGGATGCTGCGTCTGCCGCCGGGTGTAAAAGAGGGGATTCCCCAGCCTGCCTGTACCGAGGCCCCCGAAATCTTCGTTATCTGCTCCAATGCAGGGGCTGTGCCAATTCTCATGAGCGCGCTGGCGGCGCGCGCGCTTTCCTGAAGGATTGTGGATAAGTCTGTGGGCGAGCTGGTGATGAATGCCTCTGGAAGCCCGTGGATCAAGGGCTTGGCGGCATCCCAGGGGTTTGTGGGAAGTCGATTGCGGAAAAATGACGGAGCGGGCTTTTCCGCCAGCGATTGATGCCGATTTGTCGCCTGCTGGTGCACGCTGCCCAAAATCCGGGCAAGGGCCGCAGCCCTGCCGAACCGGCGGATAACCGCGATGCGGTTATTCGCCCTACGCCACGGTTTGATCGACGGTGCCGGGCGGGTGCTCGCCGAGGTTGGGGCTGTGCTGCGGCCTGTAGGGCGAATAACGCCATAGGCGTTATCCGCCGCGGCCCTGCACAATCGGCGGATAACCGCGATGCGGTTATTCGCCCTACGCTACGATTTGACCGGTGGTTCCGGGCGGGCGCCCTGCCGAGGCTGGGGCGGCGTCTCGCTTGGCAGGGGCGCGCGACGGACCATGAAAAACGGGGCCCGAAGGCCCCGTTGGGTCGCTCATGGGAGCAGTGGCGCTTCAGTCGTCGCCTTCGTCGTCGGCTCCATCGACGTTCATCCCCAGCTCCTTGATCTTGCGGGTCAGGGTATTGCGGCCCCAGCCGAGCAGCACGGCGGCATCGCGGCGGCGGCCGGCGGTGTGCTTGAGGGCGGTTTCTATCATGATCCGTTCGAAGGCCGGCACGGCGCTGTCCAGCAGGTTCGACTGGCCGCGGCCCAGCGCCTGGTCGGCCCACTGGCGCAGGGCCTGTTCCCAGTTCGCCGCCGGCGCGCTGTCCTGCGGCTGGGTCAGCAGCTCCGGCGGCAGGTCGTCGATGTGCACCTCGCGGCCGGAGGCCATCACGGTGATCCAGCGGCAGGTGTTCTCCAGTTGGCGGACGTTGCCCGGCCAGCCGAGGTTCTTCAGGTACTCCTCGGTTTCCGCCTTCAGCAGCTTGGGTTCCACCGCCAGCTCCTGGGCGGCGCGGCTGAGGAAGTGCCGGGCCAGCGCCGGGATGTCCTCGCGGCGGTCGGCCAGCCGCGGGATGTGGATGCGGATCACGTTCAGGCGATGGAACAGGTCCTCGCGGAACTTGCCGTCGCGCACCAGGCTTTCCAGGTTCTGGTGGGTGGCGGCGATGATCCTCACGTCGACCTTCACCGGCGTGTGCCCGCCGACCCGGTAGAACTCGCCGTCGGCCAGGACGCGCAGCAGGCGGGTCTGGGTGTCGGCCGGCATGTCGCCGATCTCGTCGAGGAACAGGGTGCCGCCATCGGCCTGCTCGAAGCGTCCGCGGCGCTGGGCGGCGGCCCCGGTGAAGGCGCCCTTCTCATGGCCGAACAGCTCGGATTCCATCAGGTCCTTGGGGATCGCCGCCATGTTCAGCGCGATGAATGGCGAGGCTGCGCGCGGGCTGTGGCGATGCAGGGCATGGGCGACCAGCTCCTTGCCGGTACCCGATTCGCCGTTGATCAGCACGGTGATGTTGGAATGGCTGAGGCGGCCGATGGCGCGGAATACCTCCTGCATCGCCGGCGCCTCGCCGATGATCTCCGGCGTGCGCGCCTGGTTCGCCGGCAGCTCCAGGCCCTGCTGCTCCTGGGCGTGCTGGTTGGCGCGCTTGACCAGGGAGACCGCCTCGTCGACGTCGAACGGCTTGGGCAGGTATTCGAAGGCGCCGCCCTGGTAGGAGGCCACCGCGCTGTCGAGGTCGGAATGCGCGGTCATGATGATCACCGGCAGGCGCGGATGCAGTTCGCGGATCTGCGCCAGCAGGTCGAGGCCGCTGGCGCCGGGCATGCGGATATCGGAGATGATCACGTCCGGCTGCTGCCGGCCGAGGCGGCCGATCACGCTGTCGGCGCTGTCGAAGCTCACCGTGGTCATGCCTTCCTGTTGCAGGGCCTTTTCCAGTACCCAGCGGATGGAGCGGTCGTCGTCGACGATCCAGACGGTCTCTGATCGGCTCATGGTCAATGCACTCCTTGTTCCAGGGGCAGGAACAGACTGAACACGGTATGGCCGGGGTGGCTCTCGCATTCAATCAGCCCCTGGTGCTGGCTGATGATGTTCTGGGCGATGGCCAGGCCGAGTCCGGTACCGTCCGGACGGCCGCTGACCATGGGGTAGAAGATGGTTTCCTGGAGCTCGGCCGGAATGCCCGGGCCGTTGTCGATGATCTCCACCTTGCACACCAGGCGGTGACGCGTGTGGCCGATGGTGAACTGGCGCAGGGTACGGCTGCGCAGGGTGATGCGACCGAGGCGCAGGTCGTTCTGCCCGGCGATCGCCTGCATGGCGTTGCGTACCATGTTGAGCACGGCCTGGATCATTTGCTCGCGGTCGAGCAGCAGGTCGGGGATGCTCGGGTCGTAGTCGCGGACCAGGGTGATGCTGCCCTGGCTCTCCGCTTCCACCAGGCTGCTGACCCGCTCCAGCACTTCATGGATGTTGGTCGGCGCCAGGTTCGGCAGTTTGTTCGAGCCGAGCATGCGGTCCACCAGGTTCCGCAACCGGTCGGCTTCTTCGATGATGACGTTGGTGTAGTCCTTCAGCGACTCTTCCGGCAGCTCGCGGGATAGCAGTTGCGCTGCGCCGCGGATGCCGCCGAGCGGGTTCTTGATCTCGTGGGCGAGCCCGCGCACCAGCAGCTTGGTGGTCTCCTGCTTGGACAACTGCGCTTCTTCGCGGGTGATCCGCATCAGCCGGTCGCGCGGATGGACCTCGAGCAGCAGCAGCGTCTCGTTGCGGTTGAGGATGGGCGTCACCGCATAGTCGACCGTGATGCTGACGCCGGTGATCGAGGTCAGGGTCGCTTCGCGCTTGGTGAACGGATGTGCCTGTTCCACCGCCTGGCGCAGCGAGTTCAAGGCTTCCGGCGATTCGGTGAACAGCTCGCTGATGAATTGCCCGTGGCTGCGCTGGCCGCTCACGGCCAGGAGCATCTCCGCCGCCGGGTTCATGTACTCCAGGCGCAGTTCGCCGTTGAGCAGGATCACCGCGGTGGTCAGGTTGTCGAGCAACAGTCGGTGCAGGGTATCGGTCGGCATGGCGGGCAGCTGTTCCAAGGTTGGGCAGGAAAATGCAAAAAGCAAACCAGGCGCCGAAAAGGCGCGTTTTTTCTGCCGAGGCGCTGGCTAGAGGTGCGCCGGGAAGGTTTTCGGCGACGAGCGGTGACCCGAAATGGGGACAGTATAGAAAGTGGTGCGGGTAATCGCACCAATCTGGTGCGTTGGCGTGGCCGGCGGCGTTTTCGCCAGGAGAATCGGGAAATAAACCGGAAAATCCCGCGCACCGTGGAGTGGGCAGGGGAAGTTCGGCTAGCGCTCGCTTGGCTCTATCGCGCTGACCAGCGGCGTATCGACCTCCGGCAGGGGTTGCCCGGCGATGCTCACTCGATGCAGGTGGAAGGGCTGGCTCGGGGTGCTTTCGACGGTCATGCCGTCGCCATCGATGATTTCCACTGCGACCTGGTGGGTGCCGCGATCGAGGTTCTTCAACGGGAACACCGGGCTGCGTCCCGGCACTCCGGCAGGCTTGCCGTCGAGCAGCAGGCGATAGCGATGGCCGGGCAGCAGCGCCGGCTCGCTGGTGACGGTGACGATGACGTCGCCGCTGTTGGCGCGCAGGGTTGCGTCCGGTTCGGGGAAGAGGATGCGCAGTAGCTGGTAGGCCGGCGGCTTCACCTCCAGCGGCGCGGCGGGCGGACGATAGCGTATGCCCGGTGGTGCCACGCTGTTGCCCGGCGCCAGTTCGACGCGTTGGGCCTTGCGCCCGCTGGGCGGCTGGTCGGTGTAGACGCGGTTGCCCTCGGCGTCGATGTAGGTGTAGACCCCCGCTTGCGCGGCGCAGGCCAGGCACAGCAGGAGGGCGCCGAGAATGCGCGGGATCATCGTTTCTTCCCGAGGTGCACGCGCTGCACGGTGAAGGTCACCGGCGGGCTGGATTGCAGCACCCGTTCGCCGTTGAGTACCTGTACCGCGAGGCTGTGGTCGCCGCGGTCGATCTCGTGCAGGGTGAAGCGGGTGCCGCCGCTGGGCGTGCCGTAGGGTTTGCCGTCCAGCACCAGTTGCAACTGGTGGCCGCTGTGCAGGGCCGGGCGGATGCTGACGCTGACGTTGAAGGTGCCGTTGTTGGCGCGCAGCGCCTCTTCCGTGGGGAGGTCGCTGAGGGCAAGGATCTCGTAGGCGGCGGCCTCGCTATCGGCGGCCGGGGCATTGCCCGCGGAGGACTTTTCCGGCGTGTCGATTCCTACGGTATTGGTCGGCTGCAGTTCGACGGTCTGCGCCTGCACCCCGTCTGGCGGCTGGTTGGTGAATACCTTGTTGCCGTTGGCGTCGGTGTATTGGTAGATCTGCGCCATGGCCGGCAGGGCGGCGGCCAGGAGCAGGCAGCTGGTGATCAGGCGCATGGACGGTCTCCGGGTGAACCTGCCAAGCGTTGCACCGCATCGGCGCGCTGGCAAGCCGTGCATTGTGCGGCATGCGGGTATTCGAAGGTGTGCGCTGGGGCACGTTGGCGGTCGCTGTGCCCCGCCGCGCGGCTGCGTTCGTCTCAGCCGGCACTGGCGGGGCGAACCCTCGTTGCGCCAGAGTGTCTGTGCTTGCGCCGCCGGCCGGCGGCCCCGTTCGAAACGGCGGGTGTCCGGCTTGTATGATGCGGCTGTTTCGGTTTCTCACCTTGGGGACTGCCTTTCTCGTGCCGATCATCGCCCGCTTCACCCTTCGCTCCCGCGTCCTGGCGGCCCTGCTGCTGTGCCTCTGCGCCGCCCTGTTCTACTCGCCGCCGGGCGCCGCGGCGCTGCCGAACCCGTTGGCGGGGAGTTCCTCCGGTGGCGAGAAGGTCAGCGATGCGCAGTTGGAACAATCGCTGAACCAGGTCATCCAGACCCTGGAGAACGACAGGCAGCGCGCCGACCTGCTGAAAAAGCTGAAACAGCTGCGCGACGTGACCAAGAAAGGCAAGGAAAGCGAGGGTGGGGTGCTGGGGCTGATCGGCGATACCCTGACCAGCCTGGAAAAGCAGTTCCAGGGCGCGAACAGCCCGGTCGCGTTATGGGGCAACCAGTTCCAGCTGGCGCGTGCCGAACTCGAGGAGCGCTTTCCCAGCTGGCGCGACCTGCCGGCGATGGTCTTCGATTTTTCGGTGGTGATCCTCCTCTGGGCCTGCCTGGCTAGCGCGCTGCTCTGGCTCAGCCGGCGCATGCGCGAGCGCTTCGGCCTGTCGGCGGAGTTGCCGCAGCATCCGAAGACCCGCGACCTGCTGCTGTTTTCCCTGCGCAAGCTGGGCCCCTGGCTGGTGGCCTTCCTCATCACCCTGTACCTGTCGGTGGTGCTGCCGGACTCCCTGAGCAAGACCCTGGCGATGGTCATGGCCTATGTGTTGGTCTGCGGCACGCTGTTCTCCGCGCTGTGCGTGATTTCCCTCTCGCTGCTCAGCGGCCCGCACCGCCAGCGCGCCCTGGATATCCTGCGGCGCCAGGCGTTCCGCCCGTTGTGGCTGATCGGCAGCCTCGCCGCGCTGGGCGAGGTCGCCCACGATCCGCGGCTGATCGCCGGCCTCGGCGAGCACACCTCGATCTGCCTGAGTACCCTGGCCAACGCCAGCGCCGCGCTGTTCACCGCGCTGTTCGTGATGCGTTTCCGCCGGCCGATCGCCCACCTGATCCGCAACCAGCCGCTGGAGCGCCGCCTCAAGCGCCGTAGCCTGCACGACCTGGTGCAACTGGTCGGCTCGCTGTGGTTCGTGCCGGTGCTGGTGCTGGTGGGGATTTCCCTGTTCGCCACCTTCGTTTCCGCCGGCGACAGCAGTTCGGCGTTGCGCCGGGCGCTGGTCTGCGCGGTGCTGGCGGTGGTGGCGATGACCGTGATCGGGCTGATCCGCCGCCGTTCCAGTCGGGTCGGCGCCGGCCCGCGCCGCAGCGCGCCGTACATCGAGCAGTTGCAAAGCTTCGGCTACACCCTGCTGCACATCTTCGTGGTGCTGTTCTTCATCGAGGTCGCCTTGCGCGTCTGGGGCATGTCGCTGATTCGCTATGCGGAAGGCGAGGGCGAGCAGATCAGCATGAAGGTAGTCAGCTTCGGCACCACCCTGCTGGTCGCCTGGCTGATCTGGATCCTCACCGATACCGCGATCCAGCACAGCCTCGGCCTGGGCGGCAAGAGCCGGCCGAACACCCGCGCGCTGACCATGCTGCCGCTGATCCGCAACGTACTGTTCGCCACCATCGCGGTGATCGCCCTGATCGTCGCCCTGGCCAACATGGGCATGAACGTCACCCCGTTGCTGGCCGGTGCCGGCGTGATCGGCCTGGCCATCGGCTTCGGCGCGCAGTCGCTGGTGGCGGACCTGATCACCGGCCTGTTCATCATCATCGAGGACTCGCTGTCGATCGACGACTACGTCGACGTCGGCGGCCACCTTGGCACGGTCGAGGGCCTGACTATCCGTACCGTGCGCCTGCGCGACCTGGACGGCGTGGTGCATACCATCCCGTTCAGCGAGATCAAGAGCATCAAGAACTACTCGCGTCAGTTCGGCTACGCGATGTTCCGCTGGCCGGTGCCGGCGAGCATGCCGATCGACGACGCGGTGGCGCTGGTGCGCGAGGTCGCGATGGAGCTGCGCAGCGACCCGGCGGTCTACCGCAACCTGTGGTCGCCGATGGAATTGCAGGGCGTGGAGAGTTTCGACAACGGCCAGGCGATCCTGCGCTTCCGCTTCAAGACCGCGCCGATCAAGCAGTGGGAGGTCCAGCGGGCGTTCAACCTGCGCCTGCGTCGGCGCCTCGACCAGGCCGGCCTCGAACTGTCCATGCCGCGTCTCAACGTACAGTTGAGCCGGGCGCCCAAGGCGAAATCCGCGGAACCGGACGAGCAGGGCACGCCGGCGGACGGCGGCATCTAGCGCGACAGGATGACCCGGCAGATGCGGCGCATGTCGCGGTCGTCGATGCCGTCGCACTGCCACGGCGCACGCGATACCACGGCCCGGCACTGGCGGCGCATGTCGCGGCTGTCGATGTCGTCGCAGCGCTTGCGGTCGCCGCGGACGATGGCGCGGCACTGGCGGCGCGTGTCGCCGTCGCGGATGTCGTCGCAGTCGTAGCGCTGTCCCGGCGCCAGCAGCGCGCCGCAGTAACGCCGCAGGTCGCGGCTGTCGATGTCGCCGCAATCCCCGCTGTCGCCGCGTTCCAGTGCGTTGCACATGCGCCGCAGGTCGCGGTCGTGGATATCGCGGCATTCGGTGCCGGCCTGGGCGGGCAGGCTGAGGATGGCGGCAAGCAGGAGCCAGAGAGAGTGACGCATGGACGGTCCTTATCCTTGGGGCGGGGAGCGCGGCAAGTCTAACCGAACGGCGCGGCGAACTTTGCGTTTCTCCATGGGCCGGCCCATAAAAAAGGCCTCCCGAAGGAGGCCTCAAGAGGGTGACTCGTTGTTATAGGAAAGGGTGGATCAGACGCTGTAGTACAGGTCGTATTCCAGCGGGTGCACGAAGGTGCGCACCTTGATCTCTTCTTCGCTCTTCAGCTCGATGTAGGCATCGATGAACTCGTCGGTGAACACGCCGCCCTTGGTCAGGAACGCGCGGCCCTTGTCGAGTTCTTCCAGCGCCTCTTTCAGGCTGCCGCAAACCTGCGGGATTTCCTTCGCCTCTTCCGGCGGCAGGTCGTACAGGTTCTTGTCGGCGGCATCGCCGGGGTGGATCTTGTTCTGGATGCCGTCCAGGCCGGCCATCAGCAGCGCGGCGAAGGCCAGGTAGGGGTTGGCTGCCGGGTCCGGGAAGCGCGCTTCGATACGGCGGGCCTTCGGGCTGGATACGTAGGGGATACGGATCGAGGCGGAACGGTTGCGCGCCGAGTAGGCCAGCATCACCGGAGCTTCGAAGCCCGGGACCAGGCGCTTGTAGGAGTTGGTCGAGGGGTTGGTGAAGCCGTTCAGGGCCTTGCCGTGCTTGATGATGCCGCCGATGAAGTACAGGGCGGTCTCGGACAGGCCGGCATAGCCTTCGCCGGCGAAGGTGTTCTTGCCGTCCTTGGAGATCGACATGTGCACGTGCATGCCCGAACCGTTGTCGCCGTACAGCGGCTTCGGCATGAAGGTCACGGTCTTGCCGTAGGCGTCGGCGACGTTGTGCACGCAGTACTTCAGGGTCTGCACTTCGTCGGCCTTGGCGACCAGGGTGTTGAACTTCACGCCGATCTCGTTCTGGCCGGCGGTCGCCACTTCGTGGTGGTGGACTTCGACCACCAGGCCCATTTCTTCCAGGGCGTTGCACATGGCGGTGCGGATTTCATGGTCGTGGTCGACCGGCGGTACCGGGAAGTAGCCGCCCTTCACGCCCGGGCGATGGCCCTTGTTGCCGGACTCGATGTCGGCGTCGGTGTTCCAGGAAGCCTGCTCGGAGAAGATCTTGAACATCGAGCCGGAGATGTCGGACTTGAACTTCACTTCGTCGAAGATGAAGAACTCCGGCTCCGGGCCGACGAACACGGTGTCGCCGATGCCGGTGGACTTCAGGTACTCCTCGGCGCGCTTGGCGATGTTGCGCGGGTCGCGCTCGTAGCCTTGCATGGTGCTCGGCTCGATGATGTCGCAGACCAGGATCAGGGTCGGCTCTTCGGTGAACGGATCGAGGACGGCGGTGCTGTCGTCCGGCATCAGGATCATGTCGGAGGCTTCGATGCCTTTCCAGCCGGCGATGGAGGAGCCGTCGAACATCTTGCCGGCTTCGAAGAACTCATCGTCCAGCGCGTCGCGAGCCGGCATGGTGACGTGTTGCTGCTTGCCCTTGGTATCGGTGAAGCGCAGGTCTACCCACTTCACGTCATGGTCTTTGATCAGTTGGTGCGACTTGTACGACATGCTGTCCTCCAGGAGGGATTAGAGCTGGGAGCTTTTTCTGTGCCCCAGTATCGGGTGATGCCGGCCGGAATACTCCGCCAGGGCAACCTGCCTCACAAGTGAGCAAGTTGCGTGCCAGTGCCCGGAATCGGGCAGGGCCCCATGTTTGGCGGGGCCAGGTCTTCTTCAGGGTAGCTGGGCGGCCTTCGGGTGCACCGTTATGGTGCTCCATGTTGGTGCATCATTCCATTTTGGTGCAGCAAAAATAACTGTGCATATTTCTGCTCAATACGTGAGCAATTTCAGATATAATTCCGCCCCTTTTTTTCCGTCGCCCCGCGCGTTCGCGTCCCTCGCATGAAACTCATCGTCAAGACCTTCCAGGAAATCACCATCAAGAGCCGGCCGGTGCGCAAGCGCTTCATCCGGCAGTTGGCGAAGAACATCCGCGCGGTGCTGCGCGACCTGGACCCGGAGCTGAAGGTCGAGGGCGAGTGGGACAACCTGGAGGTAGAGACCGCCGTGGTCGACGCCAAGGCCAGGCGCGAGATGATCGAGCGCCTGACCTGCACCCCGGGCATCGGTCATTTCCTCGAGGTCCACGAGTATCCGCTGGGCGATTTCGACGACATCCTCGCCAAGTGCAAGGCGCATTTCGGCGACCAGTTGGCCGGCAAGACCTTCGCCGTGCGCTGCAAGCGCGCCGGCAAGCACGCGTTCACCTCGATGGAGGTGGAACGTTACGTCGGCAGCGGCCTGCGCCGCGAATGCGGGGCTGCCGGGATCGACCTGAAGCAGCCGGAAGTCGAGGTGCGGATGGAAATCCGCCTCGACCGCCTGTTCGTCATCCATCGCCAGCATCCGGGCCTGGGCGGCTATCCGCTGGGCGCGCTGGAACAGGTGCTGGTGCTGATGTCCGGCGGCTTCGACTCGACCGTGGCGGCCTACCAGATGATGCGCCGCGGGATGATCAGCCACTTCGTGTTCTTCAACCTCGGCGGGCGCGCCCACGAACTGGGGGTGATGGAAGTCGCCCACTACCTGTGGGAGAAGTACGGCCGCTCGCAGCGCGTGCTGTTCGTCAGCGTGCCGTTCGAGGAAGTGGTCGGCGAGATCCTCACCAAGGTCGACGACAGCTATATGGGCGTGACCCTCAAGCGCATGATGCTGCGCGCCGCCAGCCGCGTGGCCGAGCGCCTGGAGCTGGACGCGCTGGTGACCGGCGAGGCGATCTCCCAGGTGTCCAGCCAGACCCTGCCGAACCTCTCGGTGATCGACCGGGTTACCGACACCCTGGTGCTGCGCCCGCTGATCGTCAGCCACAAGCAGGACATCATCGACACCGCCCGGCAGATCGGCACCGCCGAGTTCGCCCGGCACATGCCGGAATACTGCGGGGTGATCTCGGTGAACCCGACCACCCAGGCCAAGCCCTACCGCGTCGAGCACGAAGAGTCGAAATTCGACATGGCGGTGCTCGAGCGCGCCCTGGAGCGAGCCACCCAGCGCACCGTCGACCGGGTGATCGACGAACTCGGCCAGGACCTGCAGGTGGAAGAGGTCGGCGAGGTGCTGCCCGGTCAGATTGTCATCGATATCCGCCATCCTGATGCCCAGGAAGACGAACCCCTGGCCCTGGAAGGCGTCGAAGTCCAGGCGCTGCCGTTCTACGCGATCAACAGCCGCTTCAAGGAACTGGACGCCAACCGCCAGTACCTCCTGTATTGCGACAAAGGGGTGATGAGCCGCCTGCATGCCCATCACCTGCTCAACGAGGGGCACACCAATGTGCGTGTTTATCGTCCGGCTTAAGCAGCCTGGCTTGTTCGGCGGCAGCATCCGCCACCGTCCTCCCGACACGTCCGCCGCCTAGGCCGATGCCCGCCCTTCGGCGTGCCGGCCGGACCGGGGCAGCGTCCGCCTGCTGCCCGCCCCTTAATTGAAGAAGCCTGTCGTGTCGGGCGCCGCCCTGTCCGACCCCACCACCGCCGCGAAGCCGCGCTTCGGGCGTTAAACGAGACAAGACTTGTGATCGAAAATCTGCGCAACATCGCCATCATCGCCCACGTCGACCATGGCAAGACCACCCTGGTGGACAAGCTGCTGAAGCTGTCCGGCACCCTCGACCGCAAAGAAGCGGAAAGCGAGCGGGTGATGGACTCCAACGACCAGGAAAAAGAGCGTGGCATCACCATCCTGGCGAAGAACACCGCGATCAAGTGGAACGGCTACAACATCAACATCGTCGACACCCCCGGTCACGCCGACTTCGGCGGCGAGGTGGAGCGCGTGATGTCGATGGTCGACTCCGTGCTGCTGGTGGTCGACGCCCAGGACGGCCCCATGCCGCAGACCCGCTTCGTGACCCAGAAGGCCTTCAAGGCCGGGCTGCGTCCGATCGTGGTGGTGAACAAGATCGACCGCCCGGGCGCGCGTCCGGACTGGGTCATCGACCAGATCTTCGACCTGTTCGACAACCTCGGCGCCACCGACGAGCAACTCGACTTCCCGATCGTCTACGCCAGCGCCCTGAACGGCATCGCCGGCCTTGACCACGAGAAGATGGACGACAACATGGACGCGCTGTTCCAGGCGATCATCGACCACGTCCCGGCCCCGGTGGTGGACACCGAGGGTCCGTTCCAGATGCAGATCTCGCAGCTGGACTACAACAGCTTCCTCGGCGTGATCGGTATCGGCCGCATCACCCGCGGCAAGGTCAAGTCCAACACCCCGGTGGTGGCCATCAGCGACGACGGCAGCAAGCGCAACGGCCGCATCCTGAAGATCATGGGCCACCACGGCCTGCAGCGCGTCGAGGTGGCCGAGGCGGAAGCCGGCGACATCGTCTGCGTCAGCGGCATGGAGGAGCTGTTCATCTCCGATACCCTGTGCGACCCGCAGAACGTCGAGGCGCTGCCGCCGCTGACCGTCGACCAGCCGACCGTGAGCATGACCTTCCAGGTCAACGATTCGCCGTTCGCCGGCCGCGAAGGCAAGTTCGTCACCAGCCGCAACATCAAGGAGCGCCTGGAGAAGGAACTGCTGCATAACGTGGCGCTGCGCGTCGAGCCGGGCGACAGCCCGGAGAAGTTCAAGGTTTCCGGCCGTGGCGAACTGCACCTGTCGGTACTGATCGAGACCATGCGCCGCGAAGGCTTCGAGCTGGCCGTGGGCCGCCCGGAAGTGGTGATCATCGAGAAGGACGGCGAGAAACAGGAGCCCTACGAGAACGTCACCATCGACATCGAGGAGCAGCACCAGGGCTCGGTGATGGAGCAGATGGGCCTGCGCAAGGGCGACCTGAGCAACATGATTCCCGACGGCAAGGGCCGCGTGCGCCTGGAGTACACCATTCCGGCGCGCGGCCTGATCGGCTTCCGCAACAACTTCCTGACCCTGACCTCGGG
This sequence comes from Pseudomonas sp. 22490, assembly GCF_052044465.1. NCBI lineage: Bacteria > Pseudomonadati > Pseudomonadota > Gammaproteobacteria > Pseudomonadales > Pseudomonadaceae > Pseudomonas > Pseudomonas sp. 22490. Next base: position 36,250 of record NZ_JBQENS010000029.1, on the reverse strand, counting down.
CACCGGCATCCTGACCTCGACCTTCAGCCACTACGGTCCGATCAAGGCCGGCGAAGTCAGCAACCGCCAGAACGGCGTACTGGTCTCCATGGCCACCGGCACCGCGCTGACCTACTCGCTGGAGACCCTGCAGAGCCGCGGCAAGTTGTTCCTCGGCCCGGGCGACGAAATCTACGAAGGCCAGTTGGCCGGCATCAACAGCCGTGACAACGACCTGGTGATCAACCCGACCAAGGGCAAGAAGCTCGACAACATGCGCGCTTCCGGCAAGGACGAAGTCATCGCCCTGGTTCCGCCGATCCGCTTCACCCTCGAGCAGGCGCTGGAGTTCATCGCCGACGACGAGCTGGTGGAAGTGACGCCGAAGTCGATCCGCCTGCGCAAGAAGATGCTCAACGAGAACGACCGCAAGCGCTACGAGCGCAGCAAGGTCTAAACCGTTGCCGTACCGGCGCGCCGCAACGGCGTGCCTCGCGGCCGGCAGGCAGGGCAGGGGTGCCCGGCCTGCCGGCCGTTTTGCTATGCGCCGGGCGCTTTCCGGCGGGGCTTGATGGCCCCCGCGGCAGCGGCCCGCAGCAAGCGGCGGAACGTCGGGCAGTCCATGTGCTCGCGCGCCGGACAGGCCGCGGCATGCCGCAGGCCGTCGCGCATGGCGGCGAGGCGGCGGATCGTCCGGTCCAGTTCGTCGGCCTTGGCCGCCAGCGCCGCGCGGTCGATCCGCAGCGCGCCGTCGGCTGCGCCCATGCCGGCAATCTCGTCCAGCGACAACCCGGCGGCGCGGCCCAGCCCGATCAGCGCCAGCCGCTCCAGCACGCCTGCATCGAACAGCCGGCGCAGGCCGTGCCGGCCGCTGGAGGCGATCAGTCCCTTTTCCTCGTAGTAGCGCAGGGTCGAGGCCGGTACCCCGGATCGTCGCGCGACCTCGCCTATGTCCAGTTGCCGCATGCCCTTGACCTCAAGTCGACTTGAAGTGGAAGACTAGCGTTTCGGCACCTGGGCCGTGACGAAATACAGACGAGGTGAACCTCATGTGGGACGAACGCTATGCCGCCGAAGAGTATGTCTACGGAACCGAACCCAACGCTTTCCTGAAGGAGCATGCGCAGCGGCTGGCCGGGCCGGTGCTGAGCGTCGCCGAGGGCGAGGGGCGCAACGCGGTGTTCCTCGCTTCGCTGGGGCTGGAGGTGCTTGGCGTGGACGGCTCCGCCGTCGGCCTGGCCAAGGCGCGCCGGCTGGCCGAGGCGAAAGGCGTGTCGATCGACACCCTGGTGGTCGACCTGGCGGACTACGAACCGCCGGCAGCGGCGTTCGGCGCGGTGGTGTCGATCTTCGCGCACCTGCCCAGTCGCGTGCGCGGCAGACTCAACCGCCTGCTGGAGCGTTCGCTGCGACCGGGCGGTCTCTTCCTGCTGGAGGCCTATCGGCCGGAACAACTCGGCCGCGGCACCGGCGGCCCGGCGGACGTCGACATGCTGGTGAGCCGTGCGGCGCTGGAGGCTGAGCTGCCGGAGTGCGAAGTGCTGCTGGCGCGGGAAATCGAGCGCGAGGTGGTCGAGGGCCGTTTCCACACCGGCGCGGCCTGCGTGGTCCAGTTCATCGCCAGGAAGAGGTAGCTCGCCACGGGGCGGGCGTCGGAATGCGTCGAATCTCTGGAATGCGGGCTGTATACTCCCGGCGCGGGTTCCGCTCTGGCAGGATGGCCAGGGCAGGTATCAGTGGATCGTGGTACCTCTTGATCAAGGATTCGACGCATGCAATGGATTTTCATGCTGGTGGGCCTGATCCTCGGCGGCTTCGCCGGGGAATCGCTGGTCGGCGCCCTCCTCGGCGGCCTTTCCGGCCTGGCCCTGGGACAGGCCGTCTCGCTGCAGAACCTGGCGCAACAGAACGAGCGCCTGCGCAAGCAGATGAGCGAATTCGCCGAACGCTTCGAGCGCGGCACCGAGGTCATCCACCAGCGCTTGCTGCGCGTGGAGCGCCAGGCGCAGGACCTTCCCGAAAGCGTTCCCGAGCCGGCCGCCGGCATCGACCAGCCGCTCGCAGACACGCCTCCCGCTCCTCCCGCCGAGGTTGCCCCGCCGCTGGACTGGGACATCGAGCTGCCGGCCGTCGAGGCTGCGCCGCCTCCGCCTCGTCCCCCCGAACCCGTCCAGCCCATCGAGCGTCAGCCGGCGTTCCAGCCTGACGCCCAGCCAGCGCCGCGCCGTGCCGCCCCTCCAGCGCCTCCACGCGAACCCTCGCTGGTCGAGCGTGGCTTCGCCGCGGCCAAGGGCTGGCTGTTCGGCGGCAACACGGTATTGCGCATCGGCGTGGTGCTGCTGTTCATCGGCCTGGCCTTCCTCCTGCGCTATGCCTCGGAACGGGTGGCGGTGCCGGTGGAGTACCGCTACGCCGGGGTGGCGCTGGCAGCGATGGCGCTGCTCGGCGTCGGCTGGTGGTTGCGCGAGCGGCGCGCCGCCTACGGCCTGATCCTGCAAGGCACCGGTATCGCGGTGCTGTACCTGACCATCTTCGCCGCCATGCGCCTGCATCCGCTGATCTCTCCCGGCGCGGCGCTGGCCCTGCTGGTGGTGGTGACGATCTGCTCGGCGATCCTCGCCGTGCTGCAGAACGCCATGGGCCTGGCGGTGGTGGCGGCGCTCGGCGGCTTCGCCGCGCCGATCCTGACCTCCACCGGCAGCGGCAACCATGTAGCGCTGTTCAGCTACTTCGCCCTGCTCAACGCCGGCATCTTCGCCATCGCCTGGTTCCGCGCCTGGCGGCCGCTCAACCTGGTCGGCTTCGTCGGCACCTTCGGCATCGGCTTCGCCTGGGGACTGCGCTCCTATACACCGGAGCTGTTCGCCAGCACCGAGCCGTTCCTGGCCCTGTTCTTCCTGATGTACGTCGGGATCGGCCTGCTCTTCGCCCGCCGCAAGCTGCTGGAGGCCGCGCAGGCGCCTGCCGAGCGCGGCGAACTGCTGCGCTGGTCGGCGCGACAGGCCGACTACATCGACGCCACCGTGCTGTTCGGCCCGCCACTGGTGGGGTTCGGCCTGCAATGCGTGGTGATCGGCCACATCGACTTCGGCATGGCCTTCAGCGCCCTGGCCCTGGGGCTCTTCTACATGGTCCTGGCGCGGGTGCTGCGCGGCCATGCTTCGGCCGGACGCACCAGCCTGCTGGTGGAAATCTGCCTGGCGCTGGGGGTGGTCTTCGGCACCCTGGCCATTCCGCTCGGCCTGGACGCGCGCTGGACCTCGGCCGCCTGGGCCGTCGAGGGTGCCGGCATCTACTGGCTCGGCCTGCACCAGCAACGCCGCCTGGCGCGGCTCTTCGCCCTGCTGTTGCAGGGCGGTGCGGCGTTGGCCTACCTGAATGGCGTGCGCCCGGGTGAGACGACGTTGCTGGAGGGTTCGCCGCTGGGCGCGCTGATGCTCGGTGCAGCGGCGCTGTTCAGCTTCTGGCAGCTGCGTCGCGCGCCGGCGAAAGCGCTGGCCGACTGGGAGCCCGCCTGCCGGCCGTTGCTGGCGGCCGCCGGCCTGGCCTTCCTCTACCTGGTCGCACCGCTCTGCCTGGCCGTCGACGGCACCGCCATCGCCTGGGCCGTGGCCGGCCTGGCGAGCTTGTTCGCCGGCTTGCGCCTGGGCTCGCGTACCTTCCTGTTCTGCGCCTTCGCCGTGCAACTGCTGGGCGGTGCGCTGTTCCTCCTGCATTTGCAGGGCGGCGATGGCCAGGGTGGGGTATTCGACTCGGGCTGGCGTGGCTTGATGACCGCCTCGCTGATTGGCCTGGCGCTGATCGGCGGCATGCTGCTGGCGGCGCGCGACCCGCTGGTGAAGGACGACAGTCGGCTGCTCATGGGCTTGAGCCTGGTGCTGCTGGCCGGTCTGGCGTTCGTCAACCTGGCAGTGCTGTTCGTCCTGCCTTGGCGCAGCGCCAGCGCGGTATGGGCCGGTAGCGGGCTGCTGATCATCTGGCTGAGCCTGGTGCTGCGCCAGCGCCTGAGCTTCTACTTCGGCCTCGCCTTGCAGGTAGTGGGCGGCCTGGCGTTCCTCCTCGCCGGGCCGTCGCTGTTCGGCTCGCTGAGCGGCGAAGGCCTGCGGCCCCTGGCCCATTCCGGGTTCTGGACGCCGGCAGTGCTGGCCCTGGCGGCGCTGGTCGGCGCCTGGCGGCTGCGCCGCGCCGGCGAGCGCGAGCGGGCGCTGGGTATCGGTACCCTCGGCCTGGCCGAGCTGTCGCACTTGCTGCTGCTCTGGGGAGCCGGCTGGTGGGCGCTGACCGCGCTGTGCGAAACCGTCCGCTTCGTGCCTTATGGCCTGCGCGAGCATGCGTTGCTGCTGGTGGCCGCGGCGACAGTGGCGTCGTGGATGCTGCTGGCGCTGCGCGAGCGCTGGCGCGAACTGGCCCTGCTGTGCCTGGCGCTGGTCCCGGTGGCGCTGTTGGCCCTGGCCAGTGCCTGGCGTTTCGATTACCAGCCGTTCGGCGAATTCGGCTGGCTGGCCTGGCCGCTGCTGTTCGCCACGCACCTGCTGTCGCTGCGACGCCTTGCCCCGTTGCTGCCGGCGAAGGCCCTGAGCGTTGCCCATGTGCTCGGTTGCTGGCTGTTGCTAGGGGTGCTGGCGCTGGAGCTGCGCTACCTGTTCGCCCTGCTCGCCGAACAGTACAACGCCTGGCGTTGGCTGGGCTGGGCGTTGGTCCCGAGCGCCTACCTGCTGCTGGTGGCTGGCGGGCGGAGCCTGCCCTGGCCGCTGCGCGACTTCCCGCGAGAGTATCGGCTGCTCGCCGCTGCGCCGGTGGCGCTGTTGCTGCTCGGCTGGTTCTGGAGCGCCAACCTGCTCAGCGACGGCGCTGCCGAGCCGCTGCCTTACCTGCCGCTGGCCAACCCGCTGGAACTGGGGCTGCTGATCGTGCTGTTCGCCCTCTACCGCTGGAGCGACGCCAGCCTGGCCTCGCTCGTCGATGGCAATGCCAGCGCGCGCCTGGGGCGCCAAGCGTTGGCCGGCGCCTCGCTGTTCGCCCTGCTGACCCTGGCGGTGTGCCGCGCCGCGCACCACCTGGCCGGCGTACCGTTCCAGGCCGAGGCGCTGGCCGCGTCGATGCTGGTGCAGGCGGGGCTGTCGCTGGTCTGGACGCTCTGTGCGCTGGGCCTGACCATCGCCGGTACCCGTCTCGGCCGGCGCGACCTGTGGATGGTCGGCGCGGCGCTGGTCGGCGTCGTGGTGGTCAAGCTGTTCTTCGTCGAGCTGGGCAACAGTGGCAGCCTGGAGCGAATCATCTCCTTCATCGGGGTCGGCGTCCTGTTGCTGGTCGTCGGCTACTTCTCACCCTTGCCTCCGCGTCGCGCCGAGGTCGCATCGGAGGCCGAGCAGCCATGACGCGCTCCTTTTCGTTCAGAACCGCCGGCCTGCTCCTGCTGGGCGCCTGCCTGTCCCTGCCGCTGTCGGCGAAGGAGTCTGCCGAAGGTTTCAGCCGCCAGGTGGCGCTGTCGCTGCAGGGCGAAGGTCCCTGGTATCGCCTGAGCATCCCGATGAGCGTGCAGTTGTCGGCTGCCCATGCCGACCTGCGCGACCTGCGGGTCTTCGATGCCGAAGGCGAGGCCTTGCCCTACGCCCTGGTGGCCGGCAGCGAGCGCCAGGCCAGCACGCCGCATGAGGCCGAGGTGCGGCTGTTCCCGTTGCGAGGCACGTCCGCCGCCGACGCGACGCAACCGAACCTGCGGGTGCAGCGCAACACCAGCGGCACCATAGTCGAGGTGCTGCCGGAAAACGCCGGGCCGGCTGCCGAGACTTTGCGCGGCTGGCTGCTCGACGCGAGCGCGGTGACGTTTCCCCTGGAGCGCCTGCGGCTGGACTGGAGCAGCCCGGAGGAGGGCTTCCAGCGCTTCTCCGTGGAAGCCAGCGACGACCTCGAGCATTGGCAGGCCTGGGGGGACGGACAGATCGCCCGCTTGACCTTCAACGGCGAACGCATCGACGTCAGCGAGGTCAAGCTTCCCGGCCGCCAGGCCCGCTACCTGCGTCTGGCCTGGCCGGCCGGGGCAACCGCGGCAGACCTCCATGGCGCCCGCCTGCAAGGCAGCACGCGGAGCACCGAGCCGGCGCCGATGATCTGGTCCGAGCCGCTGGCCGGGCGCCAGGCGGGGGACGGCGAGTACCGCTGGCAGTTGCCGCTGGCGTTGCCGTTGCAGCGGGTGCGGGTGTCCCTGGAGCAGGCGCTGACCCACACCATCGTCCCGGTGGAACTGTCCGGCCGTGATCGTACGGAGAACGCTTCGCCGCGCCGGGAGGCCGCCTGGAGCAGCCTGGCACGCGGGGTCCTCTACCGGCTGCCGATCGACGGCCGCAACGTACAGCAGAACGAGCTGGAACTGCCGGGCTGGGCGGTGCGCGAGCTGCGTCTGCAGGTGGACCAACGAGGTACCGGCCTGGGCCCGGAGGTTCCGTCCCTGAGTGTCGGCTTGCCGGCCAGCGAACTGGTGTTCCTGGTGCGCGGCAGCCCGCCGTACCGGCTGGCGTTCGGCAAGCCCGGCGCGCAGTCGGCGGCGCTGCCGCTCGGCGTACTGATTCCCGGCTATACCGAGAGCAAGCGCGCCACCCTGGGTAGCGCCAGCCTGGGCGAACCGCTGGAGGTGGCCATGGCGGCCGCGGCGCCGGCACCGGGTAGCGACTGGAAGAAGATCGGCCTGTGGGCGGTACTTCTGCTGGGGGTCGCTCTGCTGGTAATAATGGCAATGAGCCTGCTGCGTTCCTCGCCGAACAAGCCATGAGCCGGTTCCGCGCTATGCTGTTCGGCTGAGGAGGCTTTACGACGGGCCCCGGGGCGCATGCCGACGACGCGGCGGCCCGACAATAAAAACAAATCACGGAGTAAGAGAATGATCAGAATGGCGCTCAAGCCACTGGTAGCGGCCTGCCTGCTGGCTTCGCTGTCCACCGCCCCGCAGGCTGCTCCTTCGCCCTATTCGACGCTGGTGGTGTTCGGCGACAGCCTCAGCGATGCCGGGCAGTTCCCCGATCCTGCCGGCCCCGCCGGAAGCACCTCGCGTTTCACCAACCGGGTCGGCCCGACCTACCAGAACGGCAGCGGCGAGATCTTCGGACCGACCGCGCCCATGCTGCTCGGCAATCAGCTCGGCATCGCCCCGGGCGACCTGGCTGCCTCGACCTCGCCGGTCAACGCCCAGCAGGGCATCGCCGACGGCAACAACTGGGCGGTGGGCGGCTACCGGACCGACCAGATCTACGACTCGATCACCGCGGCCAACGGCTCGCTGATCGAGCGCGACAATACCCTCCTGCGCAGCCGCGATGGCTACCTGGTGGACCGTGCCCGCCAGGGCCTGGGTGCCGATCCGAACGCGTTGTACTACATCACCGGCGGCGGCAACGACTTCCTCCAGGGGCGCATCCTCAACGACGTCCAGGCACAACAGGCCGCCGGTCGCCTGGTGGATAGCGTGCAGGCCCTGCAGCAGGCCGGCGCGCGCTACATCGTGGTCTGGCTGTTGCCCGACCTGGGCCTGACCCCGGCTACCTTCGGTGGTCCCTTGCAGCCTTTCGCCAGCCAACTCAGCGGCACGTTCAACGCCGAGCTGACCGCCCAGTTGAGCCAGGCCGGCGCCAACGTCATTCCGTTGAACATCCCGCTGCTGCTCAAGGAAGGCATGGCCAACCCGGCTTCCTTCGGCCTGGCCGCCGACCAGAACCTGATCGGCACCTGTTTCAGCGGCAACGGCTGCACCATGAACCCGACCTACGGGATCAACGGCAGCACGCCCGACCCGAGCAAACTGCTGTTCAATGACAGCGTGCACCCGACCATCACCGGCCAGCGCCTGATCGCCGACTACACCTATTCGCTGCTGTCGGCGCCCTGGGAGTTGACCCTGCTGCCGGAAATGGCCCACGGCACCCTGCGTGCCTACCAGGACGAACTGCGCAGCCAGTGGCAGGCGGACTGGGAGAACTGGCAGAACGTCGGCCAGTGGCGCGGCTTCGTCGGCGGCGGTGGCCAGCGCCTGGACTTCGACTCCCAGGACAGCGCCGCCAGCGGCGACGGCAATGGCTACAACCTGACCCTTGGCGGCAGCTACCGCATCGACGAGGCCTGGCGCGCCGGGGTCGCCGCCGGTTTCTACCGGCAGAAGCTGGAAGCCGGCGCCAAGGATTCCGACTACCGGATGGACAGCTACATGGCCAGCGCCTTCGTGCAGTACCAGGAAAACCGCTGGTGGGCCGACGCGGCGTTGACCGGCGGCTACCTCGACTACGACGACCTGAAGCGCAAGTTCGCCCTGGGCGGCGGCGAGCGCAGCGAGAAAGGCGACACCAACGGCCACCTGTGGGCGTTCAGCGCGCGCCTGGGCTACGACATCGCCCAGCAGGCCGACAGTCCCTGGCACCTGTCGCCGTTCGTCAGCGCCGACTATGCACGGGTCGAGGTCGACGGCTATTCCGAGAAGGGCGCCAGCGCCAGCGCGCTCGACTACGACGACCAGAAGCGCAGCTCGAAGCGCCTGGGCGCCGGCCTGCAAGGCAAGTACGCGTTCGGCAGCGATACCCAGCTGTTCGCCGAGTACGCCCACGAACGCGAGTACGAGGACGACACCCAGGACCTGACCATGTCCCTCAACAGCCTGCCGGGCAATCGCTTCACCCTCGAAGGCTACACCCCGCAGGACCACCTCAACCGCGTCTCCCTCGGCTTCAGCCAGAAGCTGGCACCGGAGCTGTCGCTGCGCGGCGGCTACAACTGGCGCAAGGGCGAGGACGATACCCAGCAGAGCGTCAGCCTGGCGCTGAGCCTGGACTTCTGAGGTAGCGGCGACCGGCGCCCGGGCGGCGCCGGTCGCGTTTCTCGCCGACGGAACGAACGGCGCGCGCCGGCATCAAGAGAGTAGTACCCCGCTGTTACTCGCCGCCCGGTCGACCGCCATACACTGCCGATCCGTTTCGTTCGAGGGAATCGCCCGATGAGTTTCAACACCGAAGTACAGCCCGGCATCTGCATGGAGCCGGACGCCATCACCCAGGAATACGTGTTCAACCACACCATGTTGCGGGTCAAGGATCCGAAGCGCTCGCTCGACTTCTACTCGCGGGTGCTCGGCATGCGCCTGCTGCGTCGCCTGGATTTCGAGGAAGGCCGCTTCTCCCTGTATTTCCTCGCCATGACCCGTGGCGAAGAAGTGCCTGATGCGGTCGACGAGCGCCAGCGATATACCTTCGGGCGCCAGTCGGTCCTCGAGCTGACCCACAACTGGGGCAGCGAGAGCGACGACAGCCAGTACCACAACGGCAACCAGGACCCGCGCGGGTTCGGCCATATCTGTTTCTCGGTGCCCGACCTGGTGGCGGCTTGCGAGCGTTTCGAAACGCTCGGGGTGAACTTCGTCAAGCCGTTGGACCGAGGCATGAAGAACGTGGCCTTCATCAGCGATCCCGACGGCTACTGGGTGGAAATCGTCCAGGCCAGCCTGAACGGCGAGATGGGGCGCGGCTGACGACCGTCGATCGGTTGCGCGCCGCGGAAATGAACCGCGCCGCCGCCGCCGATCTCCAACCGGCGGTTGCGCGGAGTCAAGCGTGACCGCCAATTCCGCGTTAAACTGCGCGGGTTTTTTCCTCTCTCCGGAGCCATCCATGTCCCGCGTTACCCTGAGCCGCTATCTGATCGAGCAGACCCGCAGCCACAACACCCCGGCCGACCTGCGCTTCCTCATCGAGGTCGTGGCGCGTGCCTGCAAGGAAATCAGCCATGCGGTGTCCAAGGGCGCGCTGGGCGGCGTGCTCGGCAGCATGGGCACCGAGAACGTGCAGGGCGAGGTGCAGAAGAAGCTGGACGTGATGTCCAACGAGATCCTGCTGGAAGCCAACGAATGGGCCGGCAACCTGGCCGGCATGGCCTCCGAGGAGATGGACCACCCCTACCAGATTCCGGGGCGCTATCCGAAAGGCGCCTACCTGTTGGTCTTCGACCCGCTGGACGGCTCCAGCAACATCGACGTCAACGTCTCGGTCGGCACCATCTTCTCGGTGCTGCGCTGCCCCAACGAGTACCTGAACCAGAACGATACCCTGCGCGAGGAAGCCTTCCTCCAGCCGGGCACCACCCAGGTCGCCGCCGGCTACGCCATCTACGGCCCGCAGACCATGCTGATGCTGACCCTCGGCAATGGCGTCAAGGGCTTCACCCTGGATCGCGAGCTGGGCAGCTTCGTCCTCACCCACGACAACATCAGCGTGCCGGAAAGCACCGCCGAGTTCGCCATCAACATGTCCAACCAGCGCCACTGGGAAGCGCCGGTGAAACGCTACGTGGAAGAACTGCTGGCCGGCAAGGAAGGCCCGCTGGGCAAGAACTACAACATGCGCTGGATCGCCTCGATGGTCGCCGACGTCCACCGCATCCTGACCCGTGGCGGCGTCTTCATGTACCCGCGCGACGCCCGCGAGCCGGAGAAGCCCGGCAAGCTGCGCCTGATGTACGAAGCCAACCCGATGTCGTTCATCATCGAGCAGGCCGGCGGCGCCGCCACCAACGGCACCCAGCGCATCCTCGACATCAAGCCGGAGAACCTGCACCAGCGTGTCGCGGTGTTCCTCGGCTCGAAGCAGGAAGTCGAGCGCATCACCGGCTACCACGCGGAGTAGGCCGATGAGCGCGCCCTGGGAGACCTTGCTCGACTGGTGGTTCGGCACCTCCAGCGACGCCGCCGAGGTGGTTGCCCAGCGCAACGGCCTGTGGTTCGGCAAGAACGTCTGCCAGGACGCCGATGCCGGCGGCCGTTTCGGCGACCTGGTGAACCAGGCGCTGGACGGCGGCTTGCAGGAGTGGACGGCCGAGGCCGATGGCTGGCTGGCGCTGATCCTGTTGCTCGACCAGTTGCCGCGGATGATCTACCGCGACACGCCGCGCGCCTACGCCGGCGACGCCCGGGCGCAACGGGTGGTGCGCGAGGGCCTGGAAAAAGGCTTCGACCGCCAGTTGCCGCCGGTGCGCCGGGTGTTCGCCTACCTGGTCCTGGAGCACGCCGAGGACCTGCCCAGCCAGGAGCGGGCGGTAGCCTGCTTCCGCGACCTGCGCGATCAGGTCGGTGGCAGCGTGCGCAAGCCCTTCGACGATTTCTACGACTATGCCGAGCGGCATCATGCGGTAGTCGCCCGCTTCGGTCGCTTTCCCCATCGCAACGCCATTCTCGGCCGCCCCTCCAGCGAGGAGGAGACGGCGTTCCTCAGGGAACCCGGTTCGCGTTTCTGACTCCAAGGCTCCGGATTTCCCCCGCGTGTGCCAAGCTGTAGGGCAGCGCTTCCCCCGAACAAGGAGTTCCTCATGGCGTCGTTCCGTACCCTGGCCGTGGTCGCTTTCTGCGTCGTCCTGGCCGCCTGCAGCAAGATCAACCAGGAAAACTATTCCAAGCTCAAGGCCGGCATGAGCAAGGCCGAGGTCGAGGCGATCCTCGGCAAGCCCACCGAGTGCTCCGGCGCGCTGGGCATGTCCAGTTGCACCTGGGGCGACGAGAAGGCTTTCATCAGCGTGCAGTACGCGGCCGACAAGGCGCTGCTCTTCTCCGGCCAGGGGCTCAAGTGATCGGTCTGCCGATCCGGGTGCTCTGCACCCTGTGGCTGGGCTTGCTGCTGGTCGGTTGCGCGGGCTCGCCGAAGAATCCGCCGGCCACCGAGCAGGTCGACCTCCAGCGCTACCAGGGCACCTGGTACGAACTGGCGCGCTTGCCGATGTTCTTCCAGCGCAACTGCGCGCAATCGGAGGCGCATTACCGCTTGCAGGAAGACCAGAGCATCCAGGTGATCAATCGCTGCCTGACCCTGGATGGCGACTGGGAGCAGGTGGAGGGGCGGGCAGTCGCCCAGCAGCCGGGTCGCACCGACAAGTTGTGGGTGCGCTTCGACAACTGGTTCGCCAATCTCTTCCCCAACGTGGCGCGCGGCGACTATTGGGTGCTGGCGGTGGACGACGACTACCGTACCGCGCTGGTGGGCAATCCGAACCGTGAATACCTGTGGCTGCTGTCGCGTACCCCGCAGGTTTCGCAGCAGACCCGCGAGCGTCTGCTGGAAGAAGCGCGCAGCCGCGGTTACGCGGTGGACGAGCTGATCTGGCGGGTACCCGACGGCCAGTTGAAGCGGAGCCAGTGAAGGAACGCCCCGCCGGGGCGTTTTTTCTTTCCAGCGCCGTTCACGCCTGGCGGCTGGCGTGGGAAGTATCGGCGTTTAGCGCCCGACGGCTCGAACGAGTGGGGCGGATAAGCGCAACGCGGTTGTCCGCCGCTGTGCAGGGTCAGTCGAGCAGTTCCCCCAGCACCTGGACGAATGCCCGTGCGCTGCGCTCTTCCCCTGCATGCCGGCCGTCGCGCACCACCCATCTGCCGGCCACCATCACGTCGCGCACCTGGCGGTCGCCGCCGGCGAACAGCCAGCGGTTGAGCAGGGCGTCGCCCTCGGCGCTGGCCAGGTAGGGGTCGTTGCCGTCGAGCACCAGCAGGTCGGCGCGACGGCCCACGGCGAGACTACCGATCGGCTGCCCAAGGGCCTGGGCGCCGCCAGCCAGAGCAGCGTCGTAGAGCGTGCGGCCGATCATCGGCTGGTCGTCGCGGTACAGCCGGTTGCGTTTCCGGTCGCGCAGGCGCTGGCCGTATTCCAGCCAGCGGAGTTCCTCGACCACGCTGAGCGAGACGTGGCTGTCCGAGCCGATGCCCAGGCGCCCGCCCTGGGCGAGGAAGTCCGTCGCCGGGAAGATGCCGTCGCCGAGGTTGGCCTCGGTGCTCAGGCACAGGCCGGCCACCGCGCCGCTACGCGCCATCGCCGCCACCTCGGCGGGGTCGGCGTGGGTCGCATGGACCAGGCACCAGCGCTGGTCGACCGCGACGTTCTCGTACAGCCATTGCAACGGCCGGCGTCCGCTCCAGGCCAGGCAGTCGTCGACTTCCTTCTGCTGTTCGGCGATATGGATGTGGACCGGCAGGTCGTCGTGGCCGGCGGCGAGGACCGTGGCGATCTGCTGCGGAGTCACCGCGCGCAGGGAGTGGAAGCACAGGCCCAGGGAGTGGCCTGCCGCCTCCAGCGGCGCGCGCAGGCGCTGGAGCAGTTCCAGGTAGGCCTCGCTGCCATTGATGAAGCGCCGCTGGCCCTCGCTGGCCGGCTGGCCGCCGAAGCCTGCGTGACTGTAAAGCACGGGCAGCAGGGTCAGGCCGATACCTGTGGCGCTGGCGGCGCGGGAGATGCGCAGGGAAAGTTCGGCGGGGTCGGCGTAGGAGCGGCCGTCGAGGTCGTGATGGACGTAGTGGAATTCCGCCACCGCGGTGTAGCCGGCCTTGAGCATCTCGATGTAGAGCTGGCAGGCGATGACCTCGATCTGTTCCGGCGACAGTCGAGCGACCATCCGGTACATCAGCTCGCGCCAGGTCCAGAAACTGTCGTTGGGATTGCCGGCGACTTCGGCGAGCCCGGCCATGGCGCGCTGGAACGCGTGCGAATGGAGGTTGGGCATCCCCGGCAGCACGGCGCCGCCGAGGCGTTCGGCGCCGTCGGCGTTGGCGTCGGGACGAATCCCGGCGAGGACTCCGTCCGCGGAAATCTCGAAACGGACATTTCGCGCCCAGCCTTCCGGCAGCAACGCACGTTCAGCGAAAATTGCGGACATAATCAGCTCACACGCAGTCTGTTTTATTTGTATATACATATACAGACGATTAAGCGGTGCGTAAACTCACTTCATCGACGCCTCGACAAGGAGTCTCTCCGTGACGTCCTCTTCCTCCGATCGTTCCCCGCTGGCCTCGCAACTCGGCGAGGTACCGGCGCCGCTCTACGCGCGGGTCAAGCAGATGATCGTCAGCCAGATCCAGTCGGGCGCCTGGCCGCCGCACCACCGGGTGCCGTCCGAGAGCGAACTGGTCAGCCAGCTCGGCTTCAGTCGCATGACCATCAATCGCGCCCTGCGCGAACTGACCAGCGACGGCCTGCTGGTGCGCATGCAGGGGGTAGGAACCTTCGTCGCCGAGCCCAAGGGCCAGTCGGCGCTGTTCGAGGTGCACAACATCGCCGACGAGATCGCGGCCCGCGGGCATCGCCATCGTTGCCAGGTGATCACCCTCGGCGAGGAGGTCGCCGGCCCCGAGCGCGCCCTGGCACTGGACGTGCGCGAAGGCCAGCGGGTGTTCCACTCGCTGATCGTGCACTACGAGAACGATATCCCGGTGCAGATCGAGGACCGCTACGTGAACGCCGCGGTGGCGCCGGACTACCTCAAGCAGGATTTCACCCGGCAAACGCCCTATGCCTACCTGACCCAGGTGGCGCCGCTCACCGAGGGCGAGCATGTGGTCGAGGCGATCCTCGCCGAGCCGGCCGAGTGCAAGCTGTTGCAGATCGAACGCGGCGAGCCGTGCCTGCTGATCCGCCGCCGCACATGGTCCGGGCGTGTCGCGGTGACCGCCGCGCGGCTGCTGCACCCGGGTTCCCGCCACCGTCTGGAAGGACGTTTCAGCTCATGAGCGAACTCCGCATCCTGCGCGCCGTCGACTACCCGAGAATGCCGTGGAAGAACGGCGCCGGCTCCACCGAGGAGATCGCCCGCGACGGCGGCGACGGCCTGGACGGCTTCGGCTGGCGCCTGTCGATCGCCGATGTCGGCGAGTCCGGCGGCTTCTCCCGCTTCGCCGGTTACCAGCGGATCATCAGCGTGCTGGAGGGCGGCGGCATGCGCCTGCGGGTGGATGGCGCGGAATCCGCGCCGCTACGCGCCCGGCAGGCCTTCGCTTTTTCCGGCGACAGCGAGGTGCACTGCACCCTGCTCGATGGAGCTATCCGCGACTTCAACCTGATCTATGCGCCCCAGCGCCATCGCGCGCGCCTGCAATGGCTGCGGGTCGAGGGCGAGCTGGACTGGCACGGCACGGCGAGCACGCTGCTGCTGTTCGCCCAGCAGGACGGGGTAGCGATTTCCTTGCAAGGGCAACCTCGCGGGCAACTGGCTGCCCACGACTGCCTGTGCGCCGAGGGGCTGCAGGGCTTGCAGCATTGGCGCCTGACGGCCCACGAGCCGGCGTGGGTCTGTGCGGTGGAACTCGATTCGCTGTGATTCGCCGGCGCCGCCAGGAAAAAGCGTCTACACCGAAAGGGTAGGCGCTTTTGTCTATCCAAAGAATCAAACGTTATTAATCCAATATTTTTAATGCCTATATAGTTCCGCATGCCGTCCGACTCCAACCGGGAGACCCGCATGCCCCCGCTTCGCCAGATCCTCGCCGTCCTCGCCCTGGGCGCCAGCCTCGCCAGCCAGACCGCCGTCGCGGCGGAATGCCCGTACCCGGGCAAAGTGGTGTTCGCCGGGCTGAACTGGGAAAGCGGCATGTTCACCACCGACCTGTTGCGCTACGTACTGGAAAAAGGCTACGGCTGCGAGACCGACGCGCTGCCGGGCAATACCGTGACCATGGAAAACGCCCTGCGCCAGAACGATATCCAGGTCACCGGGGAGCAATGGGCCGGGCGTAGCCCGGTGTGGCGCGCGGCGGAGGAGGCGGGCGAGGTGTTCTCCGTCGGCGAGACGGTGAAGGGCGCCACCGAGGGCTGGTGGGTGCCGGAGTACCTGGTCAAGGGCGACCCGCAACGAGGCATCGAGGCGAAGGCGCCGGAGTTGAGGTCGGTCGCCGACCTGCCGCGCTACAAGGCGCTGTTCCGCGATCCCGAGGAGCCCGCCAAGGGGCGTTTCTACAACTGCCCGACCGGCTGGACCTGCGAGATCGTCAACAGCCAGAAGCTCAAGGCCTACAGGTTGCAGGACAGCTACACGAACTTCCGCACCGGCACCGGCCCGGCGCTGGATGCGGCTATCAGTGCGGCCTTCCGGCGCGGCGAGCCGGTGCTTTTCTACTATTGGTCGCCGACTCCGTTGATGGGCCGTTTCAAGCTGGTGCAACTGGAAGAGCCGCCGTTCAGCGAGAAGGCCTGGGCCACCCTGTCCGATCCGAAGAACCCCGACCCCATCGGTTCCCGCTCGTTGCCGGCGAAGATCACCATTGGCGTTTCCCGCGATTTCCATGACAAGGCGCCGGCGTTGGTCGAGCTGTTCCGCAAGGTCGAGATCCCCTTGCCGCTGTTCAACGAGCTGCTCGCCGACATGGCGCAGAATCATCGCGAGGTCGGCGAGGTGCGTGCGCAGTTTCTTCGCCAGCATCGCGAAATCTGGAGCCACTGGGTGCCGGCCGAAGTCGCCGCGCGCCTCGATACCTCCCTGAAGTAAGCCTCGCCAGCCTTCATGGCGCACTACCTGAGCGGGCGTCAGCGCACCCTGGTGCGGCGGCTCCAGGATACCTTCCAGGCGCGCAGCGAATGGCCGACCTGGCTGCTGGTCGCCTGCCTGTACGGCGGTTGGGCACTGCTCGCGAGCCAGTATGAGCGCTGGGGTTGGCCGGTACTGGCGGGACTGGTGCCGTTCGCCTCCCTCTACATGTCGTTGCAGCATGAGCTGATCCATGGCCACCCGACCCGCTGGCCGAGGTTCAACGCCATGCTCGGCTACCTGCCACTGGCCGTCTGGTATCCCTATCCGCTGTACCGTGACAGCCACTTGCGGCACCACCTCGACGAGCAACTGACCTACCCGGGGCTGGACCCCGAGAGTCGCTACGTCAGTCTGTCCGAGTGGCCGCGCCTGGGCTCCTGGCGGCGGCGCTGGCTCTGCCTGGACAAGACCCTGCTCGGTCGCGCCACCCTCGGCCCGCTGCTGGCCCTGGCGGCGATGGCGCGCCTGGAAGGTTCGCGGTTGCGCCGGGGAGAGGGTGCCGCCTGGCGCCTGTGGGGCCTGCATGCCGTGCTGCTGGGCGGGTTGCTGGCCGGGCTTTGGCGCTGGGCGGGCATCCCGCCCTGGCTGTACCTGCCGGCGGTGGCCTATCCGGCCCTCGGCCTGAGCATGCTGCGCTCTTTCTACGAGCACCGTCCGGCCCGCGAGCCGGCGCAGCGCAGCGTGCTGGTCGAGGCGGGGTGGCCGTGGCGGCTGCTGTTCCTCAACAACAACCTGCATCTGGTCCACCACGATCTGCCGGGCCTGCCCTGGTACCTGCTGCCGCGCGTGTATAGCGCAAGCCGCCGTGCCTACCGGCGACGCAGTGGCGATTTCCACCTGCCCGGCTATGGTCGTCTATGGCGGCGCCACGGTTGGCGGCCAGTGGATGCGCCGGTGCATCCCGAGCATTGAAGGCAGGCGGACGAGAGCATGATCGATACCCCGGTGGTGGCGGCGCTGGACATGTATGTCGAGCCGGACTGCGTCAGGCAGGCCGGCGCAACCTTCATCGGCGAGGTCTGCCGGCGCCTGGGCGTGCGCCGTTACGCGTCGGCCGCCACCGATCTGGCGGTGCAGTGGCGACAGCCTAACCTGTTGTTCGCGCAGACCTGCGGCTATCCGCTGATGACCCAGTTGCGCGGCCAGGTGGCGGTGCTCGCGGTGCCCAGCTACGACTTGCCCGATTGTGCTCCCGGCGAGCATTGCAGCCTGTTCGTCGCCGCCGAAGGACAGGCGCGCCAGCGCCTCGGCGACTTCCGCAATACCCGCCTGGCGCTCAACGACCACGACTCCAACAGCGGCATGAACCTGCTGCGCCATGCGCTGGCGCCGCTGGGGCGAGACTCGGCGTTCTTCGCCGAGGTGCACATCAGCGGCGGCCACCTGCGCAGCCTGGCGATGGTGGCCGCGGGTGAGGTCGAGCTGACCTCGGTGGATGCAGTGACCTTCGGCTACCTGCAACGCCACGCACCGGAGCGCCTGGACGGCCTGCGCGTGCTCGGGCGCAGCGCGCCGAGCCCGGCCTTGCCGCTGATCACCTCGCTGCACTGGAGTGCGGCGCAACGCCGCGAGCTGTTCGAAGCGCTGAACCTGACGCTGATCGAGTGCCCGCACCTGGCCGCGACACTGGCGCTGAAAAGCTTCCTCCCGGCCGGCGAGGAGCATTACCGGATTCTCCTCGACTACGAGCGTCAGGCGCAGGGCTGGGGTTACCCGCAATTGCGCTGAACGGTGTTACCGAAGGCCCCAAACCGGTGCGCGCACGCTTCGATCACGTGCACCCAGGGCCGTTCCGGCAGGCTCCTTCTCCCGGGGGAGAGGCTACCTTCGCTAATTCTTAACTACAGAAAAATCAACGGGTTGAATGAAATTCACGGGAATGTGGAGATATCGCCGGAGGGCGTGGCGGCAGAATTGGCCCTTCCTTTGCTTATACTTGTATGTACAAGCATAGATGTGTTCGGTAGACCCAGCCCGACCTCTGCTTCGTCCCCGAATTCAGGCGCACCCTCGCCGGTCGCCGCCCGTTGAACGCCACGCCCAGGAGCCTGCCGTGACCACCCCGAGCAAATTCCGCGATATTGAAATCCGCGCCCCGCGCGGCACTACGCTGACCGCCAAGAGCTGGCTGACCGAAGCGCCGCTGCGCATGCTGATGAACAACCTCGACCCGGAGGTCGCGGAGAACCCCAGGGAACTGGTGGTTTACGGCGGCATCGGCCGTGCCGCGCGCAACTGGGAGTGCTACGACAGGATCGTCGAGACCCTCAAGCAACTGAACGACGACGAGACCCTGCTGGTACAGTCCGGCAAGCCGGTCGGCGTGTTCAAGACCCACGCCAACGCGCCGCGGGTGCTGATCGCCAACTCCAACCTGGTGCCGCACTGGGCGACCTGGGAACACTTCAACGAACTGGACGCCAAGGGCCTGGCGATGTACGGCCAGATGACCGCCGGTTCGTGGATCTACATCGGCAGCCAGGGCATCGTCCAGGGCACCTACGAAACCTTCGTCGAGGCTGGCCGCCAGCATTACGACGGCAATCTCAAGGGCCGCTGGGTGCTTACCGCCGGCCTTGGCGGCATGGGCGGCGCCCAGCCGCTGGCGGCGACCCTGGCCGGCGCCTGTTCGCTGAACATCGAGTGCCAGCAGAGCCGCATCGACTTCCGCCTGCGCAGTCGCTACGTCGACGAGCAGGCCAAGGACCTGGACGACGCCCTGGCGCGGATCCAGCGCTACACCGCCGAAGGCAAGGCCATCTCCATCGCCCTGCTGGGCAATGCCGCCGAGATCCTTCCGGAACTGGTTCGCCGCGGCGTACGCCCGGACATGGTCACCGACCAGACCAGCGCCCACGATCCACTCAACGGCTACCTGCCGGCCGGCTGGAGCTGGGAAGAGTACCGCGACCGCGCGCAGACCGACCCGGCCGCCGTGGTCAAGGCCGCCAAGCAGTCCATGGCGGTACACGTGCGGGCCATGCTGGCGTTCCAGCAGCAGGGCGTGCCGACCTTCGACTATGGCAACAACATCCGCCAGATGGCCAAGGAAGAGGGGGTGGCCAATGCCTTCGATTTCCCCGGCTTCGTCCCGGCCTACATCCGCCCGCTGTTCTGTCGCGGCATCGGTCCGTTCCGCTGGGCCGCGCTGTCGGGCGACCCGCAGGACATCTACAAGACCGACGCCAAGGTCAAGCAACTGATCCCCGACGATGCCCACCTGCACCGTTGGCTGGACATGGCCCGCGAGCGCATCAGCTTCCAGGGCCTGCCGGCGCGCATCTGCTGGGTTGGCCTGGGGCTGCGCGCCAAGCTCGGCCTGGCCTTCAACGAGATGGTGCGCAGCGGCGAGCTGTCCGCGCCGATCGTCATCGGCCGCGACCACCTCGACTCCGGCTCGGTGGCCAGCCCCAACCGCGAGACCGAGGCCATGCAGGACGGCTCCGACGCGGTGTCCGACTGGCCGCTGCTGAATGCCCTGCTGAATACCGCCAGCGGCGCCACCTGGGTCTCGCTGCACCACGGCGGCGGCGTAGGCATGGGCTTCTCCCAGCACTCCGGGATGGTGATCGTCTGCGACGGTAGCGACGAGGCCGCCGAACGCATCGCCCGCGTGCTGACCAACGACCCGGGTACCGGGGTGATGCGGCACGCCGACGCCGGCTACCAGGTCGCCATCGATTGCGCGAAGGAGCAGGGCCTGAACCTGCCGATGATCACCGCCCAGCGCTGACCTCGAAAACCGCCTCCACGCCGGCGGGGCGTGGGGGCGGCCGCCCACTGTCCCGACCAGGCCACAACAAGAATGGCGGCGCGCGAGCCGCAGCGGAGTACAGCAGCATGACCCAGGGCAGCGACAGCAAGCCACTGATCGAACGGCGCTCGATCGACTACATCCCGGCGAACGAGCGCCACGGCCGCCTCTACAGCCAGTTCACCCTCTGGCTGGGGGCCAACCTGCAGATCACCGCCATCGTCACCGGCGCCCTCGCCGTGGTCCTCGGCGGCGACGTGTTCTGGTCGCTGGTCGGCCTGCTCATCGGCCAGCTCCTCGGCGGCGCGGTGATGGCCCTGCACGCCGCGCAGGGGCCGCGCCTGGGGCTGCCGCAGATGATTTCCAGCCGGGTGCAGTTCGGCGTCTACGGCGCCTGCATCCCGATCGCACTGGTGTGCCTGATGTACCTGGGCTTCACCGCCACCGGCACGGTGCTTTCCGGCCAGGCCATCGGCCAGCTCACCGGGCTCAGCGACAGCACCGGGATCTTCATCTTCGCCGCCTTCATCGTCCTGGTGACGGTGCTCGGCTATCGCGTCATCCACATCATCGGGCGGATCGCCAGCGTCCTCGGCATCATCGCCTTCGCCTACCTGTTCAGCCGCCTGATGCTGCTCAGCGACATCGGCGACCTGCTCGCCATCCGCCATTTCAGCTGGGCCTCGTTCCTCCTCGCGGTGTCGCTGGCGGCGTCCTGGCAGATCGCCTTCGGCCCCTACGTGGCCGACTATTCACGCTACCTGCCGGCGTCCACCTCGTCGTGGAAGACCTTCCTCGCCGTCGGCCTCGGCTCGGTGCTCGGCGCCCAGGCCTCGATGGTCCTCGGGGTGTTCTCCGCAGCCCTGGCCAACGGCCAGTTCGCCGGCCGCGAGGTGGCCTACATCGTCGGCCTGGGCAGCAGCGGGACCGTCGCCGCGCTGCTCTACTTCAGCATCGCCTTCGGCAAGGTGACCATTTCCACGCTGAACTCCTACGGCAGCTTCATGTGCATCGCGACCATCATCAGCAGCGTACGCGGCCAACTGGAGATCACCCGCGTGCAACGCCTGTTCTTCGTCCTCGCGATCGTCGGCGCCTCGACGCTCATCGCGCTGCTCGGCCAGCACTCGTTCCTCGCTGCGTTCAAGTCCTTCATCCTGTTCCTGCTGACCTTCTTCACCCCGTGGAGCGCGGTGAACCTGGTCGACTACTACTTCATCACCCGCGAGCGCTATGACGTGCCCGCGCTGGCCGACCCCGACGGCCGCTACGGTCGCTGGAACCTGCCGGGAATCGCCGTCTATACCCTCGGCGTGCTGGTGCAGATGCCGTTCCTGGCGACCACGCTGTACACCGGACCGATGGTCGAGCACCTCGGCGGCGTGGATATCTCCTGGATCATCGGCTTGCTGGTGCCGGCGGTCCTCTACTACCTGGTGGCGCGGCGCAAGGCCACGCGCCAGGCCCCGGCGCGAATGATCCTGCCGGCCGATCCCGGCGCCTTCGAACATCCCGCGCACGGGGCCTGAGACGAATTTCCAGGGCGGCGCGGCCGCCTTCAATCCCATGAAACGCCGCCGGCGGACGGCGCTGCCGAGCCCGCCGAACCGAACAAGGAGCCTTCGATGAGCCTGCATCTGAAACCCGGCCAGTTGACCCTGGCCGACCTGCGCCAAGCCTACCTGGCCCCCGTGCGCCTGAGCCTGGATCCCAGCGCCGACGCGCCGATCGCCGCCAGCGTCGCCTGTGTCGAGAACATCATCGCCGAGGGCCGCACCGCCTACGGCATCAACACCGGCTTCGGCCTGCTGGCCTCGACGCGGATTTCCCCGGCCGACCTGGAGAAGCTCCAGCGTTCCATCGTCCTGTCCCATGCCGCCGGCGTCGGCGAGGCGCTGGACGACGCCATGGTGCGGCTGGTCATGCTGCTCAAGGTGAACAGCCTGGCGCGCGGGTTCTCCGGCATCCGCCGCAAGGTGATCGACGCGCTGATCGCGCTGATCAACGCCGAGGTCTATCCGCACATCCCGCTGAAAGGCTCGGTGGGTGCGTCCGGCGACCTGGCGCCGCTGGCGCACATGTCGCTGGTGCTGATCGGCGAAAGCCGGGCGCGCCATCGCGGTGAGTGGCTGCCGGCCGCCGAAGCGCTGGCGGTGGCCGGGCTGGAGCCGCTGACCCTGGCGGCGAAGGAAGGCCTGGCCCTGCTCAATGGCACCCAGGTGTCCACCGCCTACGCGCTGCGCGGGTTGTTCGAGGCCGAGGACCTGTTCGCCGCCGCCACCGTCTGCGGCGGGCTCAGCGTCGAGGCCATGCTCGGTTCGCGGGCGCCGTTCGATGCGCGCATCCATGCCGCGCGCGGCCAGCGCGGGCAGATCGACGTGGCCGCGGCCTATCGCGACCTGCTCACCGCCAGCAGCGAGGTGGCGCGTTCCCATGAGAAGTGCGACAAGGTCCAGGACCCCTATTCGCTGCGTTGCCAGCCGCAGGTGATGGGCGCCTGCCTGACCCAGATGCGCCAGGCCGCCGAGGTGCTGGAGATCGAAGCCAACGCGGTGTCCGACAACCCGCTGGTATTCGCCGCCGAGGGCGACGTGATCTCCGGCGGCAACTTCCACGCCGAACCGGTGGCGATGGCCGCCGACAACCTGGCCCTGGCGTTGGCCGAGATCGGTTCGCTGTCGGAACGGCGCATCTCGCTGATGATGGACATGCACATGTCGCAGTTGCCGCCGTTCCTGGTGGCCAACGGCGGGGTCAACTCCGGCTTCATGATCGCCCAGGTCACCGCCGCCGCGCTGGCCAGCGACAACAAGGCCCTGGCCCATCCGGCCAGCGTCGACAGCCTGCCGACCTCGGCCAACCAGGAAGACCATGTGTCGATGGCGCCGAACGCCGGCAAACGGCTCTGGGCGATGGCCGAGAACGTCCGCGGGATTCTCGCCGTGGAGTGGCTGGGCGCCTGCCAGGGCCTGGACTTCCGCGAGGGCCTGAAGAGTTCGCCGAAGCTGGAGCAGGCTCGCCGCCTGCTGCGCGACAAGGTGCCGTACTACCAGGAGGATCGCTTCTTCGCCCCTGATATCGAGGCCGCCAGCCAGTTGCTCGCCAGCGGTTGCCTGAACGCGCTGCTGCCGGCCCGGCTGTTGCCGAGTCTTTGATACCCGCCCCCGGCCGCTCGGCCGGGGCGCTCCAGCAAGAACAACAAGAGGAGAGCCGAGGGATGACGCACGACACGGGGCTTCGGCGCGGACTGAACGCCCGTCATATTCGTTTCATGGCACTGGGGTCGGCGATCGGCACCGGCCTGTTCTACGGTTCCGCATCGGCCATCCAGATGGCCGGGCCGGCGGTGCTGCTGGCCTACCTGGTCGCCGGCGCGGCGGTGTACATGGTGATGCGCGCGCTCGGCGAGATGGCGGTGCACGAGCCGGTGTCCGGCTCGTTCGGCCATTACGCCAGCAGCTATCTCGGCCCCTTGGCCGGGTTCGTCACCGGCTGGACCTACGCTTTCGAGATGATCATCGTCTGCCTCGCCGATGTCACCGCGTTCGGCATCTACATGGGGTTCTGGTTTCCCGACGTGCCGCGCTGGATCTGGGTACTGTCCATCGTGCTGTTCATCGGCGGGCTGAACCTCTGTCATGTCAAGGTCTTCGGCGAGCTGGAGTTCTGGCTGTCGCTGGTCAAGGTCGGCGCCATCGTCGCGATGATTCTCGCCGGGCTCGGCATCATGTTCTTCGGCTTCAGCCTGGGCGGCGCGGCGACGTCCGCCACCGGCGTGCACAACCTGTGGCAGCACGGCGGCTTCCTGCCCAACGGCTGGGCCGGGCTGGTCGCCTCGCTGTCGGTGGTGGTATTCGCCTTCGGCGGCATCGAGATCATCGGCATCACCGCCGGCGAGGCGCAGGACCCGCAGCGGGTGATCCCGCGGGCGATCAATGCGGTGCCGCTGCGCATCCTGCTGTTCTACGTGCTGACCCTGTTCGTGCTGATGGCGATCTTCCCCTGGCAGCAGATCGGCAGCAACGGCAGTCCCTTCGTGCAGATCTTCGACGGCCTGGGGATCGAGTCGGCCGCGGCGATCCTCAATGTCGTGGTGATCACCGCGGCGATTTCGGCGATCAACAGCGACATCTTCGGCGCCGGTCGCATGCTCTACGGCATGGCCCGCCAGGGCCAGGCGCCGGTCGGCTTCTCGCGGGTGTCGCGGCACGGCGTGCCGTGGATGACCGTGCTGCTGATGGCGGTTGCCCTGCTGCTCGGCGTGGCGCTGAACTACCTGATCCCGCAGAGCGTATTCCTGTTGATCGCTTCCATCGCCACCTTCGCCACCGTGTGGGTCTGGCTGATGATCCTCCTGGCCCAGGTCGGCATGCGCCGGCGCATGGGGCCGCGCCAGGTCGCCGCGCTGAAGTTCCCGGTGCCGCTGTGGCCATTCGCGCCGGCGGCGGCGATCGTCTTCATGCTGTTCATCTTCGTGGTGCTCGGCTATTTCCCGGACACCCGCCCGGCCCTGTGGGTCGGGGCTATCTGGATCGCCTTGCTGGTGATCGCCTACCGGCGCTGGGTCAGGCCGAAGGGCGATGCCGCGCATGGCGTGCTTCAGGCCCAGGGAGGGCTGTGACGGAACCGACGGCGGCCTGAGCCGCCGGCCAATAACAACGATCGAGGCCGTTCCCCCGGGCGCGGCCCGCAGGTTTTCCAACTGCCTTTCCCAATCGTGCATCTGGAGCGTCGAACCATGCGATACAAGAAGTCGATGTTGAGTGTTCTCTGTGCCCTCGGCCTGCTCGCCGCCGCGGCGGGCGCCCAGGCGGAAGGCTGGTGCGAGTCCGGCAAGGCGGTGAAGTTCGCCGGGCTGAACTGGGAGAGCGGGACCCTGCTCACCGAGCTGATGCAGTTCGTCCTGGCCAAGGGCTACGGCTGTACCACCGACAGCCTGCCGGGCAACTCGATCACCATGGAGCAGGCGCTGAGCACCAATGACATCCAGGTCTTCGCCGAGGAGTGGATCGGCCGCAGCGACGCCTGGAACAAGGCTGCCGCGGCCGGCAAGGTGGTCGGCGTCGGCGAACCCATCGTCGGCGCGGTGGAGGGCTGGTACGTGCCGCGCTACGTGATCGAGGGCGACCCGCAGCGCAAGCTCGAGGCGAAGGCGCCGAAGCTGCGCTCTATCGCCGACCTGGCGCAGTACGCCGAGGTCTTCCGCGACCCGGAAGAGCCGGGCAAGGGGCGCTTCTACAATTGCCCGGCCGGCTGGACCTGCGAGCTGGAGAACAGCGAGATGCTGAAAAGCTACGGCCTGGAAGAGACGTTCACCAATTTCCGTCCGGGCACCGGCCCGGCACTGGACGCGGCGGTGCTGTCGAGCTATCGGCGCGGCGAGCCTATCCTGTTCTACTACTGGTCGCCGACGCCGCTGATGGGCCGCGCCGACCTGGTGCGCCTGGAGGAAAGGCCCGGCGTCGACAAGCGCATCAGGATCCAGGTCGGCCTGTCGCGGACCTTCCACGACCAGGCGCCGGAGCTGGTGGCGGTGCTGGAGAAGGTCAACCTGCCGGCGGAGCTGCTGAACAGCGACCTGGCGCGGATGGCCAAGGACCGGATCGATGCGGCGCGCCTGGCGCGCGAGTTCCTCAAGGAGCACCCCGAGGTCTGGCACGCCTGGGTCGACGAGGACGCGGCGAAGAAGATCGAAGCGGCACTCTGAACCCACGACCGACGAGAGCAGACCATGTTTCCCGAACGCCTGACATTTTCCATCGCCGACTGGGTCAACGCTTGGGTCGACGCCCTGGTGACCAACTACGGCGACCTGTTCCGCAAGATCTCCGACACCCTGCTGTGGGCCATCGTCAACCTCGAAGGGCTGCTCCGCGCCACGCCCTGGTGGCTGTTGCTGGCGATCGTCGCGGCGATCGCCTGGCACGCTACCCGGCGCCTGCTGCCGACCCTGGTGATTACCGGCCTGCTGTTCCTGGTCGGCGCCGTCGGCCTCTGGGACAAGCTGATGCAGACCCTCGCGCTGATGCTGGTGGCGACCTTAATCTCGGTGCTGATCGGCATCCCCCTGGGCATCCTCGCCGCGCGCAGCAACCGCCTGCGCGCGGTGCTGATGCCGCTGCTGGACATCATGCAGACCATGCCCAGCTTCGTGTACCTGATCCCGGTGCTGATGTTGTTCGGCCTGGGCAAGGTGCCGGCGATCTTCGCCACCGTGATCTATGCCGCGCCGCCGCTGATCCGCCTCACCGACCTGGGCATCCGCCAGGTCGACAGCGAGGTGATGGAGGCGGTCAACGCCTTCGGCGCCAACCGCTGGCAGCAGCTGTTCGGCGTGCAGTTGCCGCTGGCCCTGCCGAGCATCATGGCGGGGATCAACCAGACCACCATGATGGCCCTGTCGATGGTGGTGATCGCTTCGATGATCGGCGCCCGCGGCCTCGGCGAAGACGTACTGGTGGGCATCCAGACGCTGAACGTGGGCAAGGGCCTGGAAGCCGGCCTGGCGATCGTCATCCTCGCGGTGGTGATCGACCGCATCACCCAGGCCTATGGCCGTTCCCGGCACGAGACGAGCAAATGAGCGGTGCGCAGATGAACAAGATCGAAGTGAAGAACGTGTTCAAGATCTTCGGCCCGCGCGCCGATGCCGCGCTGGCCCTTATCCGCCAGGGACGCAGCAAGGGCGAAGTGCTGGCGCAGACCGGCTGCGTGGTCGGCGTCAACGACCTGTCGCTGACCATCGGTGCTGGCGAGATCTTCGTGATCATGGGCCTGTCGGGTTCCGGCAAGTCGACCCTGGTGCGCCATTTCAACCGCCTGATCGACCCCACCAGCGGCGAGATCCTGGTGGATGGCGAGGACATCCTGCGCTACGACATGGAAGCCCTCCGGCAATTCCGCCGGCGCAAGATCAGCATGGTGTTCCAGAGTTTCGGCCTGCTGCCGCACAAGAGCGTGCTCGACAATGTCGCCTACGGCCTGAAGGTTCGCGGCGAAAGCCGGGCGCAGTGCCACGAGCGGGCCCTGCACTGGATCGCCACGGTGGGCCTGAAGGGCTACGAGAAGTCCTATCCGCACCAGCTTTCCGGCGGCATGCGCCAGCGTGTCGGCCTGGCCCGCGCGCTGGCCGCCGACACCGAGATCATTCTCATGGACGAGGCCTTCAGCGCCCTCGACCCGTTGATCCGCGCGGACATGCAGGACCAGTTGCTGGAACTGCAGAAAACCCTGCACAAGACCATCGTCTTCATCACCCACGACCTCGACGAGGCGGTACGCATCGGCAACCGCATCGCGATCCTCAAGGACGGCCAACTGATCCAGGTCGGCACGCCACGGGAAATCCTCCACCAGCCGGCCGACGACTACGTCGACCGCTTCGTCCAGCGGCGGGTGGCGAACCTATGAGCGACCTACCGAGCGTCGTGTTCGGCGACGGCCCGCTGCGTTGGCAGGAACTGGTCGCGGTGGCCCGGCACGGTGCGCGCCTGGAACTGTCGGCGGCGGCCTGGGCACGGATCGACAACGCCCGCGCCATCGTCTGCCGTATCGTCGCCAACGGCGAGCGTGCCTACGGCATCAGTACCGGCCTCGGCGCGCTGTGCGACGTCCTGCTGGAAGGCGAGCAGCTCGCCGAGCTGTCGCGCAACACCTTGCTCAGCCATGCCTGCGGGGTCGGCGAGCCGCTGCGCGACGAACAGACCCGGGCGATCATCTGTGCCGCCGTCGCCAACTACAGCCAGGGCAAGTCCGGGCTCGACCGTTCGCTGGTGGAAGGGCTGCTGGCGCTGCTCAACCACGGCATTACCCCGCAGGTGCCGGCCCAGGGCTCGGTGGGCTACCTGACCCACATGGCGCACGTCGGCATCGCCCTGCTCGGCATCGGCGAGGTCAGCTACCGCGGCAGCGTCGTGCCGGCCGCCGCCGCGTTGGCGGCGGAAGGCCTGGCGACGGTGCGCCTGGGAGCCAAGGACGGGCTCTGCCTGGTCAACGGCACGCCGTGCATGACCGGCCTCGCCTGCCTGGCCCTGGACGACGCGCAGCGCCTGGCGCAGTGGGCCGACGTGATCGGGGCGATGAGCTTCGAGGCCCTGCGCGGCCAACTGGCGGCGTTCGACGCCGAGATCGTTGCGCTCAAGCCGCATCCCGGGATGCAGCGGGTCGCCGCCAATCTGCGGGCCTTGCTGGCTGGCAGCCAGGTGCTGGAGAGCGCCCGCGGCATCCGCACCCAGGATGCCCTGAGCATCCGCTCGATACCGCAGATCCATGGCGCCTGCCGTGACCAGTTGGCCCACGCGGCGCGGCAGATAGAGACCGAACTCAACTCGGCCACCGACAACCCGCTGCTGCTGGGTACGCCGGAGGCCTACCGGGTGGTATCCCAGGCCAATCCCCACGGCGAATCGGTGGCGATGGCCGCCGACCTGCTGGCGATCGCCGTGGCCGAGCTGGGCGGGGTCGCCGAGCGGCGCCTGGATCGCCTGGTCAACCCGCTGGTCAGCGGCCTGCCGGCGTTCCTGGTGGGCAAGCCGGGAGTCAACTCGGGGATGATGATCACCCAGTACGTCGCCGCCTCCCTGGCCGGCGAGAACCGCCAGCTGGCGCAGCCGGCGGTGGTCGACAACTTCGTCACCTCGGCGCTCCAGGAGGACCACCTGAGCCTCGGCACCAGTGCCGCGCTCAAGCTTGGCAGGGCCCTGGAGAACCTCCGGCGGATCCTCGCCATCGAGTACCTGCTGGCCGCCCAGGCCTTCGAATTCCTCGCCCCGCAACGCTTCGGCCAGGGCACCGCGGCGGCCTGGGGCATCCTGCGCGAGCGCGTGCCCGCGTACGACACCGACCGCTGGCTGGCTCCCGACATCGCCAGCGCGGCGGCCATCCTCGGCGAGCGGAAGAGTCTCGCCCGGCTGGCCGCGAGCATAGGAGACCTGCAATGAAACGACTCTGGCAGCATTGCCATGCCGCCACCCTCAAGGGCGGCAAGTACTCGATCGTCGAGGACGCCGCCCTGGTCACCGACGGTCCGCTGATCCACTGGATCGGCCCGCGCGCCGAACTGCCGCCCGGCGACTACGCCGAACGCATCGACCTCGGTGGCGCCTGGCTGACCCCGGGGTTGATCGACTGCCACACCCACGCGGTGTTCGGCGGCAACCGCAGCGGCGAATTCGAGCAGCGCCTGGAGGGCGTCAGCTACGCCGAGATCGCCGCCGCCGGCGGCGGTATCGCCAGCACCGTACGCGCCACCCGCGAGGCCAGCGAGGAAGAATTGCTGGCCAGCGCGCGCAAGCGCCTGGAGCCCTTGCTGCGCGACGGCGTGACGGCGCTGGAGATCAAGTCCGGCTACGGCCTCGACCTGGCCAGCGAACGCAAGATGCTGCGGGTCATCCGCCGCCTCGGCGAACGCCTGCCGGCGACCGTGCGCAGCACCTGCCTGGCTGCCCATGCGCTACCGCCGGAATACGCCGGGCGCGCCGACGACTACATCGAGCATATCTGCTCGACGATGCTCCCCGCGCTGGCCGGGGAGGGACTGGTGGACGCGGTGGACGCCTTCTGCGAGCACCTGGCGTTTTCCCCGGCGCAGGTCGAGCGGGTATTCATCGCCGCCCGCGAGCTGGGCCTGCCGGTGAAGCTGCACGCCGAGCAGCTATCCTCGCTGCACGGTTCCAGCCTGGCGGCGCGCTACCGGGCTTTGTCGGCCGACCACCTGGAGTACATGACCGAGGACGACGCCCGCGCCATGGGCGAGGCGGGCACCGTCGCGGTGCTGCTGCCGGGCGCCTTCTACCTGTTGCGCGAGACCCAGCTGCCGCCGATCGATGCCCTGCGCCGGCACGGCGTGGCCATGGCCATTGCCAGCGATCTCAATCCCGGCACCTCGCCGGCGCTGTCGTTGCGCCTGATGCTGAACATGGCCTGTACCCTGTTCCGCCTGACCCCGGAGGAGACGCTGGCCGGTGTCACCCTGCACGCCGCCCGGGCGCTGGGGCTGGAAGCCAGCCACGGCAGCCTGGAGGTCGGCAAGCTGGCCGACTTCGTCGCCTGGGACATCGAGCGTCCGGCGGAGCTGGCCTACTGGCTGGGTGGCGATCTGCCGAAACGCGTCATTCGCCACGCCGAGGAGGTATACCGTGGATGAAGTCCTGAGTTTCAAGCGCGGCCGCGTGCCGCTACTGATCAGCATGCCGCACCCCGGCACGCGCCTGACCCCGGCGGTGGACGCCGGCCTGGTGGAGGAGGCGCGGGCGCTGACCGATACCGACTGGCACATTCCCCGGCTCTACGATTTCGCCGAGGAACTGGGCGCCAGCACCCTGGCTGCCCACTATTCGCGCTATGTGGTCGATCTCAACCGCCCTTCCGACGACAAGCCGCTGTACAGCACCGCCACTACCGGCCTGTATCCGGACACCCTGTTCGACGGCCGGCCGCTCTACCGCGAAGGCATGGCGCCGTCCACC
Organism: Pseudomonas sp. 22490; assembly: GCF_052044465.1. Lineage (NCBI taxonomy): Bacteria > Pseudomonadati > Pseudomonadota > Gammaproteobacteria > Pseudomonadales > Pseudomonadaceae > Pseudomonas > Pseudomonas sp. 22490. Next base: position 5,743 of record NZ_JBQENS010000029.1, on the reverse strand, counting down.
GAGGAACGCATGCGCTACCTGGCCGAAGTGTGGACGCCCTACCACCGGACCATCGCCGAGGAACTGGCGCGGCTGAAGGCCGAGTTCGGCTACGCGCTGCTCTGGGACGCCCACTCGATCCGTTCCCACGTGCCGCACCTGTTCGACGGCCGACTGCCCGACTTCAATCTCGGCACCAACGCCGGCGCCAGTTGCGATCCAGCGCTGGCGGCCCGCCTGGAGGCGGTCTGCGCTGCCGCCGAAGGCTACAGCCATGTGCTCAACGGGCGCTTCAAGGGCGGCCACATCACCCGCCACTACGGCCAGCCGGAGCAGCACGTCCATGCCGTCCAGCTGGAGCTGGCGCAGTGCACCTACATGGACGAGCAGGCCCCGTTCGCTTACCGCGCGGACCTCGCCGAAGCGACCCGCGCAGTCATCCGCGAACTGCTGGAAAGCCTCCTCGCCTGGGGTCGCGAGCGCTACGCCTGAGGTGCTCGGAGGCGGCGGACGCCTGGCCCGTCCTGGCGGACGTGAATGCCGCGGATGGGGTGGGGCGTCCGTGTCGGCATTCTGGAAATTTTCTGTTACAAATTTATTGAGGTCAGCGTTGATGCGGCCGGGAGGCCGAGTGCGCAAAGAGTTGCACAACTGTTCTCCTCTATCCTCTCGGCCAGCATTTCCATCGCGCGGGCGCAGGCGCGTCGCGCCCGGAACCGAATACGCCAGGAACGCACGGCTGCGTTTCCAAGAGGACAGTGAATGTTCGCCCCCGCCAACCAGACGCACTTCAGCCTTCGCATCGAAAACCTCCGGCACGACCTCCAGGTACTCGCCTTCCGCGGTCGCGAAGCCATCAGCCAGCCCTTTCGCTTCGACCTGGAGCTGGTCAGCGAGCGATCCGATCTGGACCTCGACGCGCTGCTGCACCAGCCGGCCTTCCTGATCCTCTCGCCGAGCGGGCAAGGGGTCCACGGACAGCTCACCAGCATCGCCCAGGGGGACTCCGGCAAGCGCCTGACCGGCTATCGCGCGACCCTGGAGCCGCGCCTGGCCTACCTGGGGCTGTGCAGCGACCAACGCATCTTCCAGCGCCTCAGCGTGCCGGAAATCATCGGTCGGGTGCTGGAGGGCCACGGCATTCTCGCCGACGCCTACCGCTTCCAGCTGGGCCCGACGCCGTACCCGGCCCGCGAATACTGCACGCAGTACGACGAAACCGACCTGGCGTTCCTCAGCAGGCTCTGCGAGGAGGAAGGCATCCATTACCACCATGAGTTTTCTGCCCAGGGCCATATGCTGGTCTTCGGCGACGACCAGACCTCCTTTCCGCGGCTGCAACGCCCCGTCGCCTACGTGCAGGACGCCGGGCTGGTCGCCGACCAGCCGGTGGTCAAGCGCTTCGGCGTGCGCTTCGACACCCGTGCCAGCCGGGTTACCCGGCGCGACTACGACTTCGAGCAACCCGCGTTGCAGATGCAGGCCGCCCATGGCCCGCAGCCCGGGGCGCAGCAACCGGACCTGGAGGACTACGACTATCCCGGCCGCTTCACCCACCGCGAGCGCGGCAAGCACCTGAGCCGGCGCGCGCTGGAACGGCATCGCGCCGACTACCTACAGGCCAGGGGCGAAAGCGACGAACCGGCGCTGCTCAGCGGACACTTCCTGACGCTGTCCGCGCATCCCCGCGGCGAATGGAACGATCTCTGGCTGCTTACCGAGGTTCTCCACGAAGGGCGGCAGCCGCAGGTACTGGAAGAGTCGATCGACAGCGACGTCGCGCAGGGCCAGGGCGATTTCCGCCAGGGCTATCGCAACCATTTCGTCGCCACTCCCTGGAGCGCGCATTTCCGCCCCCCGCTGGAGCATCCCAGGCCACGCGTGCTGGGCTGCCAGACAGCGGTCGTGACCGGCCCCGCCGGCGAGACCATCCACTGCGACCAATACGGCCGGGTCAAGGTGCAGTTCTTCTGGGATCGCCTCGGCCAGGCCGACGACAACACCAGTTGCTGGTTGCGCGTCGCCTCCAACTGGGCGGGCAAGCGCTATGGCGGCGTCGCCATCCCGCGGGTGGGCATGGAAGTCCTGGTGGGTTTCCTGGAGGGCGATCCGGATCAGCCGCTGGTCACCGGCTGCCTCTACCACAGCGAAAACCGGGTGCCCTACGAGCTGCCGCAGAACAAGACCCGCAGCGTTTTCAAGACCGACAGCTACCCCGGCGGCGGCGGTTTCAACGAACTGCGCATCGAGGACCGCAAGGGCCAGGAACAGATCTTCGTCCACGCCCAGCGCGACTGGGACGAGAACATCGAGCACGACCAGAAGATCCGCGTCGGCCACGAGCGCCACGACACGGTCGAGGGTGATAGCTACAGCGAGTTCAGGGCCGAGGAACAGCGCACGGTCCATGCCGACCGCAAGGTCGAACTGAAGGCGGCCGACCACCTCAGCGTCGCCGACGCGTTGCACCTGAGGATCGGCACCGGCCAGTTCGTCGAGGCGGGCGACGAGATCCATTTCAAGGCCGGCGACAAGGTAGTGATCGAGGCAGGCATGGAGCTGACCCTAAAGGGCGGTGGCAGCTTCGCCAGGCTCGACCCGGGCGGTGTCACCCTCGACGGCGCCCAGGTGATGATCAACAGCGGCGGCAGCCCCGGCATCGGTAGCGGCGTTCGCGCGCTGTCGCCGCTGCAACCGCTCGCGGCCGACGCCGCGGCGGCGGGAGGCGCCTTGTTGGGAGCCATCGCCCAGAAGGTCGGCGAAGCGCCGCAGAAACTCCTGCGTTTCGAACTCAGTCCGTTGCCCGGCGTGCCATCGGCGGCCAGGCAACCGTATCGGCTCTACGCCAACGGTGCCTTCAAGGAGGAGGGCATCGCCGACGAAGGCGGCGCAATCAGCTTCGAACCGCTGCCGGGCGAACGCACCTATCGCATCGAGACCGCCAATGGCCACGCCTACGAGGTGGAGATGGTCGACCAGCCGGACGCACTGCAGGCCGACGATCGGCTCGCCCAGCAGGGGTTCCGCGACTACCGGGCGGAAATGCCCCAGCACAAGCCGCGTTCCGCCCCGGACGCCTACCGGCGCGACGCCTCGCGGCCCGGCGCCGCCGACAAGGATGACCCCACGCCATGAGCGACCTGTACAAACCGCAGACCCTCAAGCTATACGCGCAACAGGCCGGCAGCGTCCGGCTGACCCTCGACTGGTTCGCCAACAAGGCCTTCTACCCGCCGCGCGCGGGTGTGCACATCAAGCCGCTGATCAATGGCCAGGCGGCCTTCGACGCGGTGCATGCGGCGATGGAAGCGGCCCGGCAGAGCATCGACATCATCACCTGGGGCTTCGACCCGGCCATGCGCTTCAAACGCCCCGACGGACCGCGAATCGGCGAATTGCTGCAGACGAAGGGCCGCGAAGGAGTGCAGGCGCGGGTGCTGGTCTGGAGCAACCAGCTCGCCAGGCTCAAGGAAAACACCATCCCCGGGGCCGGCGTCGGCGGTTCCGGCGGCACCTGGGTGGGCTCGGGCGTCGCCAGCGGCAGTGCGGTGGACAACGAGGTGCTGCGGCTGGAGCATCGGCGCCAGCATAACCTCAACCTCATCGCGCGGCAGCAGGAAGCCCTGGAGCGCTCGGAACGGCTGCACCGCGAAGGCAGGCTGCCGAGCTTCGACCCGCGGGGCGCCGCCCACGCGCGGGCGCGCATCGCCGAGCTGGAGGCGGAGAACGCCGAGATCCAGCGCACTCTCGACAGCAGCGAGGCCCGGGGCTACGGCGGCAAGCGCGGTTCCGGCGGCACCCGCCAGGATCCCTGGGGGCAGATATTCACCCGCGACTGGTTCAAGGCGGTACGCGGCGGTGGGTTGCAGAACGTCGAGTTCCGTACCCGCGACTTCGAGCAGACGGCCAGGCCGGTGATGAACGGCGAGCAGGTGCGCCTCGTCAACGGGCGGCTGCAAAGCCTGATCCACCTGTTACGCGCCGATGGCATCGACGACCTGGGCATCGGCCAGTTGCTGGTACTCACCCAGTTCGCCAGCCATCACCAGAAGATGGTCCTGGTCGACTATGGCAGCCCGCAGGCCATCGGCTTCGTCATGGGTCACAACATGCACCGCAACTACTGGGACACCAGCGCCCACCTGTTCGACGACCGCGCCGCCGGTCGCGATCCCGGGTTCGGGCCCTGGCAGGATATCTCCATGCAGGTCCAGGGCCCGGTGCTGGCCGACCTCAGCCGCAACTTCAGCGAGGCCTGGGACCTCGAGACGCCGTGGTACAAGCGCTGGTTCTCGACGCCATCGCTGACCGCCGAGCGCGACGCCTTGCCGCTGCCGAAGATCGCCACGCCCGCCAGCAACAGCGTCGCGCAGATTTGCCGAACCCAGCCGCAGGACGGCGAGCGCTCGATCCTGGAGCACTATCTCAAGGCCCTGGGCAATGCCACCGACTACGTCTACATGGAAAACCAGTACTTCCGTTATGCCGGCTTCGCCGAGCGCCTGCGGAAGACTGCGCAGGTGCGCAAGGCCCGGGGCGTGCCCGGCGACCTGTACCTGTTCGTCGTGACCAACACCCCCGACTCCAGCGACGCCTCGAAGACCACCTACGACATGATGAAAGGCCTGGGCCAGGAGCAACTGATGCCGCAGGTACAGCGCGACCTGGCGCATGACTTGCGGGAAAAGCGGGAGCAGTTGAAGCAGGTCAGGGAAAACCTACATCCCGATCCCTATGTCCGGCGCGGCCAGGAAAACAACATCGAACGGCTGGAGCGCAAGATCGAGGCGCTCGAAGAGAAAGGCGTGACGCCGGAAGTCGAGCAACGCCTCGGCGATCTCGGCGCGCAGGAGATTCCCGAACTGGCGAAGAACACCGGCGAGGACGACAAGCCCTACCAGCTCGCCGACGTGCCCGGCCTCAAGGTGGTCATCGCCACCCTGGCCACCAGCGACCCCGCCCCCGGCAGCCCGCCGCCAGTACGCATGTCCGCCGAAGCCGAGGCCGCCCTCGGGGCGCCGCCGCTGAAGGCGCGCTACAAGCACATCTACGTGCACTCCAAGCTGCTGCTGGTGGATGACCTCTATACCCTGCTCAGCTCGGCCAATATCAATGTCCGCAGCATGCATAGCGACAGCGAATTGGGGGTTGCCCAACCCAATCCGGATTTGGCGAGGGCGATGCGGGAGGAGTTGTGGGGGGCACATGCTTATAAGTTGGCCGAAACGACCGAAGAAAACTTCAAGCTGTGGAATCAGAAGATGGATAAGAACTGGAAGCAGCAGCGAAATGGTGAATCTCTAACGACCCATTTATTGCGGTTCTGGGATGTCACCACACCCTATAGTCCCAATTTTACGGTGGACTGAGCGATGCGTATCTCTATTTATCTGTTCACTTTCCTGCTGAGTTTCGGAGTTTCCGTTATGGCCGACAGCAAATCATTCGTCTGCGTTAATGAAAAAGACCATCTTCCTCCGTTGGATTCGCAAGCCGATGCTTGGTACCGCGAAGCAGCCGCCTTGGCCAAGCCCGATACTCTGCGGCCCTGGGGCCGTATCGTCGAGCTTTACAGCAAGGCAGTGGAGCGTGGCCACTGGAAGGCCATGCATAACTTGGCGAACCTCTATCGTACCGGTTGGCCGGGAGGTGTGGAGAAGGACACTCAGAAAGCTCTAGACCTTTACCAGAAAATGATCGATCTGAAGATTCCTCAAGGTTTCTATAATATGGGGGCAATGATCGGTAATCGTGCCGGGGTCAA
>NZ_JBQENS010000028.1:0-96771 GCF_052044465.1 Pseudomonas sp. 22490 | reverse complement strand
CTACACCCTGCTGGCGATCCCGTTCTTCCTGCTCTCCGGCGCGTTCATGACCACCGGTGGCGTGGCGCGGCGCCTGATCGACTTCGCCAACGCCTGCGTCGGACACATCCGTGGCGGCCTGGCGATCGCCGCGGTGCTCGCCTGCATGCTCTTCGCCGCGCTATCCGGCTCGTCTCCGGCAACGGTGGCGGCAGTGGGTTCGATCGCCATCGCCGGCATGGTCCGCTCGGGTTATCCACAGGCGTTCGGCGCCGGGATCGTCTGCAACGCCGGCACCCTCGGCATCCTCATCCCGCCATCGATCGTGATGGTGGTCTACGCCGCCGCCACCGAGACCTCGGTGGGCAAGCTGTTCGTCGCCGGGGTGGTTCCGGGGTTGTTGCTCGGGGTGATCCTGATGGTGGTGATCTACATCGTCGCGCGGGTCAAGAAGCTGCCGGCGCAGCCGCGCGCCAGCTTCCGCGAGTGGCTGGCCGCCGCACGCCGTGCAGGCTGGGGCCTGTTGCTGCTGGTGATCATCCTCGGCGGCATCTATTCCGGGCTGTTCACCCCCACCGAGGCGGCGGCGGTGGCGGCGGTGTATTCGGCCTTCGTCGCGCTGTTCGTGTACAAGGACATGCGCCTGCGCGACTGTCCCAAGGTGCTGCTGGAGTCGGGGCGGCTGAGCATCATGCTGATGTTCATCATCGCCAATGCCATGCTCTTCGCCCACGTGTTGACCACCGAGCAGATCCCCCAGCAGATCACCGAATGGGTGGTGCAGGAAGGCCTGACCCCGATCGGCTTCCTGCTGATGGTCAACGTGGTGCTGCTGGTCGCCGGCAGCTTCATGGAGCCCTCGGCGATCGTGCTGATCCTGGCGCCGATCTTCTTCCCCATCGCCATGAAGCTGGGCATCGACCCGATCCACCTGGGCATCGTCATGGTGGTGAACATGGAGATCGGCCTGGTACACCCGCCGGTCGGCCTCAACCTGTTCGTCACTTCGGCGGTCACCGGCATGCCGCTGGGGGCGACCATCCGCGCGGCGCTGCCGTGGCTGATGATCCTGCTGCTGTTCCTGATCCTGGTGACCTACGTGCCGTTGATCTCGCTGTGGCTGCCGGGCCTGCTGGGCATGAGCTGAGGTCGCGGCGGCGGGGCGCAGGACGCGCTCCGCCGCTGGCGCAAGGCTACGATCGGCGCGGCTTATAGCTACTATCGGCGCTGTCGCGCAGTGGTAAGACCATGGTCGTATGGTTCGTGGGGTGTGCGCTCGCTACAACTGGGCACAACAAAAACAACACTCACGTACCGAGGTTAAAGCCATGTCTGCGGCATCCCTGTACCCCGTGCACCCGGAAGCGGTGGCACGGACCTTCACCGACGAAGCCACCTACAAGACGATGTACCAGCAGTCCGTCGTCAACCCCGACGGCTTCTGGCGCGAGCAGGCCCAGCGGATCGACTGGATCAAGCCGTTCGAGAAGGTCAAGCAGACCTCCTTCGACGACCATCACGTGGACATCAAGTGGTTCGCCGACGGCACCCTCAACGTGTCGCACAACTGCCTCGACCGTCACCTCGCCGAACGCGGCGACCAGGTGGCGATCATCTGGGAAGGCGACGATCCCGCCGACCACCAGGAAATCACCTACCGCCAGCTCCACGAGCAGGTCTGCAAGTTCGCCAACGCCCTGCGCGGGCAGGACGTGCACCGCGGCGACGTAGTGACCATCTACATGCCGATGATCCCCGAGGCCGTGGTCGCCATGCTCGCCTGCACCCGCATCGGCGCGATCCACTCGGTGGTCTTCGGCGGCTTCTCCCCCGAGGCCCTGGCAGGACGCATCATCGATTGCAAGTCGAAGGTGGTGATCACCGCCGACGAAGGCGTGCGCGGCGGCAAGCGCACTCCGCTGAAGGCCAATGTCGACGACGCCCTGACCAACCCGGAAACCTCCAGCGTGCAGAAGATCATCGTCTGCAAGCGTACCGGTGCGGAGATCAAGTGGAACCAGCACCGCGACGTCTGGTACGACGACCTGATGAAGGTTGCCGGCAGCACTTGCGCACCCAAGGAAATGGGCGCCGAGGACCCGCTGTTCATCCTCTACACCTCCGGCTCCACCGGCAAGCCGAAGGGCGTGCTGCATACCACCGGCGGCTACCTGGTGTACGCCTCGCTGACCCACGAGCGGGTCTTCGACTACCGTCCGGGCGAAGTCTACTGGTGCACCGCCGACATCGGCTGGGTCACCGGCCACACCTACATCGTCTATGGCCCGTTGGCCAACGGCGCCACCACCATTCTGTTCGAGGGCGTGCCGAACTACCCCGACGTGACCCGCGTGGCGAAAATCATCGACAAGCACAAGGTCAACATCCTCTACACCGCGCCGACCGCGATCCGCGCGATGATGGCCGAAGGCAAGGCGGCGGTGGCCGGTGCCGACGGTTCCAGCCTGCGTCTGCTCGGTTCGGTGGGCGAGCCGATCAACCCGGAAGCCTGGCAGTGGTACTACGAGACCGTCGGCCAGTCGCGCTGCCCGATCGTCGACACCTGGTGGCAGACCGAGACCGGCGCCTGCCTGATGACCCCGCTGCCGGGCGCCCACGCGATGAAGCCGGGCTCTGCAGCCAAGCCGTTCTTCGGCGTGGTACCGGCACTGGTGGACAATCTCGGCAACCTGATCGAGGGCGCCGCCGAGGGCAACCTGGTGATCCTCGACTCCTGGCCGGGCCAGGCGCGGACCCTGTTCGGCGACCATGACCGCTTCGTCGACACCTACTTCAAGACCTTCAAGGGCATGTACTTCACCGGCGACGGCGCGCGCCGCGACGAGGACGGCTACTACTGGATCACCGGGCGGGTCGACGACGTGCTCAACGTCTCCGGCCACCGCATGGGCACCGCCGAGGTGGAAAGCGCGATGGTCGCCCACCCGAAGGTCGCCGAGGCGGCGGTGGTCGGCATGCAGCACGACATCAAGGGGCAGGGCATCTATGTCTACGTCACCCTCAACTCCGGGGTCGAGCCGAGCGAGGCGCTGCGCCAGGAGCTGAAGCAATGGGTTCGCCGCGAGATCGGTCCGATCGCCACGCCGGATGTGATCCAGTGGGCGCCGGGACTGCCGAAGACCCGTTCGGGCAAGATCATGCGGCGCATCCTGCGCAAGATCGCCGCGGCCGAGTACGACACCCTCGGCGACATCTCCACCCTTGCCGACCCGGGCGTGGTCCAGCACCTGATCGAGACCCATCGCTCGATGCAGGCCGCCTGACTTCCGCCTGATCCGAAACGACCCCGCGCGGTGCGAGCCGCGCGGGGTCTTTCATTTGGCGCGGGCCGAGGAGGAGGGCGTTTCGAATGGGCTCGCGCCGGGAATGGGGCGGCGGTAACACTTCGGTGATGCGCGCCTGCGCATAATTGGGGCGAGAGGAAACGCCACGCACAGCCAAGGTGCGACACGGGGTAGCAGTCGAGGTGAGTCGTAGCGGCCAAGCCATTGAAGGAGAAGGAATTGGCAATTTATGGCTTGAGATTTGCTTTACTCATTGATTACACTTCGCGCTTTCCGGGCACAAATGTCGCTGCCTGTCAATATCGCCGAATGCCCTCTTCGGTGCTTTTATAATTAGTTGTCGCATTGAAGAAATAACCACTTTCGGCCTGTCGCTAGAATGCCGCTCACCCCAGCTGGCGCCCTGTCCACGAGAAGGCGCCATGCGCAAGAGCCGGTGATCACGCATATCCGTCGGCAGCCTGGGCAAGGTTCTATTTCTCCTGCCAATCGATGCCATCCCCTTCGAAGGAGTTCCAGATGAAGAAGCTCGCACTTCTCGGCGCCCTGGCGCTGTCCGTGCTCTCCCTGCCCACTTTCGCCGCCGACAAGCCGGTGCGCATCGGCATCGAGGCGGCCTACCCGCCGTTCTCGCTGAAGACCCCGGACGGCCAGTTGGCAGGCTTCGACGTGGATATCGGCAATGCCCTCTGCGAAGAGATGAAGGTGCAGTGCAAGTGGGTCGAGCAGGAGTTCGACGGCCTGATCCCGGCACTCAAGGTGCGCAAGATCGATGCGATCCTCTCGTCGATGACCATCACCGACGAGCGCAAGCGTTCGGTCGACTTCACCAACAAGTACTACAACACCCCGGCGCGCTTCGTGATGAAGGAAGGCGCCAGCCTCAACGATCCCAAGGCCGACCTGAAGGGCAAGAAGGCCGGCGTGCTGCGTGGCAGTACCGCCGACCGCTACGCCTCCGCCGAACTGACCCCGGCCGGCGTCGAAGTGGTGCGCTACAACTCCCAGCAGGAAGCCAACATGGACTTGGTGGCCGGTCGCCTCGACGCGGTGGTCGCCGACTCGGTGAACCTCGAGGACGGCTTCCTCAAGACCGATGCCGGCAAGGGTTACGCCTTCGTCGGTCCGCAACTGACCGATGCCAAGTACTTCGGCGAAGGCGTCGGCATCGCCGTGCGCAAGGGCGATAGCGAGCTGGCCGGCAAGTTCAACGCGGCCATCGACGCGCTGCGCGCCAACGGCAAGTACAAGCAGATCCAGGACAAGTACTTCAGCTTCGACGTCTACGGTTCGAACTGACGCTATCCGTCAGAGGTGGCACAAACGTCCGCGACGCCTCGCGCTGTTTGTGCCACTTTTTTATTGACTGGACGCCACTGCTTTAGCGCTGCATTAGCTGCATAGAGGTACCGTTTTGATGATCACTGGCTACGGTGCGACCATCGTCGATGGCGCCTGGCTGACTCTCCAGCTGGCTCTGCTTTCCATGCTCCTGGCCATCGTCCTCGGCCTGCTGGGCGCGGCCTTCCGCCTGTCGCCGGTGCGCTGGCTGGCCTGGTGCGGCGACCTGTACGCCACGGTAGTGCGCGGCATCCCCGACCTGGTGCTGATCCTGCTGATCTTCTACGGCGGCCAGGGCCTGCTGAACTGGGTCGCCCCGCAACTCGGCTACGACGACTACATCGACCTGAATCCCTTCGTGTCCGGCGTCGGCACCCTCGGCTTCATCTTCGGCGCCTATCTCTCGGAGACCTTCCGCGGCGCCTTCATGGCGATTCCCAAGGGGCAGGGCGAGGCCGGCTACGCCTACGGCATGAGCCACCGCCAGGTGTTCTTCCGCATCCAGGTGCCGCAGATGATCCGCCTGGCGATCCCCGGCTTCACCAACAACTGGCTGGTGCTGGTCAAGGCCACCGCGCTGATTTCCGTGGTCGGCCTGCAGGACATGATGTTCAAGGCCAAGCAGGCCTCCGATGCGACCCGCGAGCCGTTCACCTACTACCTCGCCGTGGCCGGCCTGTACCTGCTGGTGACCAGCGTGTCGCTGCTATTGCTGCGCCTGCTCGAACGCCGCTATTCGGTCGGCGTGAAAACCGCGGAACTGTGAGTCAAGGGGCCCTATCGTGATCTTCGATTTCTCCGTCATCTGGGACAGCCTTCCGCTCTATTTCGACGGCCTGCTGGTCACCCTCAAGCTGCTCTCGATCTCCCTGCTGATCGGCCTGCTGCTGGCGGTGCCGCTAGCGCTGATGCGGGTCTCCAAGCAGCCGCTGGTGAACTTCCCGGCCTGGCTCTATACCTACGTGATCCGCGGCACGCCGATGCTGGTCCAGCTGTTCCTGATCTACTACGGCCTGGCGCAGTTCGACGCGGTGCGCGAGAGCGCGCTGTGGCCCTGGTTGTCGAACGCCTCCTTCTGCGCCTGCCTGGCGTTCGCCATCAACACCAGCGCCTATACCGCCGAGATCCTCGCCGGCAGCCTGAAGGCCACGCCCCATGGCGAGATCGAGGCGGCCAAGGCGATGGGCATGTCGCGCCTGAAGATGTACCGCCGCATCCTCCTGCCGTCGGCACTGCGGCGCGCCCTGCCGCAGTACAGCAACGAAGTGATCATGATGCTGCAGACCACCAGCCTGGCGTCCATCGTCACCCTGGTGGACATCACCGGCGCCGCGCGGACCGTCTACTCGCAGTACTACCTGCCGTTCGAGGCGTTCATCACCGCTGGCCTGTTCTACCTGTGCCTGACCTTCATCCTGGTGCGCCTGTTCAAGCTTGCCGAGCGCCGCTGGCTGGCCTACCTGGCGCCGCGCAAATCCTGATCCGGAGGACCGCATGGAGCGTATCGACCACCTGCTGCCGTGGAGCACCCTGGGAAGCGAGAAGCGCCTGAGCGTGTTCCGCTTCGGCTGCGGCGCGCGCAAGGTCTACATCCAGTCCAGCCTGCACGCCGACGAGCTGCCGGGCATGCGCACCGCCTGGGAGCTGAAGCAGCGGTTGCGCCTGCTGGAGGCGGAAGGCCGCCTGCGCGGCACCGTCGAGCTGGTGCCGGTGGCCAATCCGGTCGGTCTCGGGCAGATGATCCAGGCGCTGCACCAGGGACGCTTCGAAATGAGCAGCGGGCGCAACTTCAACCGCGATTTCCCCGACCTGCTGGACGCGGTGATCGACAGCGTCGGCGAGCGTCTCGGCAGCGATCCGGCGGCCAATGTCGCGCTGGTCCGCCAGACCCTGCGCGCGGCGCTGGACGCCCTGCCGCCGGCGACCTCGGAACTGGAGGGCATGCAGCGCCTGCTGTATCGCCACGCCTGCGACGCCGACCTGGTGCTCGACCTGCATTGCGACTTCGAGGCCGCCATCCATCTCTATACCCTGCCGCAGCAATGGCCCGCCTTCGCCTCCCTGGCCGCACGCCTGGGCGCCGCTGTCGGGCTGCTTGCCGAGGAGTCCGGCGGCGGTTCCTTCGACGAGGCCTGCTCGGTGCCGTGGCTGCGCCTGTCGCGCCTGTATCCGCGCGCCGAGCTGCCGCTGGCCTGCCTGGCGACCACCGTCGAACTCGGCGGCCAGGCCGACACCACCGTGCAGCAGGCCGAGGCCAACGCCGCGGCGATCCTGGCCTTCCTCGCCGAGCAGGGCTTCGTCGAGGGCGAATGGCCGGCGGCGCCCGAAGCCTGCTGCGAAGGCTTGCCCTTCGAGGGCACCGAATACGTCCACGCCCCGCATACCGGCGTGGTGAGTTTCCTGCGCCGGCCGGGCGAATGGGTGGAGGCGGGCGAACCGCTGTTCCAGGTCATCGATCCCCTGGCCGACCGTGCCAGCACCGTGTGCGCCGGGGTTTCCGGCGTGCTTTTCGCCATCGAACGGATGCGCTACGCGCAGCCGGGACTCTGGCTGGCCAAGGTGGCCGGTCGTCAACCGATCCGTCAGGGACGCTTGCTCAGCGACTGATTAGCCGAGAACACACACATGTACAAACTGGAAGTCCAAGACCTGCACAAGCGCTACGGTAGCCACGAGGTGCTCAAGGGCGTCTCGCTGGCGGCGAAAGCGGGCGACGTGATCAGCATCATCGGCTCGAGCGGTTCCGGCAAGAGCACCTTTCTGCGCTGCATAAACCTGCTGGAACAGCCGCACGCCGGCAAGATCCTGCTCAACGGCGAGGAGCTGAAGCTGGTGCCCGGCCGCGACGGCGCGCTGAAGGCCGCCGACTCCCGCCAGTTGCAGCGCATGCGCTCGCGCCTGTCGATGGTGTTCCAGCATTTCAACCTGTGGTCGCACATGAGCGCCCTGGAGAACGTCATCGAGGCGCCCGTGCATGTGCTCGGCGTGTCGAAGAAGGAAGCCATCGAGAAGGCCGAGCACTACCTGGCCAAGGTCGGCGTGGCGCACCGCAAGGACGCCTACCCGGCGCACATGAGCGGCGGCGAGCAGCAGCGCGTGGCGATCGCCCGGGCGCTGGCGGTGGAGCCGGAAGTGATGCTGTTCGACGAGCCGACCTCGGCGCTCGACCCCGAACTGGTGGGCGAAGTGCTGAAGGTCATGCAGGACCTGGCCCAGGAAGGCCGCACCATGGTGGTGGTGACCCACGAGATGGGTTTCGCCCGCGAGGTGTCGAACCAGTTGGTGTTCCTGCACAAGGGCCTGGTCGAGGAACACGGCTGCCCGAAGGAAGTCCTCGCCAACCCGCAGTCGGACCGCCTCAAGCAGTTCCTCTCCGGCAGCCTCAAGTAACATTCATCGCAGAGGCCGGCTAAGCTGCTCCCATGACTGCCCAACCCCAACGCATCGGTTTCCTCCTCTGGCCCGCCACCCGCGCGCTGACGCTATCGCTTGCCGAGGAAGCCCTGCGGGCGGCCCGGCGGTTGCACCCCGAGGCGCTCTACGAGCCGCTGTTCCTGCTCGCCGAAGCGCCGGCCGAAGAGGAGGGCTGGCGCCTGCCGGGAACGGCCTGGAACGGCAGGCTGGAGCAATGCTCGCGGCTGTTCCTGGTCGCCGACGAGGCGCCGGCGGCGGTGTCGCCAGCGCTGGGCCTGGCGCTCAAGCAACTGGCGCGTTCGGGAGCGGCGATCGGCGCGCTGTCCGCCGGCATCTACCCGCTGGCCCAGCTCGGCCTGCTCGACGGCTATCGCGCCGCGGTGCACTGGCGTTGGCACGATGACTTCACCGAGCGCTTCCCCAAGGTCATCGCCACCAATCACCTGTTCGAGTGGGATCGCGACCGCATGACCGCCTGCGGCGGCATGGCGGTACTCGACCTGCTGCTGGCGCTGCTGTCCCGCGACCATGGCGCTGAACTGGCCGGCGCGGTCTCGGAGGAGCTGGTGGTGGAGCGCATTCGCGAAGGCAACGAGCGCCAGCGCATCCCGCTGAAGAATCGCCTCGGCTCCAGCCATCCGAAGCTGACCCAGGCGGTACTGCTGATGGAAGCCAATATCGAGGAGCCACTGACCACCGACGAGATCGCCCAGCATGTGTGTGTTTCGCGGCGCCAGTTGGAACGGATCTTCAAGCAATACCTGAACCGCGTACCCAGCCAGTACTACCTGGAGCTGCGCCTGAACCGCGCGCGGCAGATGCTGATGCAGACCAGCAAGTCGATCATCCAGATCGGCCTGTCCTGCGGTTTCTCTTCCGGGCCGCATTTCTCCAGCGCCTACCGCAACTTCTTCGGCGTCACTCCGCGCGAGGACCGCAACCAGCGGCGCGGCGGCAGCGCCTTCGAGACGACCTTCACTCCCGTCGAACGCGGCTGATCGCCAACGGCGCGGCGGTTTCAGCCGGGCTTTGCGACGCCCCGGGAGGCGGATCGCCTCGGGAAGTCGCCGAGTTCGCGACGGGCCGTCGGAATGATCGTCTCCAGCAGTTCCAGCGGAACGTCGCTGGCGAACAGGTTGACCACGAAACGCCGGCCGGCGTCGTCGCGAAAGACCTCGAACAGCGGCTGTTCGCCGCGCCAGCACTCCAGGCCGAGGCCGTCGCGCGGATTGACGTCGGAGGCGAAGACGAGACGGTAGTCGATTCCCTCGATGGGCATGGCTTGTTTCCCTGCTGTTCCCGCCCGCGGGGCGGCGTAGAAGAAGTATGCACCCGAGTGCATCGCGCGTTTACACTGCGCCTTCCCGATGCTTTCTGTCGCATTTCCGAAAGCCGCGGAAATTCCCGGGTTGGCGCTATAACAAGTTGTCGCATGGCGGCAATGCCGGCCCGGTCCCAATCCCTACAATCCTTTCATCGATAGCCGCCTTCAGGCAGGAGAAACACCGATGTCCGCTCCCCATGCGCAGGTAGAACGTGCCGATTTCGACCGGTATATGGTCCCCAACTACGCCCCCGCCGCCTTCATTCCGGTGCGAGGCGAGGGATCGCGCGTCTGGGACCAGAGCGGCCGCGAACTGATCGATTTCGCCGGCGGCATCGCCGTGACCTCCCTGGGCCACGCGCATCCGGCGCTGGTCAAGGCGCTCACCGAGCAGGCCCAGCGCATCTGGCACGTTTCCAACGTCTTCACCAACGAGCCGGCCTTGCGCCTGGCGCGCAAGCTGGTGGACGCCACCTTCGCCGAGCGGGTGTTCCTCGCCAACTCCGGCGCCGAAGCCAACGAGGCGGCCTTCAAGCTGGCTCGCCGCTACGCCAACGATGTCTACGGCCCGCAGAAGTACGAGATCATCGCCGCCAGCAACAGCTTCCACGGGCGCACCCTGTTCACCGTCAACGTCGGCGGCCAGCCGAAGTATTCCGATGGCTTCGGGCCCAAGTTCGAGGGTATCACCCACGTTCCCTACAACGACCTGGAAGCGCTGACGGCGGCGATCTCCGACAAGACCTGCGCCGTGGTGCTGGAACCGATCCAGGGCGAGGGCGGCGTGCTGCCGGCGCAGCAGGCCTACCTGGAAGGGGCGCGCAAGCTGTGCGACGAGCACAATGCGCTGCTGGTCTTCGACGAGGTCCAGAGCGGCATGGGCCGGGTCGGCGAGCTGTTCGCCTACATGCACTACGGCGTGGTCCCGGACATCCTCTCCAGTGCCAAGAGCCTGGGCGGCGGCTTCCCTATCGGTGCGATGCTGACCACCGGCGAGATCGCCAAGCACCTTTCGGTCGGCACCCACGGCACCACCTACGGCGGCAACCCGCTGGCCTCGGCGGTGGCCGAGGCGGCGCTGGACGTGATCAATACCCCGGAAGTGCTGGATGGCGTGAAGGCCAAGCATGAGCGCTTCAAGTCCCGCCTGCAGAAGATCGGCCAGGAGTACGGCATCTTCGACGAGATCCGCGGCATGGGCCTGCTGATCGGTGCGGCGCTGACCGACGAGTGGAAGGGCAAGGCCAGGGATGTGCTCAACGCCGCCGAGAAAGAGGCGGTCATGGTGCTCCAGGCCAGCCCGGACGTGGTGCGCTTCGCGCCGAGCCTGGTGATCGACGACGCCGAGATCGACGAAGGCCTGGAGCGCTTCGAGCGCGCCGTGGCCAAGCTGGTCCGCGGCTGAGCGAACCCACGGGGCCCCGGCGCAGGCCGGGGCACCCGATGCGACATCCCGGAGCGGCCCGCGCCGGAGCCGGGAACCGTGCCGCCGTGCGTGGCGCGGGATCTTCCCTGCTGGACGTTCGAAACCGTGGCACAGGAAGGTGCCGCGGTCCCGCGCATGGATGCGGCAATCATCGTTGTCTGAGAAAGGAGTGACGCCATGTTGGTGATGCGCCCCGCCCAAGCGGCCGACCTGCCACAGGTGCAGCGTCTGGCGGCGGACAGCCCGGTAGGCGTCACGTCCTTGCCGGATGACGCCGAACGCCTGCGCGACAAGATCCTCGCTTCCGAGGCCTCGTTCGCCGCGGAGGTGAGCTACAACGGCGAGGAAAGCTATTTCTTCGTCCTCGAGGACAGCGCCAGCGGCGAGCTGGTCGGCTGCTCGGCGATCGTCGCCTCGGCCGGGTTCTCGGAACCGTTCTACAGCTTCCGCAACGAAACCTTCGTGCACGCCTCGCGCTCGCTGTCGATCCACAACAAGATCCATGTCCTCTCGCTGTGCCACGACCTTACCGGCAACAGTCTGCTGACCAGTTTCTACGTACAGCGCGACCTGGTGCAGAGCGTCTACGCCGAACTCAACTCGCGCGGTCGCCTGCTGTTCATGGCCAGCCATCCGGAGCGCTTCGCCGACGCGGTGGTGGTGGAGATCGTCGGCTACAGCGACGAGCAGGGCGAATCGCCGTTCTGGAACGCGGTCGGGCGCAACTTCTTCGACCTGAACTACATCGAGGCGGAAAAGCTCTCCGGGCTGAAGAGCCGCACCTTCCTCGCCGAACTGATGCCGCACTATCCGATCTATGTGCCACTGTTGCCGGATGCCGCCCAGGAGTCCATGGGCCAGGTCCACCCGCGAGCGCAGATCACCTTCGATATCCTGATGCGCGAAGGCTTCGAGACCGACAACTACATCGACATCTTCGATGGCGGCCCGACCCTGCACGCGCGTACCTCGGGGATTCGCTCGATCGCCCAGAGCCGGGTGGTTCCGGTGAAGATCGGCGAGGCGCCGAAGAGCGGGCGTCCATACCTGGTCACCAACGGCCAGTTGCAGGACTTCCGCGCGGTCGTGCTGGACCTGGACTGGGCGCCCGGCAAGCCGGTGGCCCTGAGTGTTGAAGCCGCCGAGGCCCTGGGCGTCGGCGAAGGCGCCAGCGTGCGCCTGGTAGCGGTCTGAAGGAGCCAGTCATGATCGTACGTCCTGTTACCAGCGCCGACCTGCCGGCCCTGATCGAGCTGGCGCGCAGCACCGGCACCGGCCTGACCACCCTGCCGGCCAACGAGCAGCGCCTGCAGCATCGCGTCAGCTGGGCCGAGAAGGCCTTCCGCGGCGAGGCCGAACGCGGCGACGCCGACTACCTGTTCGTCCTCGAGGACGACGCCGGCAAGGTCGTCGGCATCTCCGCCATCGCCGGAGCGGTGGGGCTTCGCGAACCCTGGTACAACTACCGGGTCGGCCTCACCGTGAGCGCCTCGCAGGAACTCAACATCCATCGCGAGATCCCCACGCTGTTCCTGGCCAACGACCTGACCGGCAATTCCGAGCTGTGCTCGCTGTTCCTCCACGCCGACCACCGCAGCGGCCTCAACGGCAAGCTGCTGTCGCGCGCGCGCTTCCTGTTCATCGCCGAATTCCGCCACCTGTTCGGCGACAAGCTGATCGCCGAGATGCGCGGCATGTCCGACGAGGAGGGGCGTTCGCCATTCTGGGAAAGCCTCGGCCGGCACTTCTTCAAGATGGAATTCTCCCAGGCCGACTACCTCACCGGGGTCGGCAACAAGGCCTTCATCGCCGAGCTGATGCCGAAGTTCCCGCTCTATACCTGCTTCCTCTCCGAGGAGGCGCGCGGGGTGATCGGCCGCGTCCATCCGAACACCGAGCCGGCGCTGGCCATGCTCAAGGCCGAGGGCTTCAGCTACCAGGGCTACGTCGACATCTTCGACGCCGGCCCGGCGATCGAGGCCGAGACCGACAAGATCCGCGCCATCGCCGAGAGCCAGAGCCTGGTGCTGGCGGTGGGCACTCCCGGCGACGACGCCGAGCCCTACCTGATCCACAACCGCAAGCGCGAAGACTGTCGCATCACCGCCGCGCCGGCGCGGGCCGCCGCCGGCACCCTGGTGGTCGATCCGCTGACTGCCAAGCGCCTGCGCCTGTCGGCCGGCGCCTCGGTACGCGCGGTGCCGCTGTCGGCGCAGAAGCGCGGTTGAAAGCCTGATGGAGGCGTCCCGGCGAGGGCGCCCGAGGAGTCGATGATGAGTACCCATTACATTGCCGGCCAGTGGCTGGCGGGCCAGGGCGAGACCCTGGAGTCCCTCGACCCGGTTGGCCAGGGCGTGGTCTGGTCCGGGCGCGGCGCTGACGCCACCCAGGTCGACGCTGCCGTGCGCGCCGCCCGCGAGGCCTTCCCGGCCTGGGCGCGGCGCCCGCTGGAGCAGCGCATCGAGTTGCTCGAGCGCTTCGCTGCGACCCTCAAGTCCCGCGCCGACGAGCTGGCCCGAGTGATCGGCGAGGAAACCGGCAAGCCGCTGTGGGAGTCGGCCACCGAAGTGACCAGCATGGTCAACAAGGTGGCGATCTCGGTGCAGGCGTTCCGCGAGCGCACTGGCGAGAAATCCGGTCCGCTGGCCGACGCTACCGCCGTGCTACGGCACAAGCCGCATGGCGTGGTGGCGGTATTCGGTCCCTACAATTTCCCCGGCCACCTGCCCAACGGGCATATCGTCCCGGCGCTGCTGGCCGGTAACTGCGTGGTGTTCAAGCCCAGCGAGCTGACCCCGAAGGTCGCCGAGCTGACGCTCAAGGCCTGGATCCAGGCCGGCCTGCCGGCCGGCGTGCTCAACCTGGTCCAGGGCGGTCGCGAAACCGGCGTCGCGCTGGCCGCCCACCGTGGGCTCGACGGTCTGTTCTTCACCGGGTCCAGTCGCACCGGCAACCTGCTGCACAGCCAGTTTGGCGGCCAGCCGCAGAAAATCCTGGCGCTGGAGATGGGCGGCAACAACCCGCTGGTGGTGGAGGAGGTCGCCGACCTCGACGCCGCCGTCTACACCATCATCCAGTCCGCCTTCATCTCCGCAGGCCAGCGTTGCACCTGCGCCCGCCGCCTGCTGGTGCCGCAGGGCGCCTGGGGCGACGCACTGCTGGCGCGCCTGGTGGCGGTCAGCGCTACCCTGCGGGTCGGTCGCTTCGACGAACAGCCGGCGCCGTTCATGGGCGCGGTGATTTCGCTGAGCGCCGCCGAGCACCTGCTCAAGGCCCAGGAGCATTTGATCGGCAAGGGCGCACAGCCGCTGCTGGCGATGACCCAGCCGATCGACGGCGCCGCCCTGCTGACCCCGGGCATCCTCGACGTCAGCGCGGTGGCCGAGCGACCGGACGAAGAGTTCTTCGGGCCGCTGTTGCAAGTGATCCGCTACTCCGATTTCGCTGCGGCGATCCGTGAAGCCAACGCCACCCAGTACGGCCTGGCCGCCGGGTTGCTGTCGGATTCCCGCGAGCGTTTCGAGCAGTTCCTCGTGGAAAGCCGCGCCGGCATCGTCAACTGGAACAAGCAGCTCACCGGCGCCGCCAGCAGCGCGCCGTTCGGCGGTATCGGCGCGTCCGGCAACCACCGGCCGAGCGCCTACTACGCCGCCGATTACTGCGCCTATCCGGTCGCCTCGCTGGAAAGCCCCAGCGTGTCCCTTCCTGCCACCCTGACTCCCGGGATCAGCCTATGAATGCCCATGAAGTGAATTTCGACGGCCTGGTCGGCCCGACCCACAACTACGGCGGCCTGTCCTACGGCAATGTCGCTTCGCAAAGCAACAGCCAGGCGGTGTCCAACCCGAAGGAAGCGGCGAAGCAGGGCCTGGCGAAGATGAAGGCGCTGATGGAGATGGGTTTCAAGCAGGGGGTACTCGCTCCGCAAGCCCGCCCGGATACCGCTGCGCTGCGTAGCCTGGGCTTCTCCGGCAGCGACGAGGAGGTGATCCGCCGCGCGGCGAAGGAAGCGATGCCTCTCCTCGCCGCCTGCAGCTCGGCTTCGAGCATGTGGACCGCCAATGCCGCCACGGTCAGCCCGAGTGCCGACACCGCCGATGGCCGCGTGCATTTCACCGCGGCCAACCTGAACTGCAAGTTCCACCGATCCATCGAGCATCCCACCACCAGCCGCGTGCTGGCGGCGATGTTCAACGACGAGCGGCATTTCGCCCATCACGCGGCGTTGCCGGCAGTGAGCCAGTTCGGCGACGAAGGCGCGGCCAACCACACGCGCTTCTGCAAGGACTATGGCGATGCCGGCGTGGAGTTCTTCGTCTTCGGTCGCAGCGCCTTCGACAGTCGCTTCCCGGCGCCGCAACGCTATCCGGCGCGCCAGACCCTGGAAGCCTGCCAGGCCGTCGCGCGTCTGCACGGGCTGAGCGAGGCCGGAGTGGTCTACGCTCAACAGAACCCGGCGGTGATCGACCAGGGCGTGTTCCACAACGATGTGATCTCGGTGGGCAATGGCGAGGTGCTGTTCCATCACGAGGACGCCTTCCTCGATACCGAGAAGGTCCTTGCCGAACTGCACGACAAGCTGGGCCGCCGCGGCGGCCGCTTCCGCGCCATCTGCGTGCCGCGCGACCAGGTCGCGGTGGAGGACGCGGTGAAGTCCTACCTGTTCAACAGCCAACTGCTGTCGAAGGCCGACGGTTCGATGCTGCTGGTGGTACCGGAGGAGTGTCGGAACAACCCGCGGGTCTGGAACTACCTGGACCAGCTCACCGGCGACGACGGTCCGATCCGCGAAGTGAAGGTCTTCGACCTCAAGCAGAGCATGCAGAACGGCGGCGGTCCGGCTTGCCTGCGCTTGCGCGTGGCGCTGCAGGAACGGGAGCTGGCGGCGGTGAATCCGGGGGTGATCATGAGCGCCGGCCTGTACGACACGCTGGTAGCCTGGGTCGACCGGCACTACCGCGACCGCCTGAGCGAGACCGACCTGGCCGACCCCCAACTGCTGCTGGAGTGCCGGACGGCATTGGATGAACTGACGCAGATCCTTAAACTGGGCTCGGTTTATTCCTTCCAACTCGATTGAGAGCCTCGCCACCATGTCCGATAGCCTGCAACTGATCCTCGAAGATACCGACGGCACCCAGCTGGAAACTTCCTGCACCCGTTTCGCCGTGGTCTGGCAGGGCAAGGAAGTGTGGGTCCAGCAAGCCGGCAACGGCCAGTTGCTGATCGGCGTCGACGTCGAAGACGGCGATACCGAATACACCAACCTGCTGCTGCGGCCGATGGCGACCAACCTGGTCAGCCTGCAACTGGAGATGGAGCCGATCGAAGAGGGCGACGACCACGAGCACGGCCCCGACTGCGGCTGCGACCACACCCACTGACTGAGGACATCCCATGCTCGCCCTCGGCAAACTGCTCGACTTGACCCTGGCCGGCCGCGAGCCGACCGAGAAGATCCAGCTCACCGCCGACGGCACCCGCCTGCACTGGCTGGCCGAGGGCGCGCTGGAAGTCACGCCGATCGGCGCCCGCGATAACGGCGTCGACCTGTTGCTCTCGGCCGGTATCCACGGCAACGAGACCGCGCCCATCGAACTGCTCGAACGGCTGATCCGCAAGGTCGCCGCTGGCACCCTCAAGCCTGCCGCCAGGGTCCTCTTCCTGTTCGGCAACCCCGAAGCCATCCGCCGCGGCGAGCGCTACGTCGAACAGGACATGAACCGCCTGTTCAACGGTCGCCACGAGGAGGGCAGTGGCAACGAGGCCTTCCGTGCCGCCGAGCTGGAGCGCCTGGCCCAGGTGTTCTTCAGCAAGACCGAGCGAGTCCACCTGCACTACGACCTGCATACCGCGATCCGCGGCTCGAAGATCGAGCAGTTCGCCCTCTACCCCTGGGCCGAGGGCCGCCAGCATTCCCGCAGCGAACTGGCCCGCCTGCGCGACGCCGGCATCGAGGCGGTGCTGTTGCAGAACAAGCCGGGCATCACCTTCAGCGCCTACACCTACGGCCAGCTCGGCGCCGAGGCCTTTACCCTGGAACTGGGCAAGGCACGTCCGTTCGGAGAGAACCAGGAGGTCAACCTGGAGCGCCTGGAGCGGAGCCTGGAGCTGCTGATCGACGGCAGCGAGGAACAGCCGGACGGCTCCCGGCTCGACGGCCTCAAGCTGTTCAGCGTGTCGCGCGAGGTGATCAAGCACAGCGACCACTTCCGCCTGCACCTCGACGACGACGTGGCCAACTTCACCGAACTCTCGCCGGGCTACCTGCTGGCCGAGGATATCGGCGGCACGCGCTGGGTGGTGGACGAGGTCGGCGCGCGCATCATCTTCCCCAATCCACGGGTGAAGAACGGCCTGCGTGCCGGAATCCTGGTGGTGCCGGCCAAGCTCTGAGGCGTATCGGCCTTCCCTCTCGATCATGACGGAGCGCTTCGGCGCTCCGTTTCCGTTGCGGCCGGGAAGATTTCCCGACTTCCCTTGTGGCTGTCGGTAGAGCGCCGTAGGATCGGGCTTTTCCGCCGAACCGAGGAGCCCTCCGTGCCTGTCATCGACCTGCGCAGCGACACCGTCACCCAGCCCACCGCCGGCATGCGCGAAGCCATGGCCGCGGCCGAACTGGGCGACGACGTCTATGGCGAGGACCCCACGGTCAACCGCCTGGAGGCCGAACTGGCGGCGCGCCTGGGCTTCGCCGCGGCGCTCTTCGTACCGACCGGGACCATGAGCAACCTGCTCGGATTGATGGCCCACTGCGAGCGCGGCGACGAATACATCGTCGGCCAGCAGGCGCATACCTACAAATACGAGGGCGGCGGTGCCGCGGTGCTGGGCTCGATCCAGCCGCAGCCGATCGACGGCGAGGCCGACGGATCGCTCCACCTGGACAAGGTCGCGGCGGCGATCAAGGCCGACGATTTCCACTTCGCCAGGACCCGCCTGCTGGCCCTGGAAAACACCATGCAGGGCAAGGTGCTGCCGCTCGACTACCTGGCCGCGGCGCGCGCCTTCACTCGCGCGCGTGGCCTGGCCCTGCACCTGGATGGCGCGCGCCTGTACAACGCGGCGGTGAAGCTGGGCGTAGACGCCAGCGAGATCACCCGACACTTCGACTCGGTGTCGGTGTGCCTGTCCAAGGGCCTCGGTGCGCCGGTGGGCTCGGTGCTTTGCGGCAGCGTCGAACTGATCGGCAAGGCCCGCCGCTGGCGCAAGATGGTCGGCGGCGGGATGCGCCAGGCCGGCCTGTTGGCGGCTGCCGGACTGTACGCCCTCGACCACCAGGTGGCACGCCTGGCCGACGACCACGCCAACGCCGCGCGCCTGGGCGACGGGCTGCGCGAACTGGGCTATGCGGTGGAGCCGGTGCAGACCAACATGGTCTACGTCGATGTCGGCGAGCGGGCGGTCGCGCTGCGCGACTTCCTCGCCGAGCGCGGGGTGCGGATCAGCGCGGCGGCGCGTTTGCGCCTGGTCACCCACCTGGACGTTTCCGCCGAGTCCATAGGACAAGTACTGGATGCCTTCGCGGCCTTTCGTCGCTCATAAGCGAAAAGGTCGGCAATAGGCAATAACTATCGCGCAAATACACTACAACCTTGCCCAAGGGCCGATATAATGCGGCCCTTTGCCGGCGATTCGTGGCCGCCAATTTTCCGTGGAAGAACCTATGAAAAGCGCTGAAATCCGTGAAGCCTTCCTCCGCTTCTTCGAAGAGAAGGGACACACCCGTGTCGCTTCCAGTTCGCTGATCCCGGCGAACGATCCGACCCTGCTGTTCACCAACGCGGGCATGAACCAGTTCAAGGACTGCTTCCTCGGCCTGGAAAAGCGCGCCTACACCCGTGCGACCACCAGCCAGAAATGCGTGCGCGCCGGCGGCAAGCACAACGACCTGGAAAACGTCGGCTACACCGCGCGGCACCACACCTTCTTCGAAATGCTGGGTAACTTCAGCTTCGGCGACTATTTCAAGCGCGACGCCATCCATTACGCCTGGGAGTTCCTCACCGGCGAGAAATGGCTGAACCTGCCCAAGGAAAAGCTCTGGGTCACCGTCTACGCCACCGACGACGAGGCCTACGACATCTGGACCAAGGAAGTTGGCGTGCCCGCCGAGCGTATGGTGCGGATCGGCGACAACAAGGGCGCGCCCTATGCGTCCGACAACTTCTGGGCGATGGGCGATACCGGACCCTGCGGTCCCTGCACCGAGATCTTCTTCGACCATGGGCCGGAGATCTGGGGCGGCCCGCCCGGTTCGCCGGAAGAGGACGGCGACCGCTACATCGAGATCTGGAACAACGTGTTCATGCAGTTCAACCGCACCGCGGACGGCGTCATGCACCCGCTGCCGGCGCCGAGCGTGGACACCGGCATGGGCCTGGAGCGCGTCAGCGCGGTACTCCAGCACGTGCACTCGAACTATGAGATCGACCTGTTCCAGAACCTGCTGAAAGCCTCCGCCGAGGCCATCGGCTGCGCCAACGACGACGCGCCGTCGCTGAAGGTGGTAGCCGACCACATCCGTTCCTGCAGCTTCCTGATCGCCGACGGCGTGCTGCCGTCCAACGAAGGTCGCGGCTACGTCTTGCGGCGGATCATCCGCCGCGCCTGCCGCCACGGCAACAAGCTGGGCGCCAGGGGCACCTTCTTCCACAAGATCGTCGCAGCGCTGGTCGCCGAGATGGGCGATGCCTTCCCCGAGCTGAAGCAACAGCAGGCACACATCGAGCGCGTGCTGAAGACCGAGGAAGAACAGTTCGCCAAGACCCTGGAGCAAGGCCTGAAGATCCTCGAACAGGACCTCGCCGAACTGCAGGGCAGCGTGATTCCCGGCAACGTGGTGTTCAAGCTGTACGACACCTATGGCTTCCCGGTCGACCTGACCAATGACATCGCCCGCGAGCGCGAGCTGACCATCGACGAGGACGGCTTCGAGCGCGAGATGGAGGCCCAGCGCGAGCGCGCCCGCGCTTCCAGCGCCTTCGGCATGGACTACAACAGCCTGGTCAAGGTCGACGGCGAGACCCGCTTCCTCGGCTATCAGGGCGTCTCCGGCGCCGGGCAGATCGTCGCGCTGTTCAGGGACGGCCAGGCCGTCGAGCGCCTGGAGGAGGGCGAGGAGGGCGTCGTGGTCCTCGACCAGACGCCGTTCTACGCCGAGTCCGGCGGCCAGGTCGGCGACAGTGGCTACCTCGAGGCGGCTGGCGTGCGCTTCGACGTGCGCGATACCACCAAGGCTGGCGGCGCGCACCTGCACCATGGCGTGGTCGCCCGGGGCAACCTGAGCGTCGGCGGCGCGGTCAAGGCCGAGGTCGACGCCTCGGTACGCCAGGCCACCGCGCTCAACCACTCCGCGACCCACCTGCTGCATGCCGCGCTGCGCCAGGTACTGGGCGACCACGTACAACAGAAGGGCTCGCTGGTGGACAGCCAGCGCCTGCGTTTCGACTTCAGCCACTTCGAGGCGATCAAGGCGGAACAACTGAAGGCCCTGGAGGATATCGTAAACGCCGAAATCCGTCGCAACACCGAGGTCGAGACCGAGGAAACCGATATCGACACCGCCAAGGCCAAGGGCGCCATGGCGCTGTTCGGCGAGAAGTACGGCGACCAGGTGCGCGTACTGAGCATGGGCGGCGATTTCTCCGTCGAGCTGTGCGGTGGCACCCACGTATCCCGCACCGGCGACATCGGCCTGTTCAAGATCACCAGCGAGGGTGGCGTGGCTGCCGGCGTACGCCGTATCGAGGCGGTCACCGGCGCGGCGGCGCTGGCCTACCTGAACGGTGCCGAGGAGCAGCTCAAGGAAGCCGCCAGCCTGGTCAAGGGCAGTCGCGACAACCTGCTGGACAAGCTCGGCGCCCTGCTGGAGCGCAACCGTTCGCTGGAGAAGGAGCTGGAACAGCTCAAGGCCAAGGCTGCCAGCGCGGCCGGCGACGATCTTTCGGCGGCGGCGGTGGAAATCAAGGGCGCGAAGGTACTCGCCGCGCGCCTCGATGGTCTGGACGGCAAGGCGCTGCTGGCGCTGGTCGACCAGTTGAAGAACAAGCTCGGCCGCGCAGTGATCCTGCTCGGCGGCGAGCTGGACGGGAAGGTCGTACTGGTCGCAGGCGTGACCCAGGACCTGACCGGCCAACTGAAGGCCGGCGAGCTTATGAAGCAAGCCGCGGCGGCAGTTGGTGGCAAAGGTGGCGGACGCCCGGATATGGCCCAGGGCGGCGGCACCGATGCAGCGAAATTGGACGAGGCCCTGGCCCTGGCCCAGCGCTTCGTCGAGCAAGGGCTCTGATGCCATGCCGGCCCCGCGCCAGAGCGATGCGGGGCCGGGCGGCCAGCGCCCCTTGATGCCCGGCCGGCGGTGCGCCCCGCCAGTCCGGGTAGCGAAAGAATGTGGCAGGTTCAAAAGGGCGCCCTTCACGGAATCAGGCGGTTTGAAATGGCTTTGATCGTACAGAAGTTTGGAGGGACCTCCGTCGGCACCGTCGAGCGTATCGAGCAGGTGGCCGAGAAGGTGAAGAAATTCCGCGAAGCGGGCGATGACGTCGTCGTGGTGGTATCCGCCATGAGCGGCGAGACCAACCGTCTGATCGGCCTGGCCAACCAGATCATGGAGCAGCCGGTTCCGCGCGAACTGGACGTCATGGTCTCGACCGGAGAGCAGGTGACCATCGCCCTGCTCAGCATGGCCCTGATCAAGCGCGGCGTGCCGGCGGTCTCCTATACCGGCAACCAGGTGCGTATCCTCACCGACAGTGCGCACACCAAGGCGCGCATCCTGCACATCGACGACACCCACATCCGCGCCGACCTCAAGGCCGGCAGGGTAGTGGTGGTCGCCGGTTTCCAGGGCGTCGACGGCAACGGCAACATCACCACGCTGGGCCGCGGCGGTTCCGATACCACCGGGGTGGCCCTGGCGGCGGCGTTGAAGGCCGACGAATGCCAGATCTACACCGACGTCGACGGCGTCTACACCACCGATCCGCGCGTAGTGCCGCAGGCCCGTCGGCTGGACAAGATCACCTTCGAGGAAATGCTGGAAATGGCCAGCCTCGGTTCCAAGGTGCTGCAGATCCGGGCGGTCGAGTTCGCCGGCAAGTACAACGTTCCGCTGCGCGTGCTGCACAGCTTCCAGGAGGGTCCGGGCACCCTCATTACTATCGATGATGAAGAGGAATCCATGGAACAGCCGATCATCTCCGGCATCGCCTTCAACCGCGACGAAGCCAAGCTGACCATCCGTGGCGTACCCGATACCCCCGGCGTGGCCTTCAAGATCCTCGGGCCGATCAGTGCCGCCAATGTGGAAGTCGACATGATCGTGCAGAACGTGGCGCACGATAACACCACCGACTTCACCTTCACGGTGCATCGCAACGATTACCTGAACGCCCTGGAAATCCTCAAGCAGACCGCCGCCAACATCGGCGCGCGCGAAGCCATCGGCGACACCAACATCGCCAAGGTTTCCATCGTCGGCGTCGGCATGCGTTCGCACGCCGGCGTGGCCAGCCGCATGTTCGAGGCGCTGGCCAAGGAAAGCATCAACATCCAGATGATCTCCACCTCGGAAATCAAGGTTTCCGTGGTGATCGAAGAGAAGTACCTGGAACTGGCGGTACGTGCCCTGCACACGGCGTTCGAGCTCGACGCGCCGGCGCGACAGGGTGAGTGACGCTGGCAGGCGAAAGGCGCGGCAACCCCGCGCCTTTTGTCGTTTTTGACCGTTCGGCAGGAACTTTCATTCCGGCGGGACTGGTCAATACTGGGTGAAGGATCGCGCTCTTGATTTCTGCGGATCCGCCGCCATTTCTTTTTTGCAGACTGTTGTCCTGAAATATTCGCGTGAGGAGAAAGGAATGCTGATTCTGACTCGTCGGGTCGGAGAGACCCTGATGGTAGGTGACGACGTCACCGTGACGGTACTGGGTGTCAAAGGGAACCAGGTGCGCATCGGCGTCAACGCGCCGAAGGAAGTCGCCGTGCACCGGGAGGAAATTTACCAGCGCATCCAGAAAGAGAAAGATCAAGAGCCAAACCATTAATTTTTATCTAATTTTCCCTTTGCAAACGGGGTAAAGATGGGTATCATGCGCCCCGTGTTGCGGAGAGGTGGCCGAGTGGCCGAAGGCGCTCCCCTGCTAAGGGAGTACACCTCAAAAGGGTGTCGGGGGTTCGAATCCCCCCCTCTCCGCCATTCAAGTGTTAGAGGTTGATTCAGGCGGCGAAAGCCATCTTGGTAACTAAGTTACTGATTTGATTGAAAAAATCGCTTGACGGATAAAATCCACAATCTATAATGCGCCCCCACGACGCACTCATAGCTCAGCTGGATAGAGTACTCGGCTACGAACCGAGCGGTCGGAGGTTCGAATCCTCCTGAGTGCGCCATATTTCGAAGGGTTCCTCTCGTCAGGGGCTCGGCGAGCGAAGGATCGACAGTTGCGGTCTTTCACGGTAAAACAAGCGTTACCGGCAGGTGGCCGGAAAAAGCACCGACACGCACTCATAGCTCAGCTGGATAGAGTACTCGGCTACGAACCGAGCGGTCGGAGGTTCGAATCCTCCTGAGTGCGCCATACCGAAAGGGCCTGCAGCAATGCAGGCCCTTTTTCTTTGCCCGGGATTTTTCTTCCGCCGGAACGCGGCCCCGTCGTCAGGCGGGGCGGGAAGGGGTCAGACCAGCACCGAGTACCAGAACACCCGGCCGATCACGTTGATGTGCTCGGCGGCTTCCTGGGGCTCGTAGCGCTCGTCCGGATGCTCGTCACTGTTGAAGCTGCGAATGCGCAGGCCGCCGCCTGGAAGGCGGTAAAGCAGTTTCACGCGCAGTTGGCCGTCGTGGTCGAAGGCGTACATGTCGCCGTCCTTGATCGTCCGCGCGCTAGTGTCCACGCCTACCGTGCTGCCGTCCGGCAGCACCGGCTCCATGCTGTTGCCGCTGACCGTGACGCAGGCTGCACTGGCCGGATCGATGTTCTTCTTGCGCAGGGTGTACTTGCCGAAGCGCAGCTTGCGCCCGCCGGTCTGCAGGATCACCGTGCTGCCCTTGCCGCCGGACAGCTCGATCTCCTTGTAGAAGGGCAGTTCGATCTCGTCGGCATCCAGGGGCGTTTCGTCGTCCCATGACTCTACTGCGCCAAGCCAACTGGCATTGGGGCCTGCATTCGCCTGGCCGCGCTCGGCGAGCATCTCGCCACGACCTTCCGCCAGCCACAGGGGGTTGACGCCGCAGGCGCCGGCGATCTGCGCGACGAAGCTGGTGGCGCGGGACTTGCCGCGCTCCAGATCGGAAATGGAGGTCTGGGTCATGCCTACCGCCTGGGCAAGCTGGACCTGGCTGAGATGGGCGTGCTTGCGCGCCGCCTTGATGCGATCTTTGAGTTCCATAGGTGGAAAGACTAAGGGTGTGCCTGTGGCATTGCAAGCGTCCGTATATGGGTATTACCATAATTTCAGCGCTTTCCTACTCGCGTCGGGTAGGACGGCGGCCCAACACAGCCACTGCGGGTGGCTAATGCGAGCGGCCAGCCAGGTGGGCCGGCCAAGGAGGGAATACCATGTTTCAAAGTACCGAGCAGGCGCTGGCCGTGGCCTACTGGATGTTCGAGCACCAGCCGGGACCGAAGTCGTCGACGGCGATGGTGATCGATGGCCTGCGCGAGCGCTTCGATCGCAGCTTCATCGAACACCTGCCCAGCGGTTTGAGTCCGCACGAATGGCAGGCCCAGGCGGTGATGACCGTGCGTTTCGCCCAGCGCCAGCTGGCTGCGCACCCACTGGAGCTGGCGGTGGTGCGGGCCGAGTTCGCCCGCGGGCGGGATTTCGTCCTTGGCCTGGCGGCTTTGCGCGACTGGCTGAAGCCCGGGGCCGACCCGATCGAGCAGCGGGCAACCCTGGCCTTGCTGATGCGCATGTTCCGTCGTCCGCCGTCGAGCATCCGCGAGATCGAGCGACTCAGCGGGCTGTCGAAGAGCACCCTGCATCGCTGGGACAAGGAATGGCGCGAGCGGGTCGTCGCTTTGCTGCGCCAGGCCTTGCAGCGGCTGGAGGAGCCGATGGCGGAGGTGGGGATCGTGGGCGAGCGCTAAAAAAATTTCTGTATGAAAACGGGTTTTCCCATATTGACGCTATGGGACGATAAAGGTATAAATTCTCCACGATTGAAATTCCTCTGGCCGAAGCCCGCCGATGCGGGCTTCGGCCGTTCCGGGCCCGCCTTTTCGGCGGGCCTTTGCATTTCCGGGAGTCATCCATGTCCGAGCCAAGCTCTGCGGCCTCCGCCGCCAGCGCAATGGCTGGCGTCGGCCTGGCCATGTACCTGCCGGGTATCGATGGCAACGCCTTGCTGGGAGGCTTCGGCGGCGCCATCTTCTTTGTCGTGTTCGCCCGTGACTACAACGCCCTGACCCGCCTCGGCTACCTGCTGGTGTCCTGGGTCGGCGGCTATTACGCCGGAATCGAGGCGCTCGGCCGCGGGTTGACCCAGACCAGCGGCATGGCCGCCTTCGTCGCCGCGACCCTCTGCGTGACCGGCGGCATCGGCATGCTCGAGTGGATGCGTGGCGGCGAACTGCCCAGCTGGATGCGCGGGCTGTTGCGCCGCCGGGGAGGCAAGTCCGATGGTTGATCCGCTGTCCACCCTGACCGTGCTGGTCTGCTCGGCGATCTGCATGCGCCTGATCACCTATCGCCGCGCCGGCGCGCGTTTCCGCCCCGGCGTTTCCCTGTGCGCCTACCTGCTGGCGTTGTGCACCGGCTGCCAGGCGCTGGGAATAGTGGCCGGGTTGTATCGTGCCGAGCACCTCTCGCCGTGGATGCTCGGGGTACTGCTGGTGCTGCTGGTCCTGCTGTTGCAGGCGCGCGGCAACCTGGCGCGGGTCCTGCGCCTGCATTGAACGAACGTACTTCGCTCCGGCCTGGCCGGCGGTTGTATCCGCCGCGTCGGTGCCTGTCCGTCATCCATCCATCCTGAAAAAGGAGTTCGCCATGTCCAGTGCAACCGTGCGCCTGGATCACGCCGCCCTGCGCGAAACGTTGCGGCAGTTGTTCGGCCTGCCCGCCGGCAGCGTCATCGATGCCGATCAACTGCTGGCCCCGCCGGCCATCCCCTTCATGACCTTGCGCCTGGAGTCCTCGAGCCTGCTTGGCAAGGTGCGGCGGGAGTTTTCCGCCAGTGGCGAGCAGGAGTCCCTGCTGGCCAGTTGCGAGAGCATCTTTCGCCTGACCTGGCATGGTCCCGAGGCGCACCAGTACCTGCAGGATGCCCGCTGCCTGCTGCAGTCAGGCAATGCCGGCGAGCGCCTGCGCGTGCTGAAGGCCAGCCTGCTGCGCCTGACACCCATCGAAAACCTGTCCGTCGTGCAGGATGGCCAGGCGCTGGGGCAGGCTCGTTTCGACCTTGTTCTCGCTCACGAACACGTGCTGCTCGTCGACCTCGAGCGCACCGCTCCCGGGCAGGCCTCCGGAGGGACGGGTGGAACGGCTTCCTAGAGGTCGTTGCGATGCATCGTAGCGATGCCATCCATACATAGAGGAGAGATCCATGGTCATGTTGATCAGTCGTCGCGTCGGCATCGTTCGCCTGGATGCGGTGATTTCCGAAAACCTCGCGCAGGCTGCCGTCAGCGCGCGCGGCGACCAGCTCATCACCATCGTCGGCAGCATTGTCGACCATGCGCCCGCTGGCGAGCCGTTGCCCTCCTTGCTGCCGATGGAGGGAGGCAGCCGCGCGTTGAACGAGTGCCGTGTGCGCAAGGGCATCGCTGCCTTGACTTCACTGCAAGGCGCTTCCGAAACGGTGGACGTGCAAACGGGATTCCACCTGTATCGCGGTCTGTTCATCACGCGCGTTGTTGCCCGGCGAACCGCAGAAAGAGGATTGAGCCTGACCATAACCGCCAGCCAGAGGCGTGCGCGGCGGGCAGGCGGTAGGTTGCTTAAGACTGTCGTCCGTCTTTTCCATGCAGGCAGGGCGACACCCTGCCCGGCACGCTAAGGGCGATGCCGGTCCTGCTTTCATCGGTATGAGGACGGCCCGGCCTTAGCTCCCGGGATCGACTCGCTCCACCCGGTACCTTCTCTTCCCTTCACACATCCCTCCTGATCGAAGCTCACGCTTCTCGCTCCCCGTCGCTTGTCGGCCTTGTACTGATAACGCACCTCCGCATTGTTCCCGCTGACCCGGTCCGGCTTGCCCAGCGCCCGCTCCACATCGGAGCGGGTCATTCCCGCCATTATCCGCTGCTCCACGATCGCCTTGCGGCGTTCCTTCTCGTCCAGGCGTCTGCCGCAGCGATCTTCTCTTTCTCCGATGACCGCGAGCGGCACGCTTTTCCGGCCGATGGACGCCTTTTTCGTCTTCGTCTCGGCCATCGGCGTGACGCTCCTGCCTCCCGGCGGCGGGTTGTCCGCCACGACGGTCTCGCCGGCCTGCCCGGCGGGGCAACCGAGTTGGGTGAAGCTGACATGGCCGCTGGCGTCTTCGCAGCGGAATACCGCAGCGGCCTCGCAGGTGGACGCCAGCGAGAGGAGGAGAAGGAGGGACAGGGAACGCATGGGCGGCACTCCGGGTCGGATAAGGGTGAGTGCAGGCTAACGCGTTGCCTTTTTCCGCGGGGCCGAGTGTCCTGAGTGAAATTTCCGGCGTCGCAGTCAGGCGTCGAGTGACGATGAACTTTGTGCCGCAAGCGCTTGTTCTTGCCGCCATTTTGTAACGCGCAAAACGCAAGCGGAGTGTTATCATTATCCGTATCTGCCCCGAGAGGGCCCTTGGAACACCCCCATGGACTTACCCAGTAGAAACTCGAACAGTTTCCCGTTTGACCAATCACGTTTCTGATTGACCCCTTTGGCGTGCTCCGCTACTGGGGGTGGAGCGCGCTATGACCGAAGTAGAAGCCAAGAAGCCGCAGGAAAGCCTGCAGGACCGCCTAGCGCAGGTGGTCGAGCTGCTGCATCGCCACAAGGTGGTGGAAGACCTGACCCATCGTCAGGAAGGCCAGCACCATGACCGGGTGGAAAACCTCGTCCACCGGCAGAATCTCGTAGAACTCCAGCGCAAGCTGGAGGAACTGCACCCCGCCGACATCGCCCACATCCTCGAATCGCTGCCGCTGGACGACCGCCTGACGGTCTGGCAACTGGTCAAGTCCGAGGACGACGGCGACATCCTCCTCGAAGTCTCCGACGCGGTCCGGGAAACCCTGATCGCGGACATGGACGACCACGAGATCATCGCCGCGACCAAGGACCTGGACGCCGACGAACTCGCCGACCTGGCACCGGAACTGCCGCGCGACGTGGTCCATGAACTGATGGAAAGCCTCGACGCGCAGCAGCGCGAGCGAGTGCGTTCGGCGCTGTCCTACGAGGAGGACCAGGTCGGCGCGCTGATGGACTTCGAGATGGTCACCATCCGCGAGGACGTCAGCCTGGAAGTGGTGCTGCGCTACCTGCGCCGCCTGAAGGAACTGCCCGGGCATACCGACAAACTGTTCGTGGTCGACTACGACGGCGTGCTCAAGGGCGTGCTGCCGATCAAGCGCCTGCTGGTCAACGATCCGGACAAGCAAGTGCTGGAAGTCATGGCCACCGACCCGGTGACCTTCCACCCGGACGAGGACGGCTACGACGCCGCCCAGGCATTCGAGCGTTACGACCTGATTTCCGCGCCGGTGGTGGACAAGGGCGGCAAGCTGATCGGTCGTCTGACCATCGACGAGATGGTCGACCTGATCCGTGAGGAAAGCGAAAGCGAAGTCCTCAACATGGCCGGTCTGCGTGAAGAAGAAGACATCTTCGCCTCGGTCTGGAAGTCGGTGCGCAACCGCTGGGCCTGGCTGGCCACCAACCTGATCACCGCCTTCGTC
Organism: Pseudomonas sp. 22490; assembly: GCF_052044465.1. NCBI lineage: Bacteria > Pseudomonadati > Pseudomonadota > Gammaproteobacteria > Pseudomonadales > Pseudomonadaceae > Pseudomonas > Pseudomonas sp. 22490. The sequence goes on along the minus strand of NZ_JBQENS010000028.1, from coordinate 68,109 downwards.
GCCTCGCGGGTGATCGGTCTGTTCGAAGGCTCCATCGAGAAACTGGTGGCGCTGGCCGCGCTGATGCCGATCGTTGCCGGCATCGGTGGCAATTCCGGCAACCAGACCATCACCATGATCGTCCGCGCCATCGCGCTCGACCAGGTACAGCCGACCAGCAACAGTCGCAACCGCCTGCTGCGCAAGGAGCTTGGCGTCGCGCTGGTCAACGGCCTGGCGTGGGGCGGAGTGATCGGCGTGGTGGCCTTCTATCTTTACGGCAACTGGGAACTGGGCGTGGTGATGACCGCCGCGATGACCCTGAACCTGCTGCTGGCGGCGATGATGGGAGTGCTGATCCCGATGACCCTGCATCGTTTCGGACGCGATCCGGCGATGGGCTCCAGCGTGATGATCACTGCGATGACCGACAGCGGCGGTTTCTTCATCTTCCTCGGCCTGGCGACGATCTTCCTGATGTAGCCGGAGCGCCACGCGAGAAGCCGCCCACGGGCGGCTTTTTTCATGGCGGTCAGATCAGCGGGGAAACCTTCGGTGGCGACCAGGACAGCACGCTCAGGCAGCGATCGCCGCCATTGACGAAATACTCGTCGACGGCCTTGGTCTCGCGGGCGACGAAGCCCTCGCGACGGCATTCCTGGTCCAGCCAGCCGCCTTGCTCGACCCGGTACAGCCAACCCTCGGATGCCGCACAGGCTGGCCAGAATTCCAGCAGGTCGGCAGCGTCGAGCTGGCGCAGGCCTTCGACTTCGACGAACTCGACGCGCCAGGTGCGCTGGTTGGCGAGGTCGCGGACGAGGATGGTCAGGCCGGCGCGATCCTGGCGGCACTCCAGGAACCAGGGGTCGACGCAGGGCGGCGCCTGGAGCAGAACCGCCAGCAGCGGCTCCGCGCGTTCAGCCACGGACGCGCAGGGTCAGGCCCTTGAGGAAGTTGCGCAGCAACTGGTCGCCGCAGGTCCGGTAGTTGCTGTGGCCGGGCTTGCGAAACAGGGCGCTCAGCTCGGGTTTGGAGACCGGGAAGTCGACGCTGTCGAGGATGGCATGGAGGTCTTCCTCCTTGAGTTCGAAGGCGACCCGCAGCTTCTTCAGGATCATGTTGTTGCTCAACGGCAGCTCCAGCGGCGGTAGCGGACGCGACTCGTCGCGACCGCGGCGCTGGATGATCAGTCCGTCCAGGCAGCGCGCCAGGTAGCGGTCGGGGCAGGCCTGGAAGCCGTCTTCGTCTTCCTTCTTCAGGTAAGCCTCGAGCAGGTCCGCTTCGACTTGCTCGCCGAACGGGGCGGCCAGTTCGGCCAGATGTGCATCGGGAAGATCCAGCAGGTAGCGCAGGCTGCGTAGTACGTCGTTGTTGAGCATCGTGCTCTCCGGAACGGTTGGCGATGAAAAGCCCCGCGGGGCGGGGCTCTTCAGGGAGGCTCAGACCAGCTCGGCCCAGAGGTCGTACTCGTCGGCATCGGTGATGCGCACGCGGACCTTGTCGCCCGGCTTCAGCTCGTCGCTGTCGACGAACACGTTGCCGTCGATTTCCGGAGCGTCGGCCCAGGAGCGGCCGACCGCGCCCTGTTCGTCGACTTCGTCGATCAGCACTTCGATTTCCTTGCCCACCTTGAGCTGCAGGCGAGCGGCGGAAATCGCCTGCTGGTGGGCCATGAAGCGTTCCCAGCGGTCCTGCTTGACCTCGTCCGGCACCGGCTCCAGGCCCAGCTCGTTGGCCGGAGCGCCTTCGACGGGGGAGTACTGGAAGCAGCCGACGCGGTCGAGCTGGGCTTCCGTCAGCCAGTCGAGCAGGTACTGGAAGTCTTCTTCGGTTTCGCCCGGGAAGCCGACGATGAAGGTCGAGCGGATGGTCAGTTCCGGGCAGATCTCGCGCCACTGCTTGATCCGGGCCAGGGTCTTGTCCTCGAAGGCCGGGCGCTTCATGGCCTTGAGCACCTTCGGGCTGGCGTGCTGGAAGGGGATGTCGAGGTACGGCAGGAGCTTGCCGGCGGCCATCAGCGGGATCACGTCGTCGACGTTGGGGTACGGGTAGACGTAGTGCAGGCGAACCCACACGCCCATGCTGCTCAGCGCCTCGCAGAGTTCCTTCATGCGGGTCTTGACCGGCTGGCCGTTCCAGAAGTCGGTCTTGTACTTCAGGTCCACGCCGTAGGCGCTGGTGTCCTGGGAAATCACCAGGAGTTCCTTGACCCCGGCCTTGACCAGGCGCTCGGCCTCGCTCAGCACGTCGCCGACCGGCCGGCTGACCAGCTTGCCGCGCATGGACGGGATGATGCAGAAGCTGCAACTGTGGTTGCAGCCTTCGGAAATCTTCAGGTAGGCGTAGTGGCGCGGGGTCAGCTTGACGCCTTGCGGCGGGACCAGGTCGACCAGCGGGTTGTGTTCGGTCTTCGGCGGCACCACTTCGTGCACCGCGGTAACCACCTGCTCGTACTGTTGCGGGCCGGTGACCGCCAGCACGCTTGGATGCACGTCGCGGATCGCGTGCTCTTCCACGCCCATGCAGCCGGTGACGATGACCTTGCCGTTCTCGGCGATGGCTTCGCCGATCACTTCCAGGGACTCGGCCTTGGCGCTGTCGATGAAACCGCAGGTGTTGACCACCACGACGTCGGCGTCTTCGTAGGTCGGAACGACCTCATAGCCTTCCATGCGCAGCTGGGTGAGGATGCGCTCGGAGTCGACCAGCGCCTTGGGGCATCCAAGACTGACGAAGCCGACTTTGGGAGTGGGGGTGGACATGGCTAACCTCGGTAGGCGGGCGCGCTTGCTGGCGCCTCTGATCAAAAAGTGCGCAATTCTAGCGGCAGCGCCGCGGCTTTTCCAGTCTCCCGTGCAGCTCTTTTCCGGCCCTGGAAAAACTCACCGCGGGCGCTCGGCAATCGGCTCCCCGGCCTTCTATAGTCATAGCAGTCCGTGGCCTCGGCGCTTGCATCGCGGACGGCATGGGCGCAGCATTTGCCGAATTTTTCCGGGGGAAAGCGTTTCATGAGTGATGCAGCGACGCGTGCCGAGGAGACGTCGGAGGGGCATTCCAGCTCTGCCATCGGCCTGATGGTCGGGGCGGTTGGAGTCTGCTATGGGGATATCGGCACCAGTCCCTTGTATACCCTGAAAGAGGTCTTCATCGGCGGCTACGGGGTGCAGGCCAACCACGATGGCGTCCTTGGCGTGCTGTCGCTGATCTTCTGGTCGCTGGTCTGGGTCGTTTCCATCAAGTACGTGATCTTCGTCCTGCGTGCCGACAACCAGGGCGAGGGCGGGGTGATGGCGCTGTCGGCCCTGGCGCGCCGGGCGGCGGCGCCGTTCGGCAGGCTGCAGACTTTCGTGGTGGTTGCCGGCCTGATCGGCGCGGCGCTGTTCTACGGCGACAGCATGATCACCCCGGCGATCTCGGTACTGTCGGCGGTAGAAGGGCTGGAGATCGCCTTCGACGGCCTGGAGCACTGGACGGTACCGCTGGCGCTTATCGTGCTGATCGGCCTGTTCCTGATCCAGAAGCACGGCACCGCGCGGATCGGCATCCTGTTCGGCCCGGTCATGGTGCTCTGGTTCGGCGCCCTGGCGGCGCTGGGCGTCTACGGGGTGATCCAGCAGCCGGAAGTGCTGCAGGCGATGAACCCTGTATGGGCCGTGCGTTTCTTCAGCTCGCATCCCGGCATCGGTGTCGCCATCCTCGGCGCCACCGTACTGGCGCTGACCGGCGCCGAGGCGCTGTACGCCGACATGGGCCACTTCGGTCGCAAGCCGATCGCCCGTGCCTGGTTCCTGCTGGTGCTGCCGGCGCTGGTGCTGAACTACTTCGGCCAGGGCGCGACCATCCTTTCCAACGCCGAGGCGGCGCGCAACCCCTTCTACCTGCTGGCGCCGGGCTGGGCGCTGCTGCCGATGGTGGCGCTGTCCACCCTGGCCACGGTGATCGCCTCCCAGGCGGTGATCTCCGGCGCCTTCTCCCTGACCCGCCAGGCGATCCAGCTCGGCTACGTGCCGCGGATGACCATCCAGCACACTTCCAGCCACGAGCAGGGGCAGATCTACATCGGCGGGGTGAATTGGGCGCTGATGGTCGGCGTGGTCCTGCTGGTGCTCGGCTTCGAGTCCTCGGCGTCGCTGGCGGCTGCCTACGGCGTGGCGGTGACCGGAACCATGCTGATCACCACCCTGCTGATGGGCGTGGTGATCTGGCGCCTGTGGAAATGGCCGCTGTGGCTGGGCGTCCCGTTCTTCTGCGTGATGCTCGCGGTGGACAGCCTGTTCTTCGCCGCCAACCTGCCCAAGGTGATCCAGGGCGGCGCCTTCCCGGTCATCGCGGGTATCGTCATCTTCATCCTGATGTCCACCTGGAAGCGTGGCCGCCAACTGCTGGTGGAGCGTCTCGACGAGGGCTCGCTGCCGCTCTCGGTGTTCATTTCCAGCATGCGCGTGCAGCCGCCGCACCGGGTCCAGGGGACCGCGGTGTTCCTTACCGCGCGTACCGACGCGGTGCCTCACGCGCTGCTGCACAACCTGTTGCACAACCAGGTGCTGCACGAGCAGGTGGTGCTGCTCACCGTGGTCAACGAAGACAGCCCACGGGTTTCGCCGGATCGCCGTTTCGAGGTCGAGGCCTATGGCGACGGATTCTTTCGGGTGATCCTGCACTTCGGCTTCATGGAAGAGCCAGACATCCCGGCTGCCTTGCGCCTGTGCCATCTCAACGAACTGGACTTCAGCCCGATGCGCACCACCTACTTCCTCAGCCGGGAGACGGTGATTCCATCCAAGCGCATCGGCATGGCGCGCTGGCGCGAGGGGTTGTTCGCCTTCCTGCTGAAGAACGCCAACGGCAACCTGCGCTATTTCAACCTGCCGCTCAACCGGGTGATCGAGTTGGGAACCCAGGTCGAGATCTGATCCGCTCCGCTGCAAAAAAGCGCGCCCGATTGGGCGCGTTTTTTTGCGCGTTTCTCAGCGCCGTTGCGGCAGCATCCGTAGCAGGGTGTTGTCGCGGCTGACGAAGTGATGGAAGAGCGCCGCGGCGGCGTGCAGGCCGATCAGGAAATAACCGGCGTTGCCGATGGTTTCGTGCCATTCCTTGATTTGCCCGGCGAGGTCGGGGTTCTTGTCGACCAGCGGCGGTAGCTCCAGGCCGAAGAACGGTATCGGCTTGCCGGCGGCGCTGAGGATCAGCCAGCCGGCGAAGGGCAGGCCGATCATCATCAGGTAGAGGGCGTAGTGCATCAGCCTGGCCAGCGTCGCCTGCCAGGCGGGGATGGCGGGCTCTATGCGCGGGGTAGGGGTGGCCAGGCGCACCAGCAGGCGCAACCAGACCAGCAGGAAAACGCTCAGGCCAAGCATGAAGTGCCATTGCTTGAGCAGTTCGCGGGTTTCGCTGCCCTTGGGGAAATTGCCCTTCAGTTCGATACAGGCGTAGACCCCGGCGATCAGCAGCAGGGTCAGCCAGTGCAGGACAATGGTCAGGCTCCCATAACGGGATTCGGTGTTTTTCCAGCTCATCACGGTTCCTTCTCTTCGGCTCTCGGGAGCCCGCTCTGCGGCGGGTCGGCCGGTATTCTCGGCGGCTCCGCTGAAGCCAGCCTGAATGCCCCCGGCAGGCTCAGTCTAGCTGGCGCCGGCCGGGGACAAGAAGGGCGGAGCGGGGAGAGCTTGATCGCGATCAGGCGTCGGGAGCGTTCTCGCGGTCGCGGATGGCCTGGAGCATCTTCTTCGCCAGGGACAGGTAGTCCTCGTCGAAGTGGTGGCCGCCCGGCAGTTCGAGCTTCTCGCCGACGGCCTGGGATTGGGTACAGCCGCTTTCGTCCTTTTCTTCGGCGCCATAGATGCAGAACACCTTGGCTGCCGGCAACCTGGCCATTTCCGGGCCGGTGGCGGCTTCCTCGCCGGCCTTGCCCAGCCAGCCTTCCACTTCGATCTCGAAGCTGCCGGTCCGCGCCAGCGCCAGCAGCAGCATGGCTTTCACTTGCTGCTGGTCCTTTCCGGGCAGGCGGTTGTAGATCGCCGGCAGGATGTCAGCGCCGAACGAGTAGCCGGCCAGGACGAAACGTTTCGCGCCCCACTTCTCGCGGTAGTGTTGCATCAGCTTGGAGAGGTCGGCGGCGCTCTGTTCCGGGCTCTTGTGTTGCCAGTAGTAGCGCAGGGTGTCGATGCCGACCACCGGGTAGCCCATGCTGGCCATATGCTCGGCAGAGTCCTTGTCCAGGTCGCGCCAGCCGCCGTCGCCGGAGTAGAACAGGGTGACGATGTCCGAGGGTTGCGCCGCGGGGACCTCGAGTACCGGCAGGGCCTCGGCGTTGCCTTGCAGTTGCAGGCGCAACTGATGGGCGAGCACGTCGGACAGCGGGGTGTCGTAGTCGCTGATGCTGGTTTCCGCGCTCGACTGCTTGCGGACGAAGACTGCGGTGTCGTCGTCCGGGTTGTCGTTCCAGGCCAGCAGCCACTGGCCGTGCGACGCCTGGTGCGGCAGCGGGGCGTCGCAGTCGCGCTCGGCCAGGGCAATGTCGAAGCCGACCGAGAGCGCCTTGGCCTTGTCGTCGTCCTGGCTGGCGAGCCAGCGCCAGGCGGTGGTCGAGCCTGGGCCGATGCCGGCGACCAGGTTCGGCTTGCCGCCGAGGCGGGCAATGACCGCTTCGAGCCGGGACTGCTGCGCCCTGCAATCGCCGTTTTCCGGAGGGAAGTACTGGATCACCCGGGCGGCGCTGTCGTGAGCCAGGTTCAGCATCTGGGCGTCGTTCAGTTGCTGTTCGGGGGCGGCGATCACCACCACCCGCGAGCGCGGCTTCTCGCCGGGTTCGGCAAGGGTGGCGTGGCCGCCGTCGTCGAGGTCCAGGGCTTCCAGTTTCGCCTGGGCCGCCGGTCGGCTCCAGAGCAGCAGGGCGGCACCGACGATCAGCACCAGGGCGGCGACCAGAAAACGGCGCCAGTGACGTTTCACGACAGACATATCAGCGTTTCACCAATCCAGTCAGGCCGCCGGCGATCAGCGCGGCGGTATCGGCCAGGGCCACCAGCGGGTCGAGCCCGGCTGGCACGGCCAGGTAGCGGGGTTCCCAGTCGGGCTGGAACTTGTCCTTGAAGCGTCGCAGCCCCTGGAAATTGTAGAACTGTTCGCCCCGCCGGAAGACCAGCGCGCCCAGGCGCTGGGTCAACGGCGCGCCGCGCCTTGGCTGGAGCCCGGCCAGCGGCACCATGCCGAGGCTGAAGCGCGCGTGGCCCTGGGCCTTGTAGTGGAGGATGAGGCCGAGCATGAGGAACTCCATGGTCAGCTTCGGCGCGTCCGGGTGCACGCGCATCAGGTCGAGGCTCGCCAGTTCGCGGCTGTCGGTTTCCAGCAGGTTGGCGAAGGCCACCGGCTTGCCCTGGTGGCGGACGATGGCGATGCGGAAGAAGTTCAGGTACGCCGGGGTGAAGCGGCCCAGGGAGAAGCCTTTCTCGCGCACCTGCTTGCCGCCCAGCCAGGCGTCCGATATCGCCTTCAGCTCGTCCAGCGGAGCCTGGCCCGGTTCATGGAACTCCAGGGCCAGGCCGTCGCGCTGGCCGCGGTTCCAGGTGTAGCGCAGGTCTTTCATTTCCTTGCCCTTGTTCTCCAGGTCGAAGCGCAGCAGGTCGACTCGCGCTTCTTCGCCGAGCTTGAGGGCGGTCAGGCCAATGTCCATGTAGAACGGCAGGTTCTCGGCACGCACCTGGTAGAACACCGGGCGGGCATGGTGCAGGTCGCAGAGGTCGCGGAATTGCCAGATCAGTTCGGCGCGCTGCATGGCCGGGCCGATCGGGTCGTACAGGGCTATCATGCTGCGACCGCGGCGGGCGTACATGAGGAAAGCGTCGTCGCTCTCATGGAAGAGCAGGGCCTTGTCGCCGGTCAGGGCCAGGCCGCCATCCGGCTGGTCCGAGTGGCGGATGATCCGCGCCGCGCGCTGCAGCTCTTCCGCGTTCGGCTCGCGGATCGCCGGCGGTGCCGCGCGCAGCAGCCAGCCAAGGGCCAGGGCCAGGAGCAGCAGGCAACTGCCGAGGGCGGCGCGCAGGGCGCGCGGGGCGTCGGCGTCCAGGGCGAACTGCCACCAGAGCTGGTTGCTGTAATGCACGTCCTGGTTGGCGAACAGCAGCAGCCAGACCGAGGCGCCGACCACGCAGATGCTGGCGCCTACGTAAAGCGGCGAGAAGGGTACTTCCATCAGCCGGCTGGGACGGTAGAAGGAGCGGCGGAACATGGCGAGCAGCGCGGCGGTCAGGCTCAGCAGGCTGGCTTCTTCCCAGTCGAAGCCTTTCAGCAGCGAAAGCAGGGCGCCCACCAGCAACAGCACCAGGGTCAGGGCCCAGGCGGCCGACAGCCGTCGGCGCAAACCCTGCGCGAGCAGGAGGCAGAGCACGCCGATCAGGCTGGCGACCAGGTGCGAGGCATCGATCAGGCGATGTGGAATGAGGAAACCGAGGTGTTCCAGGCGGGTGTCGATCGCCGGTGTGGCGCCGGAAAACAGCAGCACGACACCGGAGAGGAAGACCAGGATCGCCAGGATCGGTGCGGCGAAACCCGAGGCGACGCGGATCGCCTGGCGCGTCACCCACAACCGGCGCGCTTCGAGGAACAGCAACAAAAGGCAGGCCAGCAGCAGTGGCAGTACCACATAAATCAAGCGGTACAAGAGCAGGGCCGCGGCCAGCGGCGCGGCGCCCAGTTGGCCGGCGAACGCGGCCAGCAGCACCGCCTCGAACACCCCGACTCCGCCCGGTACGTGGCTGAGCACGCCGGCGGCCAGGGCGAGCAGGTAGACCAGCAGGAACGCCGCGAAGGGTGGGGTTTCCGGCAGCAACAGATAAAGGACGGTAGCGGCGGCGGCGACGTCGAGGGCGGTGATCAGCAGTTGCAGCAGCGATAGGCGCGGGCCTGGCAGGCGCAGGCTGCGGCGGCCGAGGCGGACCAGCAGGCTGTCGGGGGACGGCCGTTCTCCCGGCAGACGGTGCCGGGCCAGGAACGCCACCAGGCCGACAGCCAGCGACAGGACGGCGATCGCGATGACGGCGACCAGGGCGCGGGGCAGGTGCAGCGCCGACGCCGCATCGTCGAGGTCGCAGAGTGCGGCGAGTGCCGCCAGCACCGGCAGTGCGCAGCCCAGGGAAAGGCTGGCAAATAGCGTCATCCGGGCTATTTCGGCAGCGCCGATGCCATGCCGGGAATACAGTCGGTAGCGTACGGAGCCGCCGGAAAGCAGCGACAGGCCTACCGCATTGCCGATGGCGAAGGCGCTGAAGCCGCCGGTGGCCAGGCTGCGCATGGGCAGCGTGACGCCAGCGAAGCGGCTGGCCGACCACTCGTAGCTGAGCAGGATGACGAAGCCGAGGGCGGTCGCGCTCAGGGCGCCGAGCAGCGCCGGCCTGGGCACGTCGGCGATGGCATCGTGGAGGGCGCCGGGATCGATCTCCCGTAGCAGGTGGTAGCAGGCCACCAGCGCCAGGCCGAACAGCAGCAAGGTGAAGACCAGGCCGATGGGCTGGCGGTAGGCGGTAATCCGATCGATCAGCCGGATGCGTTGTGGGGACGCGGGAGAGCTGGGTGGAGCGGGATGTTCTGGAACGGGAGCGTCGGTGCGCATCAGCCACCTCATGGGAATTTGCGCGACAGAGTATGGCCTCTCGGGCGAGTTCCCAAGTGGTCGCAGCAGATTTTTTCTGTGCGGGGCGGCGTCCTGTCACAGGGAGAAGACCGCCGGGTTTTGCAGGAGTTGCGTCGGCGAAGTGGCCGAAGGCCATTTGCTGGTATTCGTTCAGCGATGGTTCAGCTTGCCGTGGGCATAGTGGCGGCTTGCACTGTCCGACCATTTCCGAGGGGGGAAGGGTGACGATGATCCAGGCGGGCATTCATGTCGGCGCCGGAGTCGTGCTGGGCGTGGCCGCTGGATGGTGGCTGGGGGATTGGGAACAGTCGTTGCAGGTCAAGGACTCGGTGGCGCGGGTCGATTGCCTGTTGTACGGCGCCCTGCTGGTGGTATTGCTCCGCCACGACGGTTGGTTGCGCCGCCTGGGCCTGCTGGGCCTGGGGCTGTTCTGCGGTTCCCTGCTGGTCTATTCGGTGAATCCGGCAAGCCTGTTCGCTGCGAAAGAGTCTTGGAGCCTTGCGCGGATCTCCATGCGGGCCTTCGGTCCGCTGGTGATGCTGGTCGTGGGGATGGCCTGCGCGCGCCTGGCACACGAGTTGCGCTGACGCAGGCATTGCGCTCACGCCGGAGTCAGGTGACGCGATTCCTCGCGGTATTCCTTCAACCAGCGCAGCACTTCCACGGCCTCCCAGCGAGAGGGGTCGTACAACGCATAGATCTCGCCCTGGTAGCCGACCACATCGAGCGGCCGGTGGAAGCCGGCGCGCTGGAACAGCGCCTCGATCTCGGCGAAGCAGGTGTTGAAGTGCACGCGGGTGAACGGCGTCTTGCCGTCGGTGACCAGGCCGTCCATCTGCAGTTCGTCCACTGCCTGGCGGATGTCGTCGAGTTCCATCCGGTTCACGCTGCGCTTCAATTGTTCGACGTTCAGCATCTGTCTGTCCTTTCCGTATCCGTTACCGAGCATTCATCGAAGGCTGAGCTGGCTGTACGAATATACAGTTAAATGTGCGATGATGCGAGCGAACGGTGGGCGAGGCGATGCAGTAGAACAGGAGGGGCGGAATGCAAAAAGCCCCGGCGCTATCGCTAGTGCCGGGGCTTTTCGAATGTGGTTGCGGGAGCTGGATTTGAACCAACGACCTTCGGGTTATGAGCCCGACGAGCTACCAGACTGCTCCATCCCGCGTCTGTGTGGGCGCATTCTACGGACTCTCGTCGGGCTGTCAATCGATTTTTCGAAAAAAGTGTTTTTTCTTCAAATGCTTAGCGCTTGCCCAATGTTAGAATTCAGCGCTCCGGGGCAGGCCCGGCGGGGCTTGTAGCGAGATTCCGGTGCGGAAAATCATCCATATAGACTGCGACTGTTTCTATGCCGCCCTCGAGATGCGCGACGACCCCAGCCTGCGCGGCAAGGCGCTGGCGGTTGGCGGTTCGCCGGACAAGCGTGGAGTGGTCGCCACTTGCAGCTACGAGGCGCGAGCCTATGGCGTGCGCTCGGCGATGGCCATGCGCACGGCGCTCAAGCTGTGTCCCGATCTGCTGGTGGTGCGCCCGCGTTTCGATGTCTACCGGGCGGTGTCGAAGCAGATCCATGCGATCTTCCGCGATTATACCGATCTGATCGAGCCGCTTTCGCTGGACGAGGCCTACCTGGACGTCAGCGCTTCGCCGCATTTCGCCGGTAGCGCCACGCGGATTGCCCAGGACATCCGCCGCCGGGTGGCCGAGGAGCTGCACATCACCGTTTCGGCGGGCGTCGCGCCGAACAAGTTCCTGGCCAAGATCGCCAGCGACTGGCGCAAGCCGGACGGGCTGTTCGTGATTACCCCGGAGCAGGTCGACGGGTTCGTCGCCGAGTTGCCGGTGGCCAAGTTGCATGGCGTCGGCAAGGTCACGGCGGAGCGCCTGGCGCGGATGGGCATCCGCACCTGCGCCGACCTGCGCCAGGGCAGCAAGCTGAGCCTGGTGCGCGAGTTCGGCAGCTTCGGCGAACGCCTGTGGGGACTGGCCCATGGTATCGACGAGCGACCGGTGGAAGTCGACAGCCGGCGCCAGTCGGTGAGCGTCGAATGTACCTTCGATCGCGACCTGCCGGACCTGGCGGCTTGCCTGGAGGAACTGCCGACCCTGCTCGAGGAGCTGGACGGACGCCTGCAACGCCTGGATGGCAGTTATCGGCCGGACAAGCCGTTCGTGAAACTGAAGTTTCACGATTTCACCCAGACCACAGTGGAACAGTCCGGCGCCGGGCGCGACCTGGAGAGCTACCGGCAATTGCTCGGCCAGGCCTTTGCCCGTGGCAATCGTCCGGTGCGCCTGATCGGCGTCGGCGTGCGCCTGCTCGACCTGCAGGGCGCCCACGAACAACTCAGGCTGTTCTGATGCTCCTCATGGCCTCAACGAAGTCGCGAGGCTCCGCGGCGACGGCTCTTCCCCTACCGGCAAGGCGCTGAAGCGGCCGAGATCCTGCAGCAGTTCCAGGCGTGCTGCACGGAGTGGGCCGCGTATGGCTTCCTGTTGTTCCACGTCGAGCGGGCGGTCGTCGCCATCGCTCACCGGACCGTGGTGACGGTCCGCGCCACGCAGTGGGAAGCTCACCTTGAAGCCTTCGCCCAGGTAGGCGATGCGCGTGGTATCGGCGCTCACCGCATAGTCGCGATGGTAGTCCGCTGCGAGCAGGTCCTGTCCCAGCGAGTAGTCGCGGGGCGGATTGCGTACGCCCAGCAGCGGCAGGAGCGTTGCGGGCAGGTCGATGTGGCTGGTGATGCTGCGGACGGCACGGGGCGCCTGTCCGGGAATGCTCAGCACGGCGACGGTGCCGGTCTGGTAGCGATTGAACTCGGTATTGTGGCCCCAGCGCGAGCGTTCCATGAACTCTTCCCCATGGTCGCCGAGCACCACTACCGCGGTGTTTTCCAGCAGGTGCTGGTTTTCCAGGTGCTGCAGCAGGCGGCCGATCTGTGTATCGACTTCACGCACGGCATTCAGGTAGCGGTTCTTGATCAGCGGCATCTGCGCCTGGAAATCGGTGGTCAGGTAGTTGAAGTTGACCAGATAGGGGCGGATTTTCGCGGTCTCGTCGCGGAAGCTGTAGTTGGCGTGGCTCGACTCGAGGAACAGGCAGGCGAAGAACGGCCGGTCGGGTAGTCGGCGATCGACGAAGCGCAGCAGGTCGTCGGTGTTCCGGGCGTCGCGCTGCCAGGCAGGCTCCGGGCTATCCAGCACGTGCAGGTCCTGGGGGCGCAGGTTGACGAACACGCTGCGGTCGAAGGGCGGATAGCTGAAACGTTGCGCGGCATTGATCCGGAACTGGTAGTTCTGCTGCCTGAGTACCTCCATGAGCACCGGCGGCTGGCCGGCCTTCAGCACGGCGTCCCAGTAGCCGCCGTGCAGCCCGTAGAACATGCCGAAGACGCCCATCTGGGTCAGGTTGCCGCTGCTGTAGTGGTTGTCCAGGCGGATCGCCCGGTTGGAGAAGTCCCACAGCCTGGGCATGTAGCGCGGATCGAGCATGTCCCCGCGGAGCGACTCGGCGACGATCCAGACGATGTTCAATGGGTGCGCCGGGGCGCTGATCTCCAGCGGCCGGAGAGGATAGTGCAGGTCGCTCTGCTGCTGGAGCAGCTCGCGCTGGGTGGGCGTCGGCTGGATGCCCAGGCTTCGCGCCAGGCTGCGGACGGTCAATGGCAGGTAAAGCGGATAGCGTTCGCTGGCCAGCAGGATCGGCCGGTAGTCGCGCAGGGAGCTGAACGCATAGACCAGGCGTTCGCCCAGGGCCAGGCAGAGGAAGGCCGCCAACAGGTAGCGCCAGGCGCGCCGAGGGAGCGCGGGAAGGCGTTCGCGGCTGACCTGGCAGGCGCTGTACAGCAGCACCTGCAGGCAGAGCAGGGCCAGGGCCGCCAGGCTTGCGCTGAGCAGGGTGCCGTCGCCGCTGCCGAGGCTGGAGAGGCCGCCGGGCGAGACCAGCAGGCCGATGCTGAAACCGTTGAGGTGGAATCCGTACAGGTCGTAGAGGGTGCGGTCGGCGTAGAGCAGTATCTGTACCGCCGCGCTGCCGACGATGGCCAGCACGCCTGCCAGCCACGGACTGAGGCGCACGGGAGGGCGATCATGGAAATGCAGGAGCAGTCGGCAGGCGAGGTACACCGGGACTATATAAAGGAAGGCGTAGCTCAGGCTGGCAGCGACGCTCCAGAGCGGCAGCCAGGCGTCGTCGAAGACGATCCCGTCCTGCAGGCGCAGCACCTGCCAGAGCACCACCAGCCACGACAACAGAAAGAAGCGGTTGAGTGTCTCGGTGCTGGGTGGGGCGAACATCAAGCGTCTCCGGGCGAGGATGCGGAAGCCTAGGGACGTGGTGGTCAAGCGGGAATGAAATGGATGTCAAAAAAATGTAAACGGGCGGCGCCGGGTAGCGCCGCTTCAGGCTTCAGTCGTGCTCGGGAACCAGGCGCAGCGGCTTGCCTTCGGCCGGCCACAGGCGCAGCTCGTCGGACGGCGAAATGTCCCAGTGCTGGACGCTCTGCAGCAGGGCCAGGAAGCGCCGTTCCTGCTCCATGATCTCCGCTGCGCACAGGCGGCGGGTGCTGCCGATGGCGCCGAACTGAAGGAGGTCGTCCTGCAGGGTGTAGCTGGCGAACCAGTGGTTGCAGCCGCCATTGCCGAAGGCGCGGCCCTGGCCGTCGAAGGTCAGGCTGATGTGGCTGTAGTCCATCGTCGGTTGTGCGCCGACCCAGTCGACCTGGTAGGCCTGCTCGGTTTCCAGGGTGGTCTCCTGGCTGGCGCAACCGCCCAGGACCAGGGCGGTGGAGGCGAAGAGGGCGAGAGAGGGTTTCATGGCGTTTCCTTTGCGCATTTCGTACGGGCGATAGTTCACAGACCGTCGGTCGGACGGAGCGTTCGCCCTACTGGCATTTCGGGCACAGGTGCTTGCCTTCGCGGCTGCTCCAGCCCAGTTCGTGAATGCGCTCTTCGGCGGCCGGCGCCAGGGCCTTGCGACCGAGACTGGCGTCCACGGCGAACTCGAAGTCGAGACGAGCCTGGCACTGGTCGCAGTCGACCTGCCAGGTATGGATCGCCAGTTCGCGGAATGCCGGGCCGCGGGCGACCGCCAGCCACTGGCCGGGTGGGTTGATCAGGTGGCGAACCTTTTCCACGGTCAGGCGCATGCTCAGGGTCTTGCTGCCCTTGAGGCTGACCAGCAGCACGTCGTCGGCCTTGATCGAGCCGCCGGTGCCGGTGACCTGGTAGCGCCCCGGGGAGAGCGCGCGGCATTCGTTGAGGGTGTATTGCGGGTTGAGCAGGGTGTAACGGAAATCGTGTTCAGCCATGGAGCCTCCAATCAGCCGCGCATGCTACCACGCCATCAGGCCCGGACCCGATTGCGTGGCGTCCCGTCCTGCCAGGCGGCGATGTTGTCCAGGGTGGTGTCGGCGATCGCCGCCAGGGCCTCGCGGGTAAGGAAGGCCTGGTGGGCGGTCACCACCACGTTGGGGAAGCTCAGCAGGCGTGCCAGCACGTCATCCTGCAGGGGCTGGTCGGAGCGATCCTCGAAAAAGATATCCGCTTCCTCTTCATAGACATCGAGGCCGAGGTAGCCCAGTTGTCCGCTCTTCAGCGCCTCGATCAGCGCCGCGGCGTTCACCAGGGCGCCACGGCCGGTATTGATCAGCATCGCGCCGGGTTTCATCGTCGCCAGGCGCTGCGCGTCGATGAGGTGGCGGGTGTCGGCGGTCAGCGGGCAATGCAGGCTGACGATGTCGGACTCGGCGAGCAGGGCGTCGAGCGCCAGGTAGCGGCCGCCGAGCGCTTGGATGCGCGGATTGGGATAGGGATCGTAGGCCAGCAGCTCGCAGCCGAAGCCGGCCATGATGCGGGCGAAGGTCTCGCCGATCTGTCCGGTGCCGATCACTCCGACGCGTTTGCCGTGGAGGTCGAAGCCGGTCAGCCCATGCAGCGAGAAATCGCCCTCGCGGGTCCGGTTGTAGGCGCGGTGCAGGCGCCGGTTGAGCGTCAGGATCAGGCCGACCGCGTGCTCGGCGACAGCGTGCGGCGAATAGGCCGGGACGTGCACCACCGGCAGGCCGAGCGCTTCGGCGGCGGCCAGGTCGACGTGGTTGTAGCCGGCCGAGCGCAGGGCGACCAGGCGCGTGCCGCCAGCGGCCAGGCGTTCCAGCACCGGCCGCGAGAGGTCGTCGTTGACGAAGGCGCAGACTACTTCGAAGCCCTGGGCGAGGACCGCCGTGTCCGCCTGCAGGTGGGCCTGCTGGAAGTGCAGTTCGAAGCCGTGCCGGTGGTTGCTGGCCTGGAAGCTCTCGCTGTCGTAGGCCTGGGTGCTGAAGAACAGGATGCGCATGGTCAGAGTTCGCTGGAGTCGAGGCTGGTGGAGGAGAGGTGGGTGGTGGCCGAGGCAGTGTCGGCCAGGGCCTCGATGGCCTTGTCCAGCTCGTCCAGGGCCGCGGCCGCCGCCGGATCGTTCTGCTTGAGCAGGGTTTCGCTGGTCTGGCAGGCCGCGCGCAACTGCGGCACGCCACAGTAGCGGGTGGCGCCATGCAGCCGGTGGACCCTCTCGAGCAAAGCGGTGCGGTCGTCGTTGTCGCGGGCCTGGCGAATCGCCTGGCGGTCCGCCGCCAGCGAGGCCAGCAGCATCGCCAGCATGTCGGCGGCGAGGTCGGCCTTGCCGGCGGCCAGGCGCAGCCCTTCCTCGGGGTCGAGCACGCTCAACTGGCCGAGCTGCGGCGCACGGCTCATGCTGGCCAGCGACTGGCCCAGGCTCAGTCCGGTCCACTTCAGCACTACCTGGGCCAATTGCTGTTCGTCGATCGGCTTGGTCAGGTAGTCGTCCATGCCGGCCTGCAGCAATGCGCGCTTCTCGTTGGAAAGCGCATGTGCGGTGAGCGCGATCACCGGCACCGGGCTGACTTCCCGCTCGGCCTCCCAGCGGCGGATCGCCTCGGTGGCCTGGCGGCCGTCCATGCCGGGCATCTGCACGTCCATGAAGACCAGGTCGAAGCGCTCGCGCTGCACTACCTCGAGGGCCGCGTAGCCGCTGTCCACCGCGGTGACCTGGGCGCCGAGGTCGCTGAGCAGGGTCTGCACCAGCAGCAGGTTGGCCGGGTTGTCGTCGACGCAGAGCAGCCGTGGCGGCCGTCCGGAAACCATGGCGTGGGGCTTGTCGCTGCGCGTCGGGCGGACTTGAAGCAACTCCTGCAGCTTGCGTTGCAGCTTGCGGGTGCAGGCGGGCTTGGCCTCGACCTGTTCGTCGGGCAGGGTCGCGTGGTATTGCGCCTGCTCGGTGGTCGGGCAGAGCACCAGGGTCTTGCAGCCGAGCCGTTCGAATTCCCAGAACGACTGGCTCAGCTCTTCCGGCGGATGGATCGCGGCCGAGACGCCGAGCACCGCCAGGCTGATCGGCAACTGGCCGGGCGGCGGGTTGCGCAGGCTTTCCTGGAGGCTGTCGAGGTCGGCGAATTCGCTCACTTCCAGGCCGAAGTCGGTGAGCTGGTGGTGCAGCGAGCGGCGCGTCAGCTCCTGCGGTTCGAGCAGCGCCACGCGCTGGCCCGCGGCCCAGGAGGCGCCTGGCTCCTCGTTGTCGTCGCGACTTTTCGGCAGACTCAGGCTGATCCAGAATTCGGCACCTTCCCCAGGCGTACTGTCGACGCCGATCTCGCCGCCCATCTGCTCGATCAGGCGCTTGGAGATCACCAGGCCTAGGCCGGTGCCACCGGCTTGCCGCGACAGTGAGTTGTCGGCCTGGCTGAAGGCCTTGAACAAGGCTTGCTGGTCCTCCTCGGAGAGGCCGATACCGGTGTCCTGGACGCTGATCCGCAACTGCGCGCGGTCGTCGCTTTCGTCCTCGAGCATGGCGCGTACGGCGACGGTGCCGCCCTGGGTGAACTTGATGGCGTTGCCGACCAGGTTGGTGAGGATCTGCTTCAGCCGCTGCGGGTCGCCCTGCAATTGGATCGGGGTATCCCGGTAGACCAGGCTGACCAGTTCCAGTTGCTTCTCGTGGGCGGCCGGAGCCAGCATGGTCAGGGCGTCCTGGATCAGGTCGCGGAGATTGAAAGGGAGGTTTTCCAGAACCAGCTTGCCGGCCTCGATCTTCGAGAAATCGAGGATCTCGTTGATGATCCCCAGCAGGCTTTCCGCCGATTTCTGGATGGTCGTGAGGTAGTCCTGCTGGCGCGGGCTGAGCTCGCTCTTCTGCAGCAGGTTGGTGAAACCGAGGATGCCGTTGAGCGGGGTGCGGATCTCGTGGCTCATGTTGGCGAGGAACTCGGACTTGATCCTGCTCGCCTCCAGGGCCTCCTTGCGCGCCAGGTCCAGCTCGATGTTCTGGATCTCGATGGTTTCCAGGTTCTGGCGTACGTCCTCGGTGGCCTGGTCGATGTTGTGCTGCATTTCCTCCTGGGCGCTCTGCAGCGTTTCCGCCATGCGGTTGATGCCGGAGGCCAGTTCGTCCAGCTCGTTGCTGCCCATCGGTGGCAGGCGGGTTTCCATGCGGCCTTCCTTGAGCTGGGCGACGCCCTGGCTGATCAGTTCCAGCGGCGCGTTGATCGCGCGGCTCATGCGCAGGGCGAGGAGGGCGGTGACGCCGAGGCCGGCTGCGATCAGCAAGAGGCTGGTGAACAGGCTGCGATATCCGCGCAGCAGAGTCCCATGGTGCGACAGTTCCAGTTCGACCCAGCCGAGTACGCGCTCGTCGTCAGGCTCGGTGGCGCCGGACAGGCTGTGGTGGCGGCCAAGAACCGGTAGCAGGAAGTGCGTGGTGTCCAGTTCGGTGGACATGCTCAGATGGCTGGCGTCGCCGGCCGGGGCGACGGTGAGCATGCTTGGCCCGGCATGGGCGAGGCGTTCCTGGCGGGCGTCGAGGAAGGTCACCGCGCGCACGTCCGGTTGGTCCAGCGCCTCGTTGGCGATGCGGTTGAGCACGGCGGTATCCTTTCGCGCCAGCGCGGTGGCGGCCAGCGGCGCCAGTTGTTCGGCGATCAGTTGCCCGCGCTCGATCAACTGGGCGCGCATGTCGGACAGCTGGACCCAGGTGAAGTAACCGCCAAGCACCATCGCCAGCAGGCTGGTGGGGAGCAGGGTGAGCAGCAGTACGCGCCCCTTGATGCCGAGATCCTTGAACACACGTCTCTCCGTCGAGCCAGATCGGGATGGCCGACGCTCCCCGGCCATACGTTTACCCCGCGCAGTTTAGCGGGTCGCGGAAGGGGAATCTGCACCGATGTGCGCAGCCCGGCGGATTCGGCTTGCGACGAAGCGGAAAGATCGTGAATACTGGCACGATTGCTAATCAATCTTATTTGGCTGCCATGTTCCCATCCCTGACGCCCGACCCCCGACTGCTGGCCATCGAGGACGATCCGACACTGGGCGCACATCTGTTCCAGCACCTCAATGGCAGCGGTTTCGAGGTGACCTGGTGCCGAGACGGGGAAGAGGGGTTGGCGGCTGCGCGCAGCGGCGGCTATGACCTGATCCTGATGGACATCATGCTGCCCGGGCGCGATGGCCTCGAGATTCTTCGCCAACTCCGCCAGGAGCAGGCGCTGCCGGTGATCCTGATGTCAGCCCTGGGCGCCGAGCAGGACCGCATCGCCGGGTTCAGCCAGGGCGCCGACGATTATCTGCCGAAGCCTTTCAGCCTGGCCGAGCTGCGGGTACGCATCGATGCCATCCTGCGTCGGATCGCCCTGGAGCGGGGGGGCGCGCCGGGCCGCTGCGCCGAACCGCTGGCGCGGCCCTCGCTGCAATTCTCTGCCGATGTCTGCGATGTCAGCCTTGGCGAGCGGTTCGCCGGCCTGACGCCGACCGAATACCGCCTGCTGGAAACCTTCCTCGCCGCGGAAGGCGAGACCCTGACCAAGGCCTTCCTTTACCAGCATGTCCTGCACCGCGGTCATACCCAGCATGATCGCAGCCTGGACATGCACGTCAGTCACCTGCGGCGCAAGCTGCAACGCCTCGGTTACGCCGGTCACCAGTTGCATACCGTCTGGGGCAAGGGTTACGTCCTGACACCGGCGCCATGATGCCCAACCGTCATTCGCTGTTCTGGCGCCTGGCCCTGGTGCTGGTGGCGTTCTTCCTGCTATCGGTATGGCTGTCCTGGACCTGGGGACGCAGCGCCGAACTGAAGGGTTACTACCTGTCCGCCGAAGCCCGCTCCGCCTTGGCGGATTATGCGCGGCGAGCCGAACGTGCCTGGCTCGACGATGGCCGCGAGGGCATCGACCGTTGGCTGGCCGAGCCGCGCCAGCGGGCGCTGGACTGGGTGGTCGTGCTCGACGGACGGCTGCAATCGCTGGGCAGTCGTCCGCTCACCACGGAGGAAGCCGAGCGCCTGACTTTCCTGCGGGGCGTCGACTGGCCGATGAGCTCCCGCTCGTTGTCGCGGCCGTTCATCAGCCTGCGCTTCCCCGAACATCCGGAGCAAGGCCGGGTGGTCCTGCGTCTTCCCGCCGAGTTCGTCCCTCCCGGCTTGTCGCCGGCCAAGCGCCTGGTCACCCATGGCCTGGTGCCGGCCGGGCTGGCCCTGCTGCTGGGAGTGTTGCTGTATCGGCGCTGGATAGTGCCGCTGGGACGCCTGCGAGCGCAGGCCAATGCCCTGCGCGGCAACGACCTGACGGCGCGTACGCAGGCAGAGATCAGCCGGCGCAGCGACGAGTTGGGCGATCTGGGGCGGGCGTTCGACCATATGGCCGAGCGACTCGACGAGCACATGGTGTTGCAGCGCCAACTGCTCCGCGATCTCTCCCACGAGCTGCGCACGCCGCTGGCGCGCCTGCAGGTGGCGGCAGAGGGCACGCTGTCCGCGCAGCTCCTGCGCGAGCGCCTGGAGCAGGAGGTACAGGGCATGCAGCAACTGGTGGACAACACCCTGGAGCTGGCCTGGATGGACACCGAACGCCCGGTATTGGCGCTGGAGGACATTTCCATCCCGGCGTTATGGGACCTGCTGGTGGAGAACGCACGCTTCGAAAGCGGCTGGGCCGCCGAGCGGTTCCGCAGCGCTCTGCCCGAGGATTGTGTCGTGCGTGGCAACCTCAATGCACTTGCCCAGGCCCTGGAGAACCTGCTGCGCAACGCCATCCGGCATTCGCCGGAAGGCGGCGTGATCCGCCTGCATGGTCGGCGCGAAGGAAGTTGCTGGTGGCTTTGCCTGGAAGACCAGGGCGAGGGTGTGGCCGAGCACCAGTTGGAGACCATCTTCCGCCCGTTCACCCGACTGTCTTCGGCACGTACCGGCAAGGGCTTCGGCCTGGGACTGAGCATTGCCCGTCGCGCCGTGGTGCTCCAGGGCGGCCGCCTATGGGCGGAAGCCGCCGATCCGGGGCTGCGCCTGTGCCTGGTGCTGCCTTCTGCCTAGCGAGGCGCAGGTGCCTTTACATTTGGCCTGGATGTAAATGATCTTTATTATAGTTTGTTAATGATTATCATCCGTGCCGATCTCCTCGGCCGGCCTTGTTCCGGGTCTGCGCCCTGTCCTATCCGTGCCGAGACGTCACCCGCGCAACGCCGGCGACCCAGGCTTCAGAAAAAACGTCAACGTATCCCTCGTGGCTCGCCTGCTACCCGTTTTCCCTCGACAGGAGTAGTCACGCATGTACCCCCAATTCCGTCGCGGCCATCTCGCCGCTGCCGTCCTTTTCGCTTCATCGAGCCTGCTGGGCGGGCAGGCCCTGGCCGAGGACGAGCGCCTGGAAGAACTGGACGAACGCGCCGAATCGGTGGTCCAGCTGGGTGACGAGGTGGTGCTGGGCACCGCCGAACAGGAGCTCAAGCAGGCACCGGGGGTATCCATCATCACCGCCGAGGACATCAGGAAGCGCCCGCCGGTGAACGATCTCTCCGAGATCATCCGCACCATGCCCGGGGTCAACCTCACCGGCAACAGTTCCAGCGGCCAGCGCGGCAACAACCGGCAGATCGACATCCGCGGCATGGGGCCGGAGAACACCCTGATCCTGGTCGACGGCAAGCCGGTCAGCTCGCGCAACTCGGTGCGCTACGGCTGGCGCGGCGAACGCGACACCCGCGGCGACAGCAACTGGGTGCCGCCGGAGGAGGTCGAGCGCATCGAGGTCCTCCGTGGGCCCGCGGCGGCACGCTACGGTTCCGGCGCGGCGGGCGGGGTAGTCAACATCATCACCAAGCGCCCGACCGATCGTTTGCGTGGTTCCATGACGGTGTTCACCAACATTCCGGAAAGCTCCAAGGATGGCGCCACGCGCCGCGCCAACTTCAGCCTCAGCGGGCCGCTGACCGAAGCCTTGAGCTTCCGCGCGTACGGCAGCGCGAACAAGACCGATTCGGACGATACCGACATCAACCTCGGACATACCGTCAACCCGAGCCGTACCGTGGCCGGACGCGAAGGGGTACGCAATCGCGATCTCAGCGGGATGCTGTCGTGGCAGGTGACCCCCGACCAGGTCGTCGATTTCGAAGCGGGCTTCAGCCGACAGGGCAACATCTATGCCGGCGATACCCAGAACAACAACGGCACCGCCAATACCCAGGGACTCGCCGACGACGGTGCGGAGACCAACCGCATGTATCGCGAGAACTACGCCATCACCCACAACGGGACCTGGTCGTTCGGTACTTCCAGGTTCGTCGCCCAGTACGACTCCACCCGCAACAACCGTCTGGAGGAGGGGCTGGCCGGTTCCGTCGAGGGGCAGATCGGCGCCGACCGTTCGTTCAGCACCAGCAAGCTGGAGAACTATCGCCTCAGCGGCGAACTCAACCTTCCGTTGCATGCGTTGTTCGAGCAGGTGCTGACGGTGGGCGCGGAGTGGAACAAGGAAACCCTCAACGACCCGTCCTCGCTCAAGCAGGGCTTCGTGGGAAGCGATAGCTTGCCGGGGACCCCCGCGGCCGGCTCGCGAAGCCCGAAAAGCAAGGCGGAGATCCGCGCGCTGTACGTGGAAGACAATATCGAACTGCGCCCCGGCACCATGCTCACCCCCGGGCTGCGCCTGGACGATCACAGCGACTTCGGCCTGAACTGGAGCCCGAGCCTGAACGCTTCCCAGACGCTCGGCGAATACTTCACGGTCAAGGCCGGTATCGCACGGGCCTTCAAGGCGCCCAACCTGTACCAGAGCAACCCGAACTACCTGCTCTATACCCGTGGCAACGGCTGCCCGATCCAGACCAGCAGCGGCGGCTGCTACCTGGTCGGCAACGAGAACCTGGACGCCGAGACCAGCGTCAACAAGGAACTGGGCATCGAGTTCCGGCGCGATGGCTGGGTCGCCGGGCTCACCTACTTCCGCAACGACTACAAGAACAAGATCGTCGCGCCGCTGGATGTCATGGGACAGACCGGGACCGGTAACAACATCCTGCAATGGAGCAACGCGAAGAAGGCGGTGGTCGAAGGCCTGGAAGGCAACCTGCTGGTCCCCCTTCACGAGGACCTGAGCTGGAGCACCAACCTGACCTATATGCTGCAATCCAAGGACAAGGACACCGGCAACCCGCTTTCGGTGATCCCCGAGTACACCCTGAACTCGACCCTGGACTGGCAGGCCAGCGAGCGTCTTTCCACCCAACTGACCAGCACCATCTACGGCCGCCAGGAGCCGCCGAAGCATGGCACCAGCCGCAACACGCCGGTGGTCTCGCGAAAAGAGGTGGGTACCTATGGCATCTGGGGCGTCAGCGCCGGCTACACCTTCAGTGAGAACCTGAGCGTACGGGGCGGGGTAAGCAACCTCTTCGACAAGCGCCTGTACCGCCAGGGCAACTCCTTCGACGCCGGCGCGGCAACCTACAACGAGCCGGGTCGCGCCTACTACGTTTCGATGACCACCTCGTTCTGATCGCCGCGGCCAACGCGCTTTCACCGGCAGGCGCAACGCCTGTCGGACCTTTCTTTGGCGTTGGTCAGGCATCGGCTGTCCAACGCCAGGTTTTCTCTTCGGACGCCTCTGGTCATCGCATCGCATGCCGTTTCGGGCGGTCTTTCGGCTGAATCGGCATGCATGACCGGATATTGCGGTGCTAGGGTCCGGCCCCAGTTTCCCGGTATCATGCTCAGCCTTTACCGTCAGTGCCGAACGAGTGCCTCCATGACCGTGCAGTACCCGACTATCGCCGACTGCGTTGGCAATACCCCTCTGGTGCGTCTGCAGCGCCTTCCCGGGGAAACCTCCAATACCCTGCTGGTGAAGCTCGAAGGCAACAACCCCGCGGGATCGGTGAAGGACCGCCCGGCCCTGTCGATGATCACCCGTGCCGAACTGCGCGGCGACATCCGCCCCGGCGATACGCTGATCGAGGCTACTTCCGGCAACACCGGCATCGCCCTGGCCATGGCGGCGGCGATCAAGGGTTACAAGATGATCCTGATCATGCCGGACAACTCCACGGCTGAACGCAAGGCGGCGATGACCGCCTATGGCGCCGAGCTTATTCTGGTCAGCAAGGAAGAGGGCATGGAGGGCGCGCGCGATCTGGCCGACAAGCTGCAGCGCGAAGGCCGCGGCAAGGTCCTCGACCAGTTCGCCAATGGCGACAACCCGGAAGCCCATTACCACAGCACCGGCCCGGAAATCTGGCAGCAGACCGGCGGCGGCATCACCCATTTCGTCAGCTCCATGGGCACCACCGGGACCATCATGGGCGTCTCGCGCTACCTCAAGGAGCAGAACCCGGCGGTGCAGATCGTCGGCCTGCAACCCATGGAGGGCTCGGCCATCCCGGGAATCCGACGCTGGCCGCAGGAATACCTGCCGAAGATCTATGACGCCAGTCGCGTCGACCGGGTCGTCGACATGCACCAGGACGAAGCCGAGGACATCATGCGCCGGCTGGCCCGCGAGGAAGGCATCTTCTGCGGCGTGTCCTCCGGTGGGGCGGTGGCGGCGATGCTGCGCCTGTCCCGCGAACTGGAGAATGCCGTGCTGGTGGCGATCATCTGCGACCGCGGCGACCGCTACCTGTCTTCCGGCGTCTATGACCCGCGCTGAGCATGTCCATGGCCAGAAATAAGGGCGGGCTGCGCTTCCAGCCCAGCGGTGGTGCGCGCGGTCCCGCGATACCGGTAGGCAAGAAGCAGCGCCTGGCCATCGAGCGCCTGGCCCATGACGGCCGAGGTATCGCCCACGAGGCGGGGATGACCTGGTTCGTCAGCGGCGGGCTGCCTGGCGAGGAACTTGAGGCCCGGGTGCTGGGCGCACGAAGCAAGGTGGTCGACGCGCGCAGCGAGCGCCTGTTCAGCAGTAGCGACCTGCGTCGCCGCGAGCCCTGCACTGTAGCGGGTCGCTGCGGCGGCTGCACCCTGCAGCACCTGGAACACGGCGAGCAGTTGGCCCTGAAGCAGCGTACCTTGCAGGAGCAGTTGCAGCGTTTCGCCGGGATCGAGCCGGAAGAATGGGCCGCCCCTCTGGTCGGGCCCGAATTCGGCTATCGGCGCCGCGCTCGGATCGCCGTGCGCTGGGATGCCCGGGCGCGGCGTCTGGATGTCGGCTTCCGTGCCTCGGCCAGCCAGGAGATCGTCGCCTTCGATGAGTGCCTGGTCCTGGTGCCGCCTTTGCAAACGATTGCCCGTGCCCTGCCTGCTCTTCTGCAGGACTTCCGCAAGCCGGAAAGCATCGGCCACGTGGAGCTCTTCCATGGCACGGCCAGTGCATTGCTGTTGCGGCATACGACGGCCCTGGTCGACGAGGATCGCCAGCGCCTGGCCGCTTTCTGCTCCGCACACCAGGCCCAGCTCTGGCTGCAAGGTGCGGAACAGCCCTTGCCGGTGGAGCCGGCCGCCGAACTGGGCTACTCCTTGGGTGACTGGCAACTGACTCTGGCGTACCGACCCGGAGACTTCGTCCAGGTCAATGCGCCGATGAACGAGTCGATGATCCGCCAGGCCCTTGACTGGCTGGCGCCGACCGCCGACGAGCGGGTCCTCGACCTGTTCTGCGGGCTGGGCAATTTCTCCCTGCCGCTGGCGCGCCGGGTGGCGCGGGTAGTCGGGGTGGAGGGCGTGGCGGCGATGGTCGAGCGGGCAGGCGCCAACGCGCTGGCCAATGGCCTTGGCAACGCGCACTTTTTCCAGGCCGACCTGTCCAAAGCGCTTGCCGAAGCGCCCTGGGCGGAGCAAGGTTTTACCGCTGTGCTGCTCGATCCGCCGCGCGACGGCGCGTTCGAGGCGGTACGCGAAATGAGTTCTCTGGGTGCCCGGAGGGTAGTCTATGTATCCTGCAATCCGGCGACCCTGGCGCGCGATGCTGGCGAAATGGCCAGGCAGGGCTATCGTCTGAAGCGCGCCGGAATCCTCGATATGTTTCCGCAGACCGCACATGTCGAGGCCATGGCTTTGTTCGAGGCAGGCTAGGATGCCTGCGTAATCCGACCAGCCCGTTCGAAGGCTGGCGCAGTCATCGGTGGGCTACGCGCACCGTGGTAAAGGGTAGGCAAGATGGTACAGGTGAGAGCGCACCAGCCGGTCAACACCGACGGCAGTATCAACCTCGAGGCCTGGCTGGACCACGTCCAGAACCTCGTCCCCGGGCTCGATCGTCAGGGCTTGCTGGAGGCTTGCGAGTTCGCTCGCGAATCCGAGCAGCGAGCGATCGCCGCACAGAACTCCTGGGCGGAAGGCACGTCCAGCTTCCAGACCGGACTGGAAATCGCCGAGATCCTCGCGGACCTCAAGCTGGATCAGGAGTCCCTGGTCGCCGCGGTCATCTATCGAGGCGTGCGGGAAGGCAAGATCACCCTGGAAGCGGTCAACAAGCATTTCGGGCCGGTGGTGGCCAAGCTGATCGAGGGCGTGCTGCGCATGGCCGCGATCAGCGCCAGCCTCAATCCGCGCCATTCCATGGTGCTGGGTACCCAGGCGCAGGTGGAGAACCTGCGCAAGATGCTGGTGGCGATGGTCGACGACGTTCGCGTCGCCCTGATCAAGCTGGCCGAGCGCACCTGCGCCATTCGCGCGGTGAAGAACGCCGACGAGGAAAAGCGCCACCGCGTCGCCCGGGAAGTCTTCGATATCTACGCGCCGCTGGCCCACCGCCTGGGCATCGGGCATATCAAGTGGGAGCTGGAGGACCTGTCCTTCCGTTACCTCGAGCCCGACCAGTACAAGCAGATCGCCAAGCTGCTGCACGAGCGCCGGCTGGATCGCGAGCAGTACATCGCCAACGTGATGAGCCAGTTGAAGGAAGCTCTCGCGGCCACCGGCGTACAGGCCGATCTCAGCGGACGGGCGAAACACATCTATTCGATCTGGCGCAAGATGCAGCGCAAGGGCCTGGACTTCAGCCAGATCTACGACGTTCGCGCCGTGCGCGTGCTCGTTCCGGAGATGCGCGACTGCTACACCGCGCTGGGCATCGTGCATACCCTCTGGCGGCACATTCCCAAGGAGTTCGACGACTACATCGCCAACCCCAAGGAAAACGGCTATCGCTCGCTGCATACCGCAGTGATCGGCCCCGAGGGGAAGGTGCTGGAAGTACAGATCCGTACCCACTCCATGCACGAAGAGGCGGAGCTCGGAGTCTGCGCGCACTGGCGCTACAAGGGGACCGACGTCAAGGCCAGCTCCAACCATTACGAGGAAAAGATCTCCTGGCTGCGCCAGGTGCTCGAATGGCACGAGGAACTGGGCGACATCGGTGGCCTGGCGGAGCAACTGCGGGTCGATATCGAGCCGGACAGGGTCTACGTCTTCACTCCCGACGGCCATGCCATCGACCTGCCCAAGGGCGCGACCCCGCTGGATTTCGCCTATCGGGTCCACACTGAAGTCGGGCACAACTGCCGCGGGGCGAAGATCAACGGACGCATCGTGCCGCTGAACTACAGCCTGCAGACCGGCGAGCAGGTCGAGATCATCACCGGCAAGCACAGCGGTCCGAGCCGCGACTGGCTGAACAGCAACCTGGGCTACGTCACCACCTCCCGGGCGCGGGCGAAGATCGTCCACTGGTTCAAGCTGCAGGCGCGGGACCAGAACGTCGCTGCCGGCAAGGCCCTGATCGAACGCGAGCTGTCGCGCCTGGCGCTGCCGCCGGTGGATTTCGACCGGCTGGCGGAGAAGGCCAACGTGCGTACCGCCGAGGATATGTTCGCCGCTCTCGGCGCCGGCGACCTGCGCTTGGCGCACCTGGTCAACTATGCCCAGCAACTGGTCGAGCCGGACCGCGACAGCGAGCAACTCGAACTGATCCCGCGCAAGCCGAGCAAGATCGGCCACGGCAAGCGCGGCGACGTGCAGATCCAGGGTGTCGGCAATCTCCTGACGCAGATGGCCGGCTGCTGCCAGCCGCTGCCGGGAGATCCCATCGTCGGCTACATCACGCTGGGCCGTGGGGTCACCATCCACCGCCAGGATTGCGCCACCGCGCTGCAACTGGCGGGACGCGAACCGGAGCGGATGATCCAGGTCAGCTGGGGGCCGGAGCCGGTTCGCACCTATCCGGTGGATATCGCGATCCGTGCCTATGATCGTTCCGGCCTGTTGCGCGACGTGTCCCAGGTGCTGCTCAACGAGCGGATCAACGTTCTGGCGGTGAATACCCGTTCGAACAAGGAAGACAACACCGCGACCATGCAACTGACCATCGAGATTCCCGGTCTGGACGCTCTTGGACGCCTGCTGGCGCGCGTCTCGCAACTGCCCAACATCATCGAGGCGCGGCGCAACCGTACGCCTTGAGGCGAGGTGGAAACAGGCCACGGGCGCTCGCAGGCTGCCCGTGGCCTTTTCGTTTCCGGAAAGGGCAGAATGCCCGGACCGTTCACTGAAGACCCGAGATACCCATGTACCGACTCGACGACCTGCTCCACCTCATGGCGCGCCTGCGCGATCCCGAATTCGGCTGCCCCTGGGATCTCCAGCAGAGCTACGCGACCATCGTCCCGCACACCCTGGAAGAAGCCTACGAAGTAGCGGACGCCATAGAGCAGGGGGATTTCCCGCAATTGCGCGAGGAACTGGGCGACCTGCTGTTCCAGGTGGTCTATTACAGCCAGTTGGCTCGCGAAGAGGATCGCTTCGCTTTCGACGAGGTGGTGGACGGCATCACCCGCAAGCTGATCCGTCGACATCCCCACGTATTCCTCGATGGCGATCTCTATGGCAAGCCCGATGCGGCGAAGCTGGCCGAAGCGGCGGTCAAGCAGCGCTGGGAAGAACTGAAGGCCGAGGAGCGTGCCGCCAAGGCCAAGGAGCCGCAGCAGTTGTCGCTGCTGGATGACGTTCCTGTCGCCCTGCCGGCGTTGTCACGGGCGGCGAAGCTGCAGAAGCGCGCGGCGCAGGTCGGCTTCGACTGGCCGGAAGCGCTGCCGGTGGTGGACAAGGTTCGCGAGGAGCTGGACGAAGTCCTCGAGGCGATGGCAGAGGGTGACGAGGGTGCCGTGGGCGAGGAGGTTGGCGACCTGCTGTTCGTCGTGGTCAACCTGGCCCGGCATCTCAAGGTCGATCCGGAGGCTGCTCTGCGCCAGGCCAACGGCAAGTTCGAGCGGCGATTCCGGTTCATCGAGCGGAACCTGCGCGAAGTCGGCCGGAAAGCCGAAGAGTGTTCGCTGGAGGAACTGGACAGCCTCTGGGGCGAGGCTAAGAAAGCGGAGAGGAGCGCGCCCGGCTGTTAATGGGAAAATTACCGTGGCAGCCGGGCTGCCACGGCATCTGAATCAGCCGAAGATCCAACGATAGAGGATGACCAGCAGGATCACCGCCAGCACCGGGCGGAGGATTCGGTAGGCCTTCGGGTAGGCGCGTTTGAAGCGCTTCACCTGGGCGCCGATGGCATTGCCGCCGCGAATGGCGACCGAGTAGGCCTGGTTGATGCTGCCGACGCGTTCGCCTTCGACGTTCTGCGGTGCGGTCGCACGCCCGAGAATGCCGCTGATCCAGCGATTGAGGCGGGTCAGCAGGCGGGAGCGGAGCGGCCGCTCGATATCGCAGAAGAGAATCACCCGGGTCTGCTCGGTCTCGTTCTTCACCCAGTGGACGAAGGTTTCGTCGAACATCACGTCTTCGCCATCACGCCACGCGTAGGGCTGGCCGTCGACGTAGATGCGGCAGTTGTCCGAATTCGGCGTGGACAGGCCGAGGTGATAGCGCAGCGAGCCGCCGAAGGGGTCGCGGTGCGGATTCAGGTGGCTGCCGCCGGGAAGCAGGGTGAACATCGCGCCCTTGACGTTGGGGATGCGGCTCACCAGCTCTACGGTCTTCGGGCAGAGCTGCTGGGCGGAGGGCAGCGGGCCGTCGTACCAGGTCAGGTAGAAGCGCTTCCAGCCTTTCTTGAAGAACGAGCCGAAGCCGGCTTCGTTATTGTTCAGGGCAGCCCGGATATAACCCTCGTCGAACAGGTTGAGGGCTTCTTCGCGGATGGTTTGCCAATTGTTCTTCAGTTCGTCCAGCTCCGGAAAACGGCTGCGATCCAGATAGGGCTTCGAGGGAACGCTGGAGAACAGGTACATCAGCGAGTTGTAGGGGGCGAACCAGGCGGAGTGGTTGACCAGTTGGCGCAGGAAGGGCAAGCGCGCGCGCCCACGGAAATGGACGAACAGGACGCTGGCGACGAACAGGCCCACCAGAGTGACTTTTACCAGGAGAGAAACGCTCATGCCTTGCTTTCCATGCCTTCGATATCAGGGGCCGGGAGGAGTGCCTGCGGGTGCTCGGGACGGTAGGGAGGGGTCTCCAGGGCATGCGTGGCAGTTTGCGAGCCGCCGAGACTTGCGTTGAGGCGGCTGAGGCTGGAGGATTATACCCCCTGCGAGGGCCGGCTGAACCCCAGTCGGCTGGAAGATTATGCCGCACCCCACCGGGCGTGCCACGCGAGCGAGTCGTTGACGAATGAGCATGTCATTGCGTGACCAGTTGCTGAAAGCCGGGCTGGTCAATGAGAAACAGGCCAAGCAGGCCACCAAGCAGAAACAGAAACAGCAGCGCCTGGAGCACAAGAACCAGGTCGACAAGGACGACTCCCAGCGCCAGGCGGCGGAGCAGGCCAAGGCGGAAAAGCTGGCGCGCGACCAGGAGTTGAACCGCCAGCAGCAGGAAAAAGCCGAGAAGAAGGCCAAGGCCGCGCAGATCAAGCAACTTATCGAAGGGACGCGCCTGCCCAAGCTGGAAAGCGACGACTACTACAATTTCGTCGACGCCAAGAAGGTCAAGCGGATCGCGGTCAACGACCTGATCCGCGACAAGCTGAGCCGAGGCAGCCTGGCTATCGTCAGCTATGACGGACGCTACGAGATCGTGCCCCGGGATGCGGCGGTGAAGATCCAGGAGCGCGATCCGCGGCGGGTGGTGCTGCTCAACGTACAGAGCCAGGAGCCGGACGAAGACGATCCCTACAAGGACTATGTGGTGCCCGACGATCTCATGTGGTGAGGCCCGCATCCGGAGTGTCGCTTGACCGGTACGGATGCCGGTCAACTACCAATTCTGGAATGCGAAGCAGTTCTAAAATAACTACCGATGATTTCGTTTCGATAGCATAATGCCTTTCCTCAGAAATATCCTACGGTTGCCTTTGCGTGCATCTGTGGGCTAGCCGCCTATCGAAAAGGACGTTGGTATGCCTTCCTCACAGCTTCCGGGGGCTTCGCCCTCGGAGATCGATCTCGTTCAGCTGTTCCAGCAATTGTGGGCGTCGAAATGGCTGATAGCGCTGATCGCGGCCTTGGCGACCGCCGCTGCGCTCGCCTACGCGCTGTTGGCTGTTCCAACCTACCAGGTGGATGTCCTGTTGCGGCCAATCCAGACCAAGGCCCTGGAGGCTGTCAATGTCAACGGGCTGTATGCCCTGACTCCGCGGGAAGCGCTGGATCGCGTCGGCAACGAGCTGGCAGCCTACTCCGGCAGGCTGGAGTATTTCGAAGCCCATCCAGAGCTATTCCAGCAATTGAACGCCGAGGGCCTGTCCCCCGAGCAGGCTTTCTGGAAGTTCAACCAGGATGCCTTCAGCATGCAGCAGGCGGACTTGAAGAAGGACCCCCAGGCGGCGCCTTTCTTCCGCTTGTCCATGCAGTATCCCCAGGGCATGGATGGTGCCGCCATTCTCAACGGCATGCTCGCGTCGACCATCGAGAACGAGCGCCAGCGAATCCTGGACGACCTCCAGGCACGTATCGACGGTCGCCTGCAATTCCTCGAGCAGGATATCGAAGGCAAGCGTGCCAGTTACCAGGCTACCAAGGAGGGCAAGATCGCCCGGTTGCTGGAAGCGGACAGCATCCGGCGGGCCGGCCTGGAGGATGAGCTCAAGGCGTTGCGCGGGCGGCTGAAGATGGTGCGCGATTCGCGTATCCAGCAGCTCAACGAGGCTATCCAGATCGCCACCCGGCTGGGGATCGTCAAGCCGACGACCCCGGGCGCACTGGGAGAGGTCGGGCAGGATGGCTCGCGCAGCGTTTTCCGCACCGAGGTGAATAACCAGCAGATACCCCTGTATTTCATGGGTGTCGATGCCTTGACCGCCGAGCGCGATACCTTGCTCAAACGCAAGGGCGATGACTTCACCGAGCCCCGCGTGGCGAAGATCCAGCAGGAGCTGAAGCAGCTGGAGAACAACCGTGAAGTGCAATACCTGCAGGCTCGAAAGGGCGAGGAGCGTTTCTTCGAAAACATCGACAAGCTGCGTGGAGAGCAGGCGCGCCTCAAGACTCTGAAGGCGAGCGAGCTGAAGATCGAACTGGTGCGGATCGACCAGAAGGCTTCGACCCCTCTGAAACCGATCAAGCCGCGCAAGGCCTTGGTGGTGGCCTTGGGTCTCCTGGGCGGGTTGGTGTTCGGCGTGCTGGTGGCTCTGGTTCGGGCAATGTTGCGTGCCCCTCGGCAACGGGTACAGGAAGATAGCCTGCCGCCGGGAGTCGTCAGTCTCGACCGGAGCCTTTCGGGGACCTGAGACCAAAGGTGCGCCCCCGAAGTACGCGGGGGCGCATGGTTCAGGCCGATTTACCTATCTGTCGCAGTTCTTCTTCTTTCTCCAGCTTGATCCGATAGGCGTGGGCGTCATCCTCGTTATGGAAGACGCCAACCAGCAGTCCCTGCTGATGCACGTCCCAGCAGCGGCGGCCAAGCGCACGCAGCTCGCGGGATTTGTGGTCATCGTCACGCTCGGTCACTGTCACACTCATCTTTTCTGCTCCAGGGTTGATCTGCATCAAGGCAAATCCAGCCTATTTCAATAGCAGGCTAATCAAATAGCCCTGGAATTGAGAAAAACCTTTTCAGTTTCCAAGGTGTGAAGGTGGCATGCCGGATGCTCTGGAACAGGCCTCTTCCCTCAGGCGTATGCGGCCGAACAAGGCCGCTTCCGTGAGGGCGGTAATCGCCAACAGGCGATCCAGGCGCAGCAGCAGAGTCGCTCCTTCGACGGCCACCTCAAGGTATTCCTCCTTGCCGCCGCCTGGCCGAACGGCCCGGGTATGCGTCGTGCGCGCCTCGGCTTCGAAGCGAACACCGTCCTCGAGTTCGAGGAGCAACCGGTAGCGGTAGAGGCAGGCGATCTCCAGGTAGTCATGGAGATCGCAGGCGATCGGGTGGTAGCTGTCCATTGGCCTCAACAGCCTTCCAGGGGAAGGATGTAATGGCCATGGAGCCGAATGGCTTCGGCAACCTCTGCTGTCGCAATCTCGCTATGGCAGTAGCTGCAATGCCCCTGGCTGATATCGGCCTCGTCTATGCCTCTTCCGGCGAGCCAGCGTCGAGCGAACTCGCCGGCGCGAGCCCCCAGTTCCTCCGTGACCAGGACATCGAAGTGCAGGTAGCGGCCGTCGCGGGTTCGCACATGGGTGTCGAAGATCTTCACCTCCATGGCCGTTCTCCTTATTTCAGATCGCTGAGCGCCGCACCGAAGTTAAGGTGCAGTACCTGTCCGTCGACAACCAGGGCAGGAACCGACCTGACCCCGGCCTTTTCCGCCTCGGCGATGCGTGCCGATTGTTCGGCGAGATGGACCACTTCGATGTCCACCTGCTTGCGATCGAGCAATGGCAGCAAGGAACGTTCGGCTTCGACACAGATTGCGCAGCCGGCGTGGTAGTAGATGGCTTTGGTCATGCTGATTCTCCTGTAGGAATTTAGTATCGATACGATACGTTTTCAGCCTAAACAAGGCGCGACCTCTTTGTCAAACATGTTTTTAGTCGATACTATATTGGCAAGGAGGTATCCCATGTCCGCCATCGCCCTTTACGATTATCTGGAAAGGCTGACCAGCCTGATGCGTGCCTGGTCCCGCGAGCAGCCGCTGGTGGCTGAGCTGCAGCCGGTGCAGTTGAGCGCCTTGCATTACCTGGCGCGTTGTAATCGCTATTCGGATACTCCGCTGGGCGTGACCGAATACCTCGGCTTGACCAAGGGCACAGTGTCGCAATCGCTCAAGGTGCTGGAAGGGCGGGGGCTGATCAGCAAGCTGCCGGATGCGCGGGATCGGCGCAGCGTTCATCTGCGGCTGACCGATGCGGGGCGCGCGCTGATCGAGGCGGTGATTCCGCCGCAGTTCCTCGAGCAGGCCGTCACGGCACTGGGCGAGAAGGGCGAACACTTGCAAGGCTTGTTGCGTGATCTTCTGGTCGTCATCCAGCGTCAGGAGGATGTGCCTGGTTTCGGCCTTTGTCGGTCCTGCCGGTTCCATCAACGGCGTGCGGGTTCGCCCTTCTGCGGTCTAACCGGGGAGCCGTTGAGCGATGCCGATGCCGAACTGATCTGCCGCGAGCACCAGGCCTGCGGCTGATCCGCGGGCAATAAAAAACCGGGCAATGGCCCGGCTTTTCGTGGGAGGGGGGATCAGCTCTTTTCGCCAGTGACGGTCTTGCCGTCGATGGTGCCTTCCTTGAGCATGATCTGGTATTCCTTGCCGTCGGTTTCCATCTGGTACAGGCGGACCAGCAGGTAGTCCCAGTCCTTGGCGAACCAGAGGATGGTCTTGCGGTTGCTCTTGCCCGGATCACGCACGCGCTCGACCTTGATCGCGTTGATCAGGCCAGCCTGGGTGCGTACCTTTTCCTCGCCGAGAACCCGGAAGTCGTAGGTATCGACATCCTCGCCCTCGATGATCTGGTAGCTCATGCTCTTCTTGCCGTCGGCAACGTCATGCTGCAGGACCAGTTGATAGGTGGACTTGTCCAGTTGACCGCGATTCAGGGGTTGCCGCACCGCATCGCCGCGGTCGCTGCCGAGCACCTGCTTCTGCGACCAGTCGAAGTCCAGTTCGATCTGCTTGCCTTTGCCCAGACCCTGGCGGGCGAAGCGGTAGGTCTGCGGCAGGAAGGTGTCGTTCTCGACCTTGAAGGTGCTGACTTCGTTGAGGCTGGCCAGCAGCATGGAGGCCTCGAAGTCCAGTTGCCAGCGGCCGTCGCCGAGAGCCTTCAGGCTGCGGGAGGCGTTGCCGCTGATGGGCATCTGTTTCCAGTCGGCGGTATAGCTGGCGGTGAACGGCTTCAGCTCGAAAGCATAGGCCGGCAGGGTCAGCAGCGTCAGCAGGAACAGCATGGCTTTACGCATTGCGAATCTCCTTGGTGCGAATCTGATGGCCGGTGGCAGGCAGGGCCTGGCCATCCAGCAGGGCGCCCTGTTCGCCCAGGCGCAAGCGGCCCTCGGCGAACCAGCGCATGGCCAGCGGGTAGATCCGGTGTTCTTCCTCGTGAACCCGTCTGGCCAGGCGTTCCGGCGTATCTTGCGACTCTACCGGGATTACTGCCTGTACGACCAGTGGCCCCCCATCGAGTTCCTCCGTCACGAAGTGCACGCTGCAACCGTGCTCGCGGTCGCCGGCTTCGAGGGCGCGTTGATGGGTATGCAGCCCTTTGTGGCGCGGCAGCAACGAGGGATGGATATTCAGCAGACGCCCCTGGTAATGGCGAACGAAATCGGCGCTGAGGATGCGCATGAACCCGGCAAGGATCACCAGGTGCGGTTCATGGGCATCGATCCGTTGTGCCAGGGCCTGGTCGAAGCTTTCGCGATCGGCATAGGCCTTGTGATCGAGCACCTCGGCCTGGATGCCGGCCTGGCGCGCGCGTTCCAGGCCATAGGCGTCCGCGCGGTTGGAGATCACCGCGCGGATCCGGGCCGGCGTGGCGCCGTCCCGGAGGCTGTCGATCAGCGCCTGCAGGTTGCTGCCGGAGCCGGAAATCAGCACCACGACATTGCAGAGTTTCGGCATCAGTGGTTTTTCAGATTGTTCAGGACCACGCGCTCGGCGTCCGCGCCGCAGGTTTCGATGCGACCGATCTGCCAGGGTTGCTCGCCGGCGGCACGCAGGACTTCCAGGGCTTTCTCGGCGTCGCTCTGGGCCACGCAGATGACCATGCCGACGCCGCAGTTGAGTACGCGATGCATCTCGGTCTCGTCGACGTTGCCCTGTTCCTGCAGCCAGTCGAATACCGCCGGACGGTTCCAGCTGGCGACATCGATCACGGCCTGGGCGTTGTCCGGCAGGACGCGCGGGATGTTGTCCAGCAGGCCGCCGCCGGTAATGTGAGCCATGGCCTTGACCGCGCCGGTCTGCTTGATCAGTTGCAACAGCGGCTTGACGTAGATGCGGGTCGGCGCCATCAGCAGGTCGGCCAGCGGCTTGCCGTCGAGTTGGACCTGCTCGATGTCGGCGCCGGAAACCTCGATGATCTTGCGGATCAGGGAGTAGCCGTTGGAGTGCGGGCCGGAGGAGGGCAGGGCGATAAGCGCGTCGCCGGCCTGGACCCTGGAGCCGTCGATGATCTCGGCCTTTTCCACGACGCCGACGCAGAAGCCGGCCAGGTCATAGTCTTCGCCTTCGTACATGCCGGGCATTTCGGCGGTCTCGCCGCCGACCAGGGAACAGCCCGCCAGTTCGCAACCGGCACCGATGCCGGTGACTACGGTGGCGGCGACGTCGACGTTGAGCTTGCCGGTGGCGTAGTAGTCGAGAAAGAACAGCGGCTCGGCGCCGCAGACCACCAGGTCGTTGACACACATCGCCACCAGGTCCTGGCCGATGCTGTCGTGCTTGTTCAGGTTGAGCGCCAGGCGCAGCTTGGTGCCCACCCCGTCGGTGCCGGATACCAGCACCGGCTGCTTGTAGCCGGCCGGGATTTCGCAGAGGGCGCCGAAGCCGCCGAGGCCGCCCATCACTTCCGGGCGTGCGGTGCGCTTGGCCACGCCTTTGATGCGTTCCACCAGGGCTTCGCCGGCGTCGATGTCCACACCAGCGTCCTTGTAGCTCAACGAGGGTTGCTTGCTGCTCATAAATCCAGGCCTATAGGGGTAATTCGGAGATCGGCCGGCCGCCCAGGCGTGCAACGCTGTTTGCCGGTTTTGAAGGCGCGCGATTTTATCAGGCTTGCCACGCAGCGGCCATCTCGGTTGCCGCTGGACGGACTGCTGTTTAAGGTATAGGTCCACTTGCGCGGCCTTCACAGCTCGTCGCCGCCGTTCCCATCCGTTCGTCGAGAGCCCTCCATGCGCATAGCCCGACTCTTCGTTCTCTGTTTTTCCCTGCTAGGCTTGCCCGTCTTCGCGGCAACGGTCCCCAATCTCTACCAGGTCCACGAGCCGGTTTCGTCGCAGCAGCCCGGGGAGCGCGATGCCGGACTGGTGCGAGCCCTGCAGACCCTGCTGGTGCGCCTGACCGGCAATCCGCAGGCGCCGCAGAACCCGGCATTGGCGGGGTACCTGAAGGATCCGCAGCAACTGATCAGCCAGTACGCCTTCGAAAATGGTCCGCCGCTGGCGCTGGTGGTCGATTTCGATCCGACCGCCACCGGTAATGCGCTGCGGGCCGCCGGCCTGCCGAGCTGGGGCGCCAACCGGCCGGCGGTGCTGGCCTGGTGGCTGAACGAAAGCGCCGATGGCAGCTCCCTGGTCGGTGACAACCAGGCCTCGGCCGAACCGCTCAAGCGTGCGGCGCAGAACCGCGGCTTGCCGTTGCGCCTGCCTCTGGCGGATCTCGACGAACAGATCGTCGGTACCCCGGAAAACCTCACCGCCGCCCAACCCGATGCCCTGCGCGCAGCCTCTGAGCGTTATGCCGCCGATGCCTTGCTGGCAGTGGACGCCAAGGAGGCGGACGGCAAATGGCAGGCGCAATGGCGGCTGTGGATGGGCGATTCGCGAGAGCAAGGCCAGGCTGAAGGCGCTACGCCCGACGCGTTGGCAGACAGCGTGATGCTGGCCGTCGGCAACCGCCTGTCCACTCGTTTCGTTGCCACGCCGGAAGCGGCGACCGGCCTGACCCTCCAGGTCCAGGGCGCGACACTGGCACGCTATGCCGAGTTGCAACGCCTGCTCGATCCGTTCGGCGCGCGTCTGGTAGGCGTGCGGGGCGATCGCCTCGACTATTCCGTGAAGGCCAGTCCCGAGCAATTGCGTGCCCAGCTGGGCCTGGCGCAGTTGCAGGAAATCCCGGCCGACAGCGTACCGCTGGATGCCTCCGGCCAGCCCGCAGCGCCCAGCGCGGCGGTGCCGTCGTCGACCCAACTGAATTTCCGCTGGCAGTGAGTCGGCGCGCCGATCCGCTTCTATGCAACGGAGCGGGCCGGCGCGCGACCGGCCGATGCTCTGGGCAAGGAGCCTCGGCTATCGGCAAACCTTTGATTTTGCTTGCCTAGTTGCTCATTGTGCGGCCTTGCCGAGGCGTATAAACTTTGCAGCCTTTACGGTGACTCCTGCGGCGTTTTCGGATTGTCCGCCCAGCCTGGCATGAAACCTATTCAGCTTCCCCTCAGTGTGCGTCTGCGCGACGACGCCACCTTCGCCAACTACTATCCCGGTGCCAATGCCGCGGCACTGGGATATGTCGAGCGTTTGTGCGAAGCCGAGGCTGGCTGGGCGGAAAGCCTCATCTACCTCTGGGGACACGACGGCGTCGGCCGCAGCCACCTGTTGCAGGCGGCCTGCTTGCGTTTCGAGCAGTTCGAAGAGCGAACCATCTACCTGCCGATGGCCGATCTGGTGCAGTACGGCCCGGAAATCTTCGACGATCTCGAGCAGTGCGAGCTGGTCTGCATCGACGACCTGGATGTGCTGGTTGGCAAGCGAGAATGGGAAGAGGGGCTGTTCCACCTGTTCAATCGACTGCGTGATACCGGTCGGCGCCTGCTGCTGGCGGCATCGAAGTCGCCCCGGGAGCTGCAGGTCAAGCTGCCGGACCTGAAGTCCCGCCTCACCATGGCGCTGATCTTCCAGTTGCACGGTCTTTCCGACGAGGACAAGCTTCGTGCCCTGCAACTGCGGGCATCCCGTCGTGGCCTGCATCTGACCGATGAAGTCGGTCGTTTCATCCTCAACCGCGGTTCGCGCAGCATGAACTCTCTGTTCGATCTGCTGGAGCAACTGGATCGCGCTTCGCTCCAGGCTCAGCGCAAGCTGACCATTCCTTTCCTCAAGGAAACCCTCGGCTGGTAAGCGTCGACAGTCCGTCGGCGAACTCCCGCATGGCCGTGCCGCAGTCCTTGGGTTTCGCTTGCGGCAGGAAGTGACCGCCTTCTATCCGTCTCTCCATCCATGCGCCGGCAGTATCGGAGCGCTGGCTGTCCGCAGGCTTCCCGGCGGTCGGCAGGGCAGGAGGGGGCTCCTGCCTTACCATCAGCGTTCCCCGGCGAGCCGTCGGTCGTACTGGAATCGCCAGCGCGTATAGAGCAGCGCGGCGCAGAACAAGGTCACGCTGAGTAGCACTTCGGCCCAGCCGAACAGGCGCTGCGTGGGATCGAAGGCGGCGAGTACGCCGAGGATGAAATACAGGTTGACCACGTAGCAGGCCCAGGCATGCCCGCGCGCGCTGCCCATGAGCAGTCCGGGGGCCACCACCAGCAGCGGCAGCAGCTTGAAGGCGAGGACCAGCCAGGGCACCCAGCTCGCCGCACCATGGGCGTCCGCGTAGATCAGGTCGCGAATGAGGATGAGCAGGACCAGGCCGACGAAGCTTCCCAGGCTGATGGCGCGGCTGAGCGCCAGGCGCGGCTGCAGCCACACTACTTCGGGCAGCGGTTTGTTCTTGCGGGCCATTTCAACTCCCCAGCTTGCCGGCGGTTTCCGCCAGGCGTTTGCCCAGCGCGCGACACAGGGTCAGTTCGTGCTCATCGAGGCTGCGCTTGCCATCGGCGCCGGCGAAGTGGCTGGCGCCGTAAGGCGTGCCGCCGCCGCGGGTTTCCAGCAGGGCGGGTTCGCTGTAGGGAATGCCCAGGACCAGCATGCCGTGGTGCAGCAACGGCAACAGCATCGATAACTGAGTGGTCTCCTGGCCGCCGTGCAGGCTGGCGGTGGAGGTGAAGACCGCTGCCGGCTTGCCGACCAGGCCGCCGGTCAGCCACAGGCTACTGGTACCGTCGAGGAAGTATTTCAGCGGGGAAGCCATGTTACCGAAGCGGGTCGGGCTGCCGAGGGCCAGGCCCGCGCAGTTCTTCAGGTCCTCCAGGGTTGCGTACAGCGCCCCCTCCGCGGGGATGTCTGGGGCGACCGCTTCGCATTCGGTGGATACCGCGGGAACCGTGCGTACGCGCGCCTCGAAGCCGCCCTGTTCGACGCCACGGGCGATCTGCCGGGCCATTTCCGCGGTAGCGCCATGGCGACTGTAGTACAGCACCAGGATGTAGGGACTGCTCAAGCGAGGATCTCCAGGACTCTTTCCGGAGGCCGGCCAACCACCGCCTTGTCACCCGCGACCAGCACCGGGCGCTCGATCAGCTTCGGATGCCTGGCCATTGCCTCGATGATGGCCTCTTCGCCAAGACTGGGCTCATCCAGGCCGAGGGCCTTGTATTCGTCCTCCCCGGTCCGCAGCAACTGGCGGGCGGGAATGCCGAGCTTGGCCAGGATCGCTTTCAGCTCGGCGGCGCTCGGCGGGGTTTCCAGATAGCGCACCACCTGCGGTTGCAGGCCGCGGGCTTCGAGCAGTTCGAGCGCTGCGCGGGATTTCGAGCAGCGCGGATTGTGCAACAGGATCAGTTCGCTCATGTCAGGGGTCGCATGGCCGGTGAAGTGACGGCTATTCTAACCGCCTCGTCGACCAGGACTGAACCCGTCGGCGCGAAGTACCGCCCCGAGAGGCGAAGAACCGGCGCGACTTCAAGGAGAGGGCATGCGCGAACATTTCAACGATGGGGTCGAGTTCGCTCGCTTCCTCGCTCATCGCTTCGTCACCGACAAGGCTCCCAACAGCGCGGCGGCGCTGACCTACACCACGTTGTTCGCGGTAGTGCCGATGATGACGGTGATGTTTTCCATGCTTTCGCTGATTCCGGCATTCCATGGCATGGGCGAGTCGATCCAGACTTTCATCTTTCGCAATTTCGTGCCTTCCGCTGGAGAAGCGGTGGAAACCTACCTGAAGAGTTTCACCACCCAGGCCCGGCACCTGACCTGGGTCGGGGTGGTCTTTCTGGCAGTCACCGCCTTCACCATGCTGGTGACCATCGAGAAAGCCTTCAACGAGATCTGGCGGGTTCGCCAGCCACGCCGCGGTGTCGGGCGGTTCCTCCTCTACTGGGCGATCCTCAGCCTGGGCCCATTGTTGCTGGGGGCCGGCTTCGCCGTGACCACCTACATCACTTCGCTGTCGCTGCTCCATGGCCCGGACGCGTTGCCGGGCGCGGAGACGCTGCTGGGGCTGATGCCGCTGGCGTTCAGCGTGGCGGCCTTCACCCTGCTCTATTCGGCGGTCCCGAACGCCCGGGTCCCGGTGCGCCATGCCCTGATGGGCGGCGTGTTCACCGCGGTACTGTTCGAAGCCGCGAAAACCCTGTTCGGGCTGTACGTAAGCCTGTTTCCCGGCTACCAGTTGATCTACGGTGCCTTCGCCACCGTGCCTATCTTCCTGCTGTGGATCTATCTTTCCTGGATGATCGTTCTGTTCGGCGCGGTGCTGGTCTGCAATCTCTCTTCTTCCCGTCTCTGGCGGCGGCGCTCGCTGCCCAAGCTGATCGTCCTGCTCGGCGTGCTGAGGGTGTTCCACCAGCGCCAGCAGCTTGGACAGTCGCTGCGCCTGACCCACTTGCATCGTGCGGGTTGGCTGTTGCCCGAGGATGAGTGGGAGGAACTGCTGGACTTTCTCGAGGAGGAGCAGTTCGTCTGCCGCGCCGGCGGAGGCGAGTGGGTGCTGTGCCGGGATCTTGGCGCCTACAGTCTGCATCGCTTGCTGAATCGCTGCCCCTGGCCCATGCCTAGCCGAGAGCGCATGCCTGCGAATCTGGACGAGGCGTGGTATCCGCCGTTCCAGCAGGCCATGGAGCGCTTGCAGGTGGAGCAGGAGGCGCTGTTCGGAGAAAGCCT
Organism: Pseudomonas sp. 22490; assembly: GCF_052044465.1. Lineage (NCBI taxonomy): Bacteria > Pseudomonadati > Pseudomonadota > Gammaproteobacteria > Pseudomonadales > Pseudomonadaceae > Pseudomonas > Pseudomonas sp. 22490. The sequence goes on along the minus strand of NZ_JBQENS010000028.1, from coordinate 26,290 downwards.
GGCCCACTGGCTGGCGGACGGAACCTCGGGAGCGAAGGTGACGTAAAGTGTCAGTTTGCGGCGAACGATGTGCATGAGGCGCTGCATGCTGCCGGAGGAACCCCAGCAAGCGCAGGGAAAGCGCTGTTGGCACGCTTCTGGCAAACCCTCGTGTGACAGTCGTTTCACTCCGTAGTTCCGCCGAGGTTCCCGTTCATGCTCCCAATGTCGAACAAGGTCGTCCATTTGCATCACAAGGATGAGCAGGCAGCGCTTGAGCGTTTGAACCGGATTACCGGGCTGCAGTTCAGCAGTTGGCCGGAGTCGCTGGTGCCGGCGCGCAGCGTCAGCGAACCGTCGCCTGAGAAAGCGCGGGACGAACCCCTGCTCGATCAGGTGCGCCAGGGCTGAGCGATCCGGCTCAAGCTTCGGACACCTGCTGGGACCTGTTTTCCTGCTCCACCGCTTGTACGAAGAACTCCTCCACGACCAGTCGGGAAAAGGCCGTCGCCGACTTCAGGCGTACCTGCATGTTCTCCACTTTCTGCCGTACGGGCAGGCGGGCAATGCCGGAAAGCAGGATGCGTTGCTGGCGGTCGATTCGTCCGTGATCCACCGCCACTTCGCGCTGGCGCCCGCCATCCAGATAGCTGACCACCAGTGACACCAGCAGGTCGCAGGCATCCGGAAGATGTAGCCAGGCGGCAATGTTGTAGTCCGCGACCAGGCCCTCGTGGGCTGTCAGGGTCGGGCGTGCGGCATCCACCAGGTGTGCGGGGACGCTTCCGATCAGATGGTCTTTCATAAGCAGCAGTGTGTCCGTTTAAAAGGGCTTCGGACTCGTCGCTCTCGACTTCTCCCCAAGTCGATCCTGCCGATGCCTGGGCATACGGCCGGTTGAGTCGTCGTGTCGTGTGTGGCACGCGGATTATAGGGGTGGTCCTTTGCGTCAAACTGTGCGGTTCGACGGCGATCGTCGTGACTCTTCTCGCACTTTGTGCCTTGTAGGAAGTATCGGGGCTTCTTCTTCCCATATTCGTCTCCACTCGGTTTTGCAGAGGTGGATGGCTTCCAGTAAGGTCTCGCCATAGTGCCGCGCCGGGTTGCCCTGGTCCGGCCGAAGTTTTCCTGACTCGAGAGGTTCCTGACATGGGGAGTTGGCTACGCCCGCTGGGCGCTGCTGCGGTGTTGTTTCTCGCGGGCTGTTCGGCGGATTACGGAGTCGACCAGGACGGGCGTCCTGTCGCTGCGGAGCAGTTGGACGGGCATTGGCTGGTGGTCAATTACTGGGCTGACTGGTGCGCGCCCTGCCGGACCGAGATTCCGGAGATGAATCGCCTTGCGCAGGTGCTGGAAGGGCAGGGCGGGCGCGTCATTGGCGTGAATTTCGATGGCCTGCGCGATGCCGAGTTGAAGAAGTCGGCCGATGGCATGGGGATTCGCTTCACCGTGCTGGCCGATGATCCGGCGCCTCGCTTCAAGCTCCCTCGCAGCGAAGCGTTGCCCGTCACCTATATCGTCGATGCTCGGGGGGAAATGCGTCAGCGTCTGCTGGGCGAGCAGACGGCCGATGGCATATTGAAACAGCTCGAGGCTTTGCGGGAGGGACGCTGATGGCGAGGATCTGCTTGCATGCCTATGTCGGCGGCCGGGTACAGGGCGTCGGTTTCCGTCAGGCGACCCGGGAAGAGGCTGATCGCCTCGAACTCGACGGTTGGGTGCGAAACCTGGATGACGGGCGTGTCGAAGTCGTCTGGGAGGGCGAGGAGGACCGGGCGAAAGCCCTGGAGCGATGGCTGGGGCGGGGCCCGCGGCACGCGGAGGTCTCTGCGGTCGAGGTCGAGCAAATGCCGCTGCAGGGGATCGCTGGCTTCGTCGTCCGTCGCTGACGAGGCGAGTTCGCCGTCAGGGCGTCTCGCCAGGGTCCGCGGCCAGGCGACCGGCATCCCGGAGCAGGGCATGCATGAACTGCTGCTGCAGTTCGGGGTCGTTGCGCGTGAGCTCGATCAGGCTCTGTTCCAGTTCGCTGGCTTCTTCTTCCAGGCCCAGCTCCGCGAGGCGTTTCACCCGATGGACCCAGTGGTGGACGTCATCGCCTTCCAGGTCGTCATAGATCAGGGCGTGAGCTTCCAGGAGCTTGCCGCGCAGGCTGCGGCTGACGCGGAGGCTGGCATCGGCGCGGGTACCATCCTGTGGGTCGCTCACCGAAAGGTGTATCTGCGAGATGCGGCTGATGTCCTGTTCGGCGAAGGGGCTGTCGAGCAGGTTGAGGCGCAGCACGCCATGACGGTCGGTAAGCAGTTCGTTGAGTTCCTTGCCGGAACTGACCAGGACCGGACGCTCCGCCCAGGGCAGGCTGGAGTATTCCAGGCGCTTGTCGCGCTGTTTCTCGTCGATGCTCGCGAGATTCTGTTCGGCGCGACCGTTGGATTCCACGTTCATGAACGGATTCACCCCGGCCAGTCCGTAGTTGATCCAGCCGTGGGTGATGTTGTCCGGTACGCTGCCGAAGGTCACCACGTTGACGATGTTCGCTCCGACGCCGGCCACCAGCGCCACCGCGCCCAACGGGATCTCGTAGATCTCCCGCCAGGCCTGGTACGGCGTATAGCGGTCGTAACGGCGCGTCACCTCGAACTCGGTGACCTCGAAGGACTTCTGGTCGTTGATCCGGACCCGGCGCTGCGGCAGTTCGAGCACATCGGGCTGGCCGACATCGACTTGCAGGGTGTGTTCGAGCAGCTTCCGCTCGACGCGCTCCTCATGCTCGCTACGCTGCGGCAACTGGTTGGCGCAGCCGCTCAGCAGAAGGCCGCCGCACAGGGCGGCGGCGAATAGGCGCAGGGGTCTTCCGGTGGGCATCGTTACGCTCAGCGGCTGAGTTTTTCGGTGATGAACGACATCAGTTCGCCGATCGGCAGGTTCTGCGACTCGCTGTCGCGGCGGCCCTTGTATTCCAGGACGCCTTCGCTGAGGCCGCGGTCGCTGATCACGATGCGGTGGGGAATGCCGATCAGCTCCATGTCGGCGAACTTCACCCCGGGGCTGGTCTTCTTGTCGCGATCGTCCAGCAGCACTTCGAAACCGGCTGCGGTCAGCTCGGCATAGAGCTTGTCGGTCGCCTGCTTGACGCTCTCGGTTTCGTACTTCAGCGGTACCAGGGCGATCTGGAACGGCGCCAGTGCGCTTGGCCAGAGAATGCCGCGCTCGTCATGGTTCTGCTCGATGGCGGCGGCGACCACGCGGGATACGCCGATGCCGTAGCAGCCCATGATCAGGTTGACCGGCTTGCCCTGTTCGCTCAGGACGCTCAGCTTCATCGCTTCGCTGTACTTGGTGCCAAGCTGGAAGATATGACCGACCTCGATGCCGCGCTTGATCACCAGGGTGCCCTTGCCGTCCGGGCTGGGGTCGCCTTCGACGACATTGCGCAGGTCGGCGACCTCGGGCAGCGGCAGGTCGCGCTCCCAGTTCACGCCGAAGTAGTGCTTGTCCTCGATGTTGGCGCCAGCGGCGAAATCGCTCATCAGGGCGACGGAGCGGTCGACGATGCAGGCGATCGGCAGGTTGACCGGGCCCAGCGAGCCGGGGCCGGCGCCGATGGCGGCACGGATCTCGGCCTCCGAAGCGAATACCAGCGGGCTGGCGACCAGCGGCTGGTTGGCGGCCTTGATTTCGTTGAGCTCGTGATCACCGCGGACGATCAGGGCGACCAGGGTGCCTTCTTCGGCGCCATGCACCACCAGGGTCTTGATGGTTTTCTCGATCGGTAGCTGGAAGCCGTCCACCAGGGCCGCGATGGTCTTGGTGTTGGGCGTGTCGACCAGGCGCATGTCCTCGGTGGCGCTGCCGCGGGCGCTCTCGCGCGGCACGGCTTCGGCCTTCTCGATGTTCGCGGCGTAGTCGGAGCTGTCGCTGAAGACGATATCGTCCTCGCCGGAGTTGGCCAGCACGTGGAACTCATGGGAGCCGCTGCCGCCGATGGAGCCGTTGTCGGCTTGCACGGGACGGAAATCCAGGCCGAGGCGGGAGAAGATCTTGCTGTACGCCTGGTACATCCCGTCGTAGGTCTGCTGCAGCGAGTCCTGGCTCAGGTGGAAGGAATAGGCGTCCTTCATGATGAATTCGCGTCCGCGCATCAGGCCGAAGCGCGGGCGGATCTCATCGCGGAACTTGGTCTGGATCTGATAGAAGTTGATCGGCAGTTGCTTGTAGCTGTTCAGCTCGTTGCGCGCGAGGTCGGTGATCACTTCTTCGTGGGTCGGGCCTACGCAGAATTCGCGCTCGTGGCGGTCCTTCAGGCGCAGCAGCTCAGGGCCGTATTGCTCCCAGCGCCCCGACTCCTGCCACAGCTCGGCCGGCTGCACCGCCGGCATCAGCACTTCCAGGGCGCCGGCAGCGTTCATTTCCTCGCGGACGATGGTCTCGACCTTGCGCAGTACCCGCAGGCCCATTGGCAGCCAGGTGTAGAGACCCGAGGCCAGGCGACGGATCATGCCGGCGCGAAGCAGCAGTTGATGGCTGATTACCACCGCGTCGGCGGGGGTTTCTTTGAGCGTGGAAAGCAGATACTGACTGGTACGCATCTTTGGCCGTTATGTCGGTTGTATCGGGAGGAATGGCTGGGCATTGTACGGTGCCGGTCTGGCTGCGTACAGGGCGCCGGCCATCGATGATGAGGAGTCAGCAGGCAATGAACGCGGCGCAGGTACAGGCGTTGATCCGCATGGGGCTGCCCATGGCCGAGGACATCGATTTTCGTGTCGAGCGTCTCGATGAACGACATGCGCTGGCGCGCATACCTTTTCACGGCAAGCTGGTGCGTCCCGGTGGAACGCTGTCCGGCCCGACCATCATGGCGCTGGCCGACGCGGCGATGTACGCGGTCATTCTCGGGCGTCTCGGGGCGGTCGAGATGGCCGTGACCTCGAACCTGAACATCAACTTCCTCAGCAAGCCCAGGCCCGAGGACCTGTTGGCCGAGGCGAGCATCCTCAAGCTGGGGCGGCGCCAGGTCGTCTGCGAGGTCGGGGTGTTTTCGCAGAGTAATGAGGAAGACCTGGTGGCCCATGTCACCGGTACCTACGCCCTTCCTTTATAGGCGCGTTGCCGCCAAGAAGAAAAAACCCGGCGATGCCGGGTTTTTTCGTTGCCTGTCGGTCGATTACAGGATCGACAGCGGATAGTCGACGATCAGGCGGAACTCGTTCTGGTCGCCTTCGCCCTGGTCGGCGTTGGCACGGTGCCAGGCCTGGCGGATGCGGAACGACAGGTCCTTGGCCGGACCGGACTGGACCACGTACTTGGCTTCGAGGTTGGTTTCGTGGTGCTTGCCATCCTCGCCGTACAGGCCTGCATAGGAGGAGCTGGAATCGACCTTGGTACCGTCGATGTCCTTACCATTGATGTAACGCAGCATGAAGGTCAGGCCAGGAACGCCGTAGGAGGCCAGGTTCAGGTCGTAGCGGGCCTGCCAGGATTTCTCGCCAGGACCGTTGAAGTCGGAGTACTGGACGGAGTTGGCGAGGAAGATCGAGTCGCCGCCGGCGCCGGAACCGTTGCCGCCGAAGCCGATGTAGTCGAACGGCTCGTCGCCATGCACCTGCTGGTAGGCCAGGGTGAAGGTGTGGGCGTCCAGGGTATACGCGCCCGCCAGGGACCAGGTGGTGTTGCTGATGTCGCCAGCCTTGGACTTGCCTTCGTCGGTGGTGCGGTAGATGTTGAAGTCGAAGCCCAGCGATTGATCGGAGGCCAGCGGGATGGTGTAGTTGGTGTTCAGGTAGTACTGGCGATAGATGTCTTTCAGCTCTGCGCCATAGAGGGAGGCGCTGAGGTTGTCGGTGATCGCGTAGCGGCCGCCAGCGAAGTCGGCGCTCTTGGCTGTCTGGCCGGCGTAGGTGGCGTAGAGCTCACCGCGCGATTTGACGGTGGTCGGCTCCTTGCCCTCGGTGAAGTGGCCTGCCTCGAGGTCGAGCCCTTCGAATTCGCTGCTCTGCAGCTGGAAGCCGGTCGCGGTCTGCGGGAACAGGCGGCTGCCGCCAGCGGCGAAGACCGGGGCGGTCGGTTGCATCTCGCCCCACTTCAGCATGGTCTTGGAGATGCGCACCTTCACGGCGCCGCCGGCGCGGCTGTAGTCATCGCGCGGCTTGCCGTCGTTCATCACCGGCAGGTTGCCGGTGCCGGTCTTGTCGGAGGTGCCGTCGAGCTTCAGGCCCAGGTAGCCGAAGGCATCGACGCCGAAGCCCACGGTGCCTTGAGTGAAGCCGGATTCGTAGGTGGTGAGGAAGCCCTGGGTCCAATCGACGCGATCACCCCGACCTTCCTTGCCGTCACGGTTGAAATAGTAGTTGCGGAGCAGCAGGTTCAGGCTGCTGTCTTCGATGAACCCCTTCGCTTCGGCCTGATCGCTGACGAATGCGTCGGCCACGGCGAACTGAGTGCTACCTGCGGAAACCGCCAGTGCAATGGCGCTCCACTTCATCACTTTCATTGTGATTGCTCCTTTGGTTTTGAAATTATCTCTGCCATCACAGGGCCGCAGTGACGGCTAGTTCTTCTTGTCGGCGCTAACTTATAGCACGCAGTGTTTCTTGGCGATAGTTGAGGTTCCGAAGCGACGGATTCTTTACCGTGCTGTCGCAAAATTGCATGACGCATGTCGCATCTGCGTAGGTGCGCAGTTGAAAAAATGACGTATGTCGCGGGGTTGGTCACTCTTGTTGAGGTCGCTTCTCAAGTCGCTTTTTCCGATTGGCGGGGCCTTGTAATAAAAATGTCATGTTCCGTACGGCCCCTCTTACTGTGATGAAAGAGGTATAAGCAAACTCCGTGCACAAATTGGAAAATGGCTTCGCCTATGTATTCCAGTTGGTTTCTTCGAGAGCGAGGCTATTCTGTTTGAAAGCAAACGAATTATGCTTTGAAACCTGATTGTAATCCGTCTGCTTCAAGGGTTGGTTGCCATCGAGTTGTCTGTGGCGAATGCGTTTGTATCCACGGCATGTCTTATGTTCGGCGTCGCGCTGTATTCATTTGGCCGGCATCTTATGGGGCGTTCGGCTGGAGAGGCGCGCCAAGCTGGGGCGGGCGGATGTGTGGGCTTGCTTTGGCCGGGCGGCGAAGTATCCTGCGCGGCAGTTACGGCGGGGCCCTTCCCGGAGGGAGGGGCTAAGCTGTCCATGAACGACGGTCGAACAGGAGAGGTCAGTATGTTCGCTTTGGATCCCCGGCTGGAGCAGGACACCCTGTTGCTCGGCGACTTTCCCCTCAGCCGCCTGCTGCTGATGAACGATGCCCGCTATCCGTGGTTCATCCTGGTGCCGAGGCGGGAGGATGTCACCGAGCTGTTCCAGCTCGATGTCGATGACCGGCAGGCGCTGTGGCGCGAGGCCACGCTGCTGGCAGAGGTCCTCAAGGACACCTTCCGTGCGGACAAGATGAATGTCGCTAACCTGGGCAATGTGGTCAGCCAGCTTCACATGCACGTGATCGTCCGGCGACGTGGTGACGACGCCTGGCCCGGCCCTGTCTGGGGGCGCCATCCGGCTCGGCCTTATTCTTCCGAGCAGGTCGAGGCGATCCGCGGCAAGTTGCGGATGGTGCTGACCGACGGCTTTTGTTTTGCCGGGGAGGCCTAGATGGAGCTGGACGCGCGCATGGATGACCTGGAATGCCGCCAGGCTTTCCAGGATGACACTTTGCAGGCTCTCAACGATGTGGTGGTCGAGCAGCAGCGCAGCATCGAGCGACTGCAGCTTCAGGTCGCGGCATTGATCAAGCGTCTGGAAGACGTCCAGGGGCTGGTGGGCGAGGCGGGGGAAGACGAAGCGCCTCCTCCCCATTATTGAATGCACAAAAAACCCGCCGTTCGGCGGGTTTTCTGTTTTTCGCGGCGGTCAGCGGCGGGAGGCGATCACGTCTTCCGCCTGCAGGCCCTTGTCCCGTTGTACCACCGAGAACTCCACGCGCTGGCCTTCGATGAGGATGCGGTGGCCTTCGCCGCGAATCGCTCGGAAGTGGACGAAGATGTCCTCGCCCGAATCGCGGGAAATGAAGCCGAAACCTTTTGAGGTGTTGAACCACTTCACGGTACCGGTCTCCCGGTTGCCGCTGTCCTGGCTGCCGCCGAGGGCTGCCGGGGCGCTGGCGCTGCGCGAGACCGGTTTGCCGGGTTTCAGGCTGCCCGCCAGTTGCAGGGCCGTGGCCAGCACCAGGCTTAGCAGGGGCAGGACGATCGCCGGCTGGTCGGCGATGGTCGGCAGCGGCGCCAGCAGGATCAGTGCCTGCAGGACGACGCCCAGGACCAGCAGGGCGGCTGCGCCGGCCTGCAGCGGGCGGGTTGGATGTGACGATTGCAGTACGGGAGCGAAGAGCAGGTTGATCAGGCCCAGAATGGCCAGGTAGATGGCATCGGGATGTTGCAGGAAGGGTGTGGCTTCGGTTCTTAGGCTGGGAATGAAGGACAGCAATAGGGCGGCGACGCCCGTGACCAGAAGGACGATTTTCAACATGTCAATGAGTTCACCTTGATGGGGTAACGATCAAGTAGCCGGACAGCGCTTCGGTGCATGAAACGAAAGGTGCGGAAGGACGGCCGGCCTATGCGCGTGACGCACGGCGGCTATTTAACAGGAAAGCACGAGGCTACTCAAATCAAGCGGTTGGCGCCGGAGGGGGAGGGCGGGACCCTGAGGCGGGCCCCGCTTTCTATCGAGCGATCGACGATCAGCTGGCAAGAAGGCTGCGCAACATCCAGGCGGTCTTTTCATGCACCTGCATACGTTGAGTGAGCAGGTCGGCGGTGGGTTCGTCGCTGACCTTGTCCAGCAGCGGGAAGATGCTGCGGGCGGTGCGCACCACGGCTTCCTGACCCTGGACCAGTTGCCGGATCATCTCCTCGGCTTCCGGAACGCCTTCCTCCTCCTTGATGGACGAGAGGCGGGCGTAGGCGGCGTAGGTGCCGGGCGCCGGGAAGCCCAGGGCCCGGATGCGCTCGGCGATGTCGTCCACGGCAACGGCCAGTTCGGTGTACTGGCCTTCGAACATCAGGTGCAGCGTGTTGAACATCGGGCCGGTGACGTTCCAGTGGAAGTTGTGGGTTTTCAGGTAGAGGGTGTAGGTGTCGGCCAGTAGCCGCGACAGGCCCTCGGCAATGGCTGCGCGATCTTGTTCGCCGATTCCGATATTGATTTCCATGGCGTTCTCCTTTCAGTCGGCCTTGTGAATGGGGCACTCCGAAACAGTTGGAGTGAGGCTAACACAGGGTTTTTCCCAGCGCTCTTGGTCTATGTCAAAGGCGGCGATAGGGAGAATCTATTCCGACTGCCCGGTCAAGCGAATGGTTCGCAGGGGGAGGCGAAATGCTTCCGTTCAACGGCCTGGCTTCCCGCGTGACAGGCCGGCGGGGCTGGCTGCAAGCCATGGATTTTTCAGGCTATAATCCCCGCCTTCAATGCGAAGTGGGCCCGGATGCGGGTGCTTCGCCGTTGCCGTTCACCGGGCAGCGCGGGAGATGTCCTTCCGGGGGCGTACCGATGGTTCCGGTGCTCGGTCAGGGCCGGCGAGAGCCCGGCAATGGTCGCCAGGCAGCCGGCGGCTCCACAGAATCCAAGACTTACGAGAAGCGAACCACACCATGATGCGCAGCCACTATTGCGGCCAACTGAACGAGAGCCTGGACGGCCAGGAAGTCACCCTTTGCGGTTGGGTTCACCGCCGCCGCGACCATGGTGGAGTGATCTTCCTCGATGTGCGCGATCGCGAGGGGCTGGCCCAGGTGGTGTTCGATCCGGACCGTGCGGAAACCTTCGCCAAGGCCGACCGGGTGCGCAGCGAGTTCGTGGTGAAGATCACCGGCAAGGTGCGCCTGCGCCCTGAAGGCGCGCGCAACCCGAACATGGCGTCTGGCTCCATCGAGGTACTGGGCTACGAACTGGAAGTGCTGAACCAGGCCGAGACTCCGCCGTTCCCGTTGGATGAATACTCCGATGTGGGCGAGGAAACCCGCCTGCGCTACCGCTTCATCGACCTGCGTCGTCCGGAGATGGCCGCCAAGCTGAAGCTGCGCGCGCGCATCACCAGCAGCATTCGCCGCTACCTGGACGACAACGGCTTCCTCGACGTCGAGACCCCGATCCTCGGCCGGCCGACGCCGGAAGGCGCGCGCGACTACCTGGTGCCGAGCCGTACCTACCCGGGCCACTTCTTCGCCCTGCCGCAGTCGCCGCAGTTGTTCAAGCAACTGCTGATGGTCGCCGGCTTCGATCGCTACTACCAGATCGCCAAGTGCTTCCGTGACGAGGACCTGCGTGCCGACCGCCAGCCGGAATTCACCCAGATCGACATCGAGACCAGCTTCCTCGACGAGAGCGACATCATCGGCATCACCGAGAAGATGGTGCGCCAGCTGTTCAAGGAAGTGCTGGATGTCGAGTTCGACGAGTTCCCGCACATGCCGTTCGAAGAGGCCATGCGCCGCTACGGTTCGGACAAGCCCGACCTGCGCATCCCGCTGGAGTTGGTGGACGTCGCCGACCAGTTGAAGGAAGTGGAGTTCAAGGTCTTCTCCGGTCCGGCCAACGATCCGAAGGGGCGTGTCGCCGCCCTGCGTGTACCGGGCGCCGCCTCCATGCCGCGCAGCCAGATCGACGACTACACCAAGTTCGTCGGCATCTATGGTGCCAAGGGCCTGGCCTACATCAAGGTCAACGAGCGCGCCAAGGGCGTGGAAGGCCTGCAGTCGCCGATCGTGAAGTTCATCCCCGAGGCCAACCTGAACGTGATCCTCGATCGCGTTGGCGCGGTCGACGGCGACATCGTGTTCTTTGGCGCCGACAAGGCCAAGATCGTTTGCGATGCCCTGGGCGCGCTGCGTATCAAGGTCGGCCATGACCTCAAGCTGCTCACCCGGGAGTGGGCGCCCATGTGGGTCGTGGACTTCCCGATGTTCGAGGAGAACGACGACGGCTCGCTGTCCGCGCTGCACCACCCGTTCACCTCGCCCAAGTGCACCCCGGCTGAGCTTGAGGCCAATCCGGGCGCGGCACTTTCCCGCGCCTACGACATGGTGCTCAACGGTACCGAGCTGGGTGGCGGTTCCATCCGTATCCATGACAAGTCCATGCAGCAGGCGGTGTTCCGTGTGCTGGGCATCGACGAGGCGGAACAGGAAGAGAAATTCGGCTTCCTGCTCGACGCGCTCAAGTACGGTGCGCCGCCGCATGGCGGCCTGGCCTTCGGCCTGGATCGCCTGGTCATGCTGATGACCGGTGCATCGTCGATCCGCGAAGTGATCGCCTTCCCGAAGACCCAGAGCGCTGGCGACGTCATGACCCAGGCACCGGGTTCCGTGGACGGCAAGGCCCTGCGCGAGCTGCACATTCGCCTGCGCGAGCAGCCGAAGGCCGAGTGATTCGAATCAACCCGCGGAGGCGCCGCTTGCGGCGCCTCCTGCCGAGAGAGCAATACGGAGTGAGTTATGGCTGGTCATTCTAAATGGGCCAACATCAAGCACCGCAAAGAGCGGCAAGATGCCAAGAAAGGCAAGATCTTTACCAAGCTGATCCGTGAGCTGACCGTCGCTGCAAGGCAGGGCGGCGGCGTACCGGCGGACAACCCGCGTCTGCGCCTGGCCGTGGACAAGGCGCTGACCGCCAACATGACCCGCGATACCATCGACCGTGCCATTGCACGCGGCGTCGGCTCCAACGATGCCGACAACATGGTCGAGCTTTCCTATGAAGGCTATGCGCCGAGCGGCGTAGCGATCATCGTCGAGGCGATGACCGACAACCGCAACCGTACAGCTGCGGAAGTTCGTCATGCCTTCAGCAAGTGTGGCGGCAACCTGGGCACCGATGGTTCGGTCGCCTACATGTTCGAGCGCAAGGGACAGATCAGCTTCGCTCCCGGCGTGGACGAGGAAGCGCTGATGGACGCGGCCCTGGAGGCTGGCGCCGATGACGTGGTAGTCAACGATGATGGCTCCATCGACGTGTTCACCACCTTCGCCGACTTCATTTCGGTGAACGAGGCGCTGGCCGCCGCCGGATTCAAGGGCGACGAAGCCGAAGTCACCATGATCCCTTCGACCACCGCGACCCTAGACCTGGAAACCGCGCAGAAGGTGCTCAAGCTGATCGACATGCTCGAGGACCTGGACGACGTGCAGAACGTCTATTCCAATGCCGATATCCCGGACGACGTGATGGCGCAGCTCGGCTGAGCCGATCGGAGCGATAACGCGAAGCCGGAAGTGGGGTACGCTTGATGCGTTCGAACCCCGCTTCCGGCTTTTAGTATCCAGCTTATGACTTTGATTCTAGGGATTGACCCGGGCTCGCGCATCACCGGCTTCGGCGTGGTGCGGGAAACGGCGCGCGGTTGCGAATACGTGGCGTCCGGATGTATACGGACCGGTAATGGCCCCTTGCACGAGCGTCTACACGTGGTGTTTCGCAGCGTCCGCGAGGTGATCCGCACCCATGGCCCGACGGCCCTGAGCATCGAGCAGGTGTTCATGGCGCGCAACGCCGATTCGGCCCTGAAGCTGGGGCAGGCGCGGGGGGCGGCCATCGTCGCGGCAATGGAGGAGGGGTTGAGCGTGGCGGAGTACACCGCCTCGCAGGTCAAGCAGGCAGTCGTGGGGACCGGCGGTGCAGACAAGCAGCAGGTGCAGATGATGGTCATGCATCTGTTGAAGCTGACCCAGAAACCGCAGATAGATGCTTCCGACGCCCTGGCCATCGCCCTGTGTCATGCCCATACCCAACAGAGTCTGGTCCCCCATGGCCTGGTGGGCGCACGCCGACGTGGCGGGCGCCTGCGTCTTTGAATAAGGAAAGCTCTTCGTGATCGGACGCTTGCGTGGCACCCTGGCGGAGAAACAGCCGCCACACCTGATCCTCGATGTGAATGGCGTCGGCTATGAAGTGGAAGTGCCGATGACGACCCTCTATCGGTTGCCTTCGGTGGGCGAGCCGGTGACCTTGCATACCCATCTGGTTGTGCGTGAGGATGCGCACTTGCTCTATGGCTTCGCCGAAAAGCGCGAGCGAGAGCTGTTCCGTGAGCTGATCCGGCTCAACGGCGTGGGTCCGAAACTGGCCCTGGCGCTGATGTCGGGCCTGGAAGTGGACGAACTGGTGCGTTGCGTCCAGGCACAGGACACCTCCACCCTGGTGAAGATCCCCGGTGTTGGCAAGAAGACCGCCGAGCGCCTGCTGGTGGAGTTGAAGGACCGCTTCAAGGCTTGGGAAAACATGCCCACGATTGCACCGTTGGTGATGGAACCCCGTGCCAGCGCTACAGTCTCAAGCGCCGAGGCCGATGCAGTCAGCGCGCTGATCGCCCTCGGCTTCAAGCCACAGGAAGCCAGTCGTGCCGTCGCAGCCGTACCGGGAGAGGATTTGTCCAGCGAAGAAATGATCCGCCAGGCCCTGAAGGGCATGGTCTAGGTGGCGCCCGATGATCGAGCCTGATCGCCTCATATCCGCCGTTTCCGGTCGCGAACGCGATGAGCAGCTGGACCGCGCCATTCGCCCGCTGAAGCTGGCCGACTACATCGGCCAGCCCAGCGTGCGCGAGCAGATGGAGCTGTTCATCCATGCCGCGCGCGGCCGCCAGGAGGCGCTCGACCATACGCTGATCTTCGGTCCGCCGGGGCTGGGCAAGACGACCCTGGCGAATATCATCGCCCAGGAAATGGGCGTTTCCATCAAGAGTACTTCCGGGCCGGTGCTCGAGCGTCCCGGCGATCTCGCCGCATTGCTGACCAACCTGGAGGCCGGCGACGTCCTGTTCGTCGACGAGATCCACCGTCTTTCGCCCATCGTCGAAGAAGTGCTGTATCCGGCCATGGAAGATTTCCAGCTGGACATCATGATCGGCGAAGGGCCCGCGGCCCGCTCCATCAAGCTGGACCTGCCGCCGTTCACCCTGGTCGGCGCGACCACCCGTGCCGGCATGCTGACCAATCCACTGCGCGATCGCTTCGGTATCGTCCAGCGCCTGGAGTTCTACAACGTCGAGGACCTGGCGACCATCGTCAGTCGGTCGGCCGGCATTCTCGGCCTGGAGATCGAGCCGCAGGGCGCGGCGGAAATCGCCAAGCGCGCCCGCGGTACGCCGCGAATCGCCAATCGCCTGCTGCGCCGGGTACGCGACTTCGCCGAGGTCCGGGGGCAGGGCGACATTACCCGGGTGATCGCCGACAAGGCATTGAACCTGCTCGATGTCGACGAGCGTGGCTTCGACCACCTCGACCGTCGTCTGTTGCTGACCATGATCGACAAGTTCGATGGCGGGCCTGTAGGAATCGACAACTTGGCTGCGGCGTTGAGCGAGGAGCGGCACACGATCGAAGATGTACTGGAGCCCTATCTGATCCAGCAGGGCTACATCATGCGGACACCGCGGGGGCGCGTGGTAACACGCCATGCGTACCTGCACTTTGGCCTGAATATTCCGAAAAGGTTGGGGCCGGGGGTGACGACGGATCTGTTCACGTCTGAAGATGGTAATTAATTGCATTTGTGGGCGATTGCCGATTGGCAAAGCCGGGACTTGGTTCTAGAGTATGCGCGCGCAACACGGGGGAAAGCCGTTCCAGCAGCGTTTCCGGGTCTATTACGAGGACACGGATGCCGGCGGCATCGTCTATTACGTCAACTATCTCAAGTTCATGGAACGGGCTCGGACCGAGCGGCTGCGAGCTTTGGGGTTCGCCCAATCGCAACTGGTCGGCGACAATCTGCTGTTCGTCGTGCACTCCGCCGAGGCGCGTTACCACGCCCCGGCCAAGCTCGATGATGAACTGCTTGTCAGCGCCGAGGTCGAGGAGTTGAACCGGGCGAGCCTGAAGTTTCGTCAACAGGTTCGTCGAGCGTCGGACTCCGTCCTGCTCTGCGAGGGGCGGTTCCTGGTGGCGTGCGTGCGAGCGGACACCCTGAAGCCACGTGCTATCCCCGAAACGTTGCGTGCGGCTTTTGCCGGAAGCCCGGATTCTTTTTCAGCAGGAGATTAAAGTGGAACCGAACGTCGTCGACCATACCTCCATGTGGAGCCTGATCAGCAACGCCAGTATCGTGGTGCAGCTGGTCATGCTGACCCTCGTGGCCGCCTCGGTCACATCCTGGATCATGATTTTCCAGCGCGGTAACGCCATGCGCGCCGCCAAGAAGGCACTGGATGCTTTCGAAGAACGCTTCTGGTCGGGCATCGACCTGTCCAAGCTGTACCGCCAGGCCGGTAGCAATCCGGACCCGGACTCCGGCGTCGAGCAGATCTTCCGTGCCGGCTTCAAGGAGTTTTCCCGTCTGCGCCAGCAGCCCGGCGTCGATCCCGATGCGGTGATGGAGGGCGTGGCGCGCGCCATGCGTGTGGCCATCTCCCGTGAGGAGGAGAAACTCGAAGCCAGCCTGCCATTCCTGGCAACCGTCGGTTCCACCAGCCCGTACGTCGGCCTGTTCGGTACCGTCTGGGGTATCATGAACTCCTTCCGTGGCCTGGCCACCGTGCAGCAGGCAACCCTGGCCACCGTCGCCCCGGGTATCGCCGAAGCGCTGATCGCTACCGCCATCGGCCTGTTCGCCGCGATCCCGGCGGTCATCGCCTACAACCGCTTCTCCGCACGTTCTGAGATGCTGATCGGTCGTTACTACACCTTCGCCGACGAGTTCCAGGCCATCCTGCACCGCAAGGTGCACACCAGCGACGACTAAGACGACTGAGAGGTAAGCCGATATGGCAAGGGTTCGTCACAAGCGCAAGCCGGTCGCGGAAATGAACGTGGTGCCTTACATCGACGTGATGCTGGTACTGCTGGTGATTTTCATGGTGACCGCACCGATGCTTAACCAGGGGGTCAAGGTCGACCTGCCGAAGGTGTCCAGCGAGGCGTTGCCTCAGGACAACAACAAGCAGGTCCTGACCCTTTCGGTGAAGGCCGACGGTTCCTATTACTGGAACGTCGGCAGCGAAGTGGATACTGAAAAACAGACCGATAGTGCCGTGTCGTTGGAACAGATGACCGATGCAGTCACCAAGATCATGAGTGCCCGTCCGGACACCCAGGTATTCATCCGCGGCGACAAGGCGGTGAACTATGGTGCGGTGGTTGGCGCCATGGGTGCCTTGCAGCAGGCCGGTGTGCCCAACGTCGGGTTGATTACCGAGGCCCCCTGATCTTGAAGCAACAGTTCGAACGCTCGCCTTCCGAGAGTTATTTCTGGCCCGTCGTCCTGGCGGTGGTCCTGCACGTTCTGATCTTCGCCATGCTGTTCGTCAGCTGGGCGTTTGCTCCGGAGCTTCCTCCCTCCAAGCCGATCGTGCAGGCCACGCTCTACCAGCTCAAGTCGAAGAGCCAGGCGACGACACAGACCAACCAGAAGATCGCTGGCGAGGCGAAGAAGACCGCCTCCAAGCAATACGAAGTCGAGCAGCTCGAACAGAAGAAGCTCGAGCAGCAGAAACTCGAGCAACAAAAGCTGGAACAGCAGCAGGTCGCTGCTGCGAAAGCGGCGGAACAAAAGAAGGCTGACGAGGCTCGAAAGGCCGAGGCCCAGAAAGCCGCCGAGGCGAAAAAGGCCGATGAAGCCAAGAAAGCTGCCGAGGCCAAGGCCGCCGAACAGAAGAAGCAGGCTGACATAGCCAAGAAGCGCGCCGAGGACGAGGCCAAGAAAAAGGCCGCTGAGGACGCCAAGAAAAAGGCAGCCGAGGACGCGAAGAAGAAAGCGGCCGAGGAGGCCAAGAAGAAGGCTGCTGCGGAAGCGGCGAAGAAGAAAGCCGCCGTCGAGGCCGCCAAGAAAAAGGCCGCCGCCGCTGCCGCGGCAGCCCGCAAGGCTGCCGAGGACAAGAAGGCGCAGGCATTGGCCGAGTTGCTTTCGGATACGACCGAGCGCCAGCAGGCCCTGGCCGACGAGGTGGGCAGCGAGGTCACCGGCAGTCTCGACGACCTGATCGTCAACCTGGTGAGCCAGCAGTGGCGGCGTCCTCCATCGGCGCGTAATGGAATGAGCGTAGAAGTACTGATCGAAATGCTGCCGGACGGTACCATCACCAATGCCAGCGTCAGCCGTTCGAGTGGCGACAAGCCTTTCGACAGTTCGGCGGTGGCGGCGGTGCGCAACGTCGGCCGTATTCCCGAGATGCAGCAATTGCCGCGGGCTACCTTCGACAGCCTGTATCGTCAGCGCCGCATCATCTTTAAACCGGAGGATTTGAGTCTGTGAGTACCCTGATTCGCATTGCGCTGTTCGCCCTGGCCCTGGTGGCAGGTGCTGCGCAGGCTGCCGACCCGCTGGTGATCTCCAGCGGTAACGACCGTGCCATTCCCATCGCCGTGGTGCCGTTCGGCTTCCAGGGGGGCAACGTGTTGCCGGAAGACATGTCCAATATCATCGGCAACGACCTGCGCAACTCCGGCTACTTCGAGCCGCTGCCCCGGCAGAACATGATCAGCCAGCCGGCGCAGGCCAGCGAAGTGATCTTCCGTGACTGGAAGGCAGTTGGCGTCAACTACGTGATGGTCGGCAACATCGTGCCTGCCGGCGGACGCCTGCAGGTGCAGTACGCATTGTTCGATGTCGGCACCGAGCAGCAGGTCCTGACCGGCAGCGTGACCGGCAGCACCGATCAGCTCCGCGACATGTCGCACTACATCGCCGACCAGTCGTTCGAGAAGCTCACCGGTATCAAGGGCGCGTTCTCCACCAAGATGCTCTATGTCACCGCCGAGCGTTTCTCGGTCGACAACACCCGCTACACCTTGCAGCGCTCCGACTACGACGGCGCCCGCCCGGTGACCCTGCTGCAGTCGCGCGAGCCCATCGTGTCGCCGCGCTTCTCGCCCGATGGCCGCCGTATCGCCTATGTCTCCTTCGAACAGAAGCGCCCGCGTATCTTCATCCAGTACGTCGATACTGGCCGTCGTGAGCAGATCACCAATTTCGAGGGCCTGAATGGCGCTCCGGCATTCTCCCCTGACGGCAACCGCCTGGCCTTCGTCCTGTCGCGCGACGGCAACCCGGAAATCTACGTCATGGACCTTGGCAGCCGCGCCCTGCGCCGCCTGACCAACAACCTGGCGATCGATACCGAACCCTTCTGGGGCAAGGACGGCTCTACCCTGTACTTCACCTCGGACCGTGGCGGCAAGCCGCAGATCTACAAAATGAACGTGAACAGCGGTGCCGTGGACCGGGTAACCTTCATCGGCAACTACAACGCCAACCCGAAACTCTCGGCCGACGAGAAGACCCTGGTAATGGTCCACCGCCAGCAGGGCTACACCAACTTCCAGATCGCCGCCCAGGACCTCCAGCGCGGCAATCTGCGGGTGCTGTCGAACACCACTCTGGACGATTCGCCCACTGTTGCGCCCAATGGCACCATGCTAATCTACGCCACCCGCCAGCAGGACCGGGGCGTGCTGATGCTCGTATCCATCAACGGACGCGTACGGATACCTCTCCCTACCGCTCAGGGCGATGTGCGCGAGCCTTCCTGGTCCCCTTACCTGAACTGACGGTCGCCAACGGTTACAAACTTATACACTGGGGTTCATTAGGAGTTACATGATGGAAATGCTGAAATTCGGCAAATTTGCTGCGCTGGCTCTGGCCATGGCTGTGGCTGTGGGTTGCTCCTCCAAGGGCGGCGATGCTTCCGGTGAAGGTGCCAATGGCGGCGTCGATCCGAACGCAGGCTATGGCGCCAACAGCGGTGCCGTTGACGGCAGCCTGAGCGACGAAGCCGCTCTGCGTGCGATCACCACCTTCTACTTCGAGTACGACAGCTCCGACCTGAAGCCGGAAGCCATGCGCGCTCTGGACGTACACGCGAAAGACCTGAAAGGCAGCGGTCAGCGCGTAGTGCTGGAAGGCCACACCGACGAACGCGGCACCCGCGAGTACAACATGGCTCTGGGCGAGCGTCGTGCCAAGGCCGTTCAGCGCTACCTGGTGCTGCAGGGTGTTTCGCCGGCCCAGCTGGAACTGGTTTCCTATGGTAAAGAGCGTCCGGTCGCTACCGGCCACGACGAGCAGTCCTGGGCTCAGAACCGTCGCGTCGAGCTGAAGAAGTAAGAAGTCGTTATGCCCAAGCACCTGCGTGTCCTGACGTTCCTCGCGCTCAGCCTGCCATTAGCGGCCTGGGCGGAAGTTCCTGTGTATGACGGCGTTGCCGCCAACAATGGCGGCAACGTTCCTCCTTCCGGGTATGGCACGGCAGGTGCCGGCGGCGCCTTTGCCGGAGGTGGGGTGACAACCCCCACCTCCGTGCAGGGCGAACTGTTCATGCAGCTCCAGCAGATGCAGGACGAGTTGGCTCGCCTGCGTGGCACGCTCGAGGAGCAGCAGAACCAGATCCAGCAGCTCAAGCAGGAAAGCCTGGAACGCTACCAGGACCTCGACCGTCGGATTTCCGGTGGTGGCGCTCCCGCTGCACAGAATTCCGCACCCGCTGGCGCCATCAACGCCAATGGGGCGCCTGCGGCTCCCGCAGGCAACAACGCACCGGCGCCGAGCAGCGAGCCGGGCGACCCGGCGAAGGAGAAGCTCTACTACGATGCGGCCTTCGACCTGATAAAGAGCAAGGATTTCGACAAGGCGAGCCAGGCGTTCAATGCCTTCTTGCGCAAGTACCCGAACAGCCAGTACTCCGGCAACGCCCAGTACTGGCTCGGCGAGGTGAACCTGGCCAAGGGCGACCTGCAAGGTGCCGGCCAGGCCTTCGCGCGGGTCAGCCAGAGCTACCCCAGCAGCCAGAAGGTGCCCGACTCGCTGTACAAGCTGGCGGACGTCGAGCGTCGCCTGGGTAACAACGACAAGGCCAAGGGTATCCTCCAGCAGGTCATTTCCCAGTACCCAGGCACTTCGGCCGCTCAACTGGCGCAGCGCGATCTCAAGAACCTTCGCTGATCCCGTTCCCGATGAACAAACCCGCGCCTGTCGCGGGTTTTTTCGTTAGAATCGGCGCCCCCGTGAAGCTGCATGGTTTCAGCTCGGCTGATCTTCGTGCCTCTCCACGCGAGACCTTCCGGGATTTCGAGCGCCACGACAGGATACGTCCCGTGGCGTTCCTTCATTTACCGCAACGGAGGCGGACGACCTGTTCAGTCGTCACGCCCGTGGCTGAATATGCAACAGACCCTGCGCATCACCGAGATTTTCTACTCGTTGCAGGGGGAAACACGTACCGCCGGCTTGCCGACGGTCTTCGTGCGCCTGACCGGCTGCCCCTTGCGCTGTCACTATTGCGATACCGCCTATGCCTTCAGCGGCGGCGACGTCGTTAGCCTGGACGCCATTTTCGAGCGGGTTGCCGCCTACAAGCCCCGCTACATCTGCGTGACCGGCGGGGAGCCGCTGGCCCAGCCGAATTGCATCTCTCTGCTGGAACGGCTCTGCGACGCCGGCTACGAGGTTTCCCTGGAAACCAGCGGGGCTCTCGACGTGTCACGGGTCGACCCGCGCGTAAGCAAGGTTCTCGACCTCAAGACGCCGGGATCTGGCGAGGTCGGACGCAACCGATACGAAAATATCCCGTTGCTGACCGACAACGATCAGGTGAAGTTCGTCGTCTGTTCGCGAGAGGACTACGACTGGGCGGTATCCAAGCTGATCGAGTACCGCCTCGACCAGCGTGCCGGTGAAGTCCTGTTCTCGCCGAGCCACCATCAGGTCAGCGCGCGAGAACTGGCCGATTGGATCGTGGCCGACAACCTGCCGGTCCGCCTGCAATTGCAACTGCACAAGATTCTCTGGAACGACGAACCGGGCCATTGAGACGAGGAATTCATCATGAACCAGAAGAAAGCGGTCATCCTGCTCTCCGGCGGCCTCGACTCCGCCACCGTTGTCGCCATGGCCAAGGCCGACGGCTACGCCTGCTACACCATGAGTTTCGACTACGGCCAGCGCCATCGCGCCGAGCTGCAGGCCGCCGAGCGCGTGGCCCGGCAGTTGGGCGTGATCGAGCACAAGGTGATAGGGCTCGACCTCAATGGCATGGGCGGCTCGGCATTGACCGACGAGAGCATCGCGGTGCCCGAGTCGCCTAGCGAAGGTATACCGGTGACTTACGTGCCGGCGCGCAATACGGTGTTCCTCTCGCTCGCCCTGGGCTGGGCCGAGGTCCTGGATGCCCGTGACATCTTCATCGGTGTGAATGCGGTGGATTACTCTGGTTATCCGGATTGTCGCCCTGAATTCGTCGAGGCTTTCGAGCGCATGGCGAACCTGGCAACCAAGGCGGGCGTGGAAGGCAATGGCTTCCGCATCCAGGCGCCGCTGCAGTATCTGTCCAAGGCGCAGATCATCCAGGCGGGCGTGGCGCGTGGGGTGGATTACGGCCTGACGGTGTCCTGTTATCAAGCCGATGAGCAGGGACGTGCGTGCGGCAAATGCGATAGCTGCCGGCTGCGTGCGGATGGCTTCGCGGCGGCTGGTATTTCCGACCCGACGCCATATTTCTGAAAAAAATTCACGAGGGGTGTTGTTTTTACGTTAGAAATCAGTATTATACGCCTCGCGTTGGGTCGTTAGCTCAGTCGGTAGAGCAGTTGGCTTTTAACCAATTGGTCGTAGGTTCGAATCCTACACGACCCACCATTTTCGACGGGGCGAGTTGCATAGGTCTAGGAAGGGGTGTTACGCCGGTTCTTGTCTAGCAGCCGTCTGGGCCGAACATTAGGCCCGCATTGACGTGATGTCAATATGGAATAGCCCGCCTATTTAGGTGGGCTTTTCTGTTTCTAAGGCCCTGAAGCCATGGGATTGGCCCTGAGCTGGCCGCTCATACCTATCTGTAGGCGTAGCAAAGCACCTCCGACGTAATCTGCGATTACAGAGGGTCATGCGGTGATAGCCGCGAGAATTCAGGGCTCTGCGAGTGCGCCGGCGTTGATGTGCAGAGGCCCTCGCTTATTTCAGATTTTCCCTACCGGCCTACCGATCGGCCAACGGGGGGCTTGCTTTCTTTCCGACAACGGTACCCCATCTAGGAGCGCAGTTGCCCTCGGTTGTCGTCAGGCTTGCCTGTCGCAACAGGTGTTGGGCCAGCAGCGCGAACAGCAAGTCCTGTTCGGAGTTGTCCGCTGGTGGGGGTACCGCGTCGGCTCTTCTTTGAGTACAGAAGGGTGGTGAGTTGTAAGCCTGAATCTCCTGATCAGACCCCGTACTCGTCACTTCTGCTGTGGGTACCTGTGTCGACGGACTGCTTCCTCTCTGAGTTGGGCGTGGCAGCGCCGGCCTTGAATGAGCCGCCTTCTGCGGCGATCCACTGTAATCGACCTTTCGGGTCTGTGCCACGGCGCCCTGAGCTAGGCTTCGCTCGTTAAGCACTGCCCGAATCTGATCGTGATCCGTCTCGATATAGCTCATTGTTGTTTGGATGTTGGAGTGGTTGAGTAGATCCTTGGCGACATGGATATTGCGCTCATGCTGCTTCATCAAGTCGGAAGCCAGGGTGTGCCTGAATCGATGGGGCGTCATTCGTACCCCGGTCTTCTCGGTCAACTTTCTGTACATCGCCTCGACTTGGTCGGCATTCATTTCCTTGCGTGCATAGTGGCGTGAGAAACGATTCACATTGAATAGCTGGTCGTGGTGGCTCATGCCTACCTGCTCGGCTTCCTGGAGTAGCCGCCGTATATGGGGGGCTATCCCATCGGTGATGGGGACGGAAAACTCTCGGTGGGTTTTCTCTGTCTCAGCCCGGATCAGGATCATTTTTCTTTTCCAGTCCACATCGCACTTACGAATGCACAGCAGCGCATTCAGACGGATGCCGGTTTCGTAGAATGTCTCGAATACGCACCGCCAGAACCAAACCGGAGTGATTCGTGCGCGTTCCCCCGTGCAGTGCTCGGAGCTATCTAGCACTTTCAGCCAGGAGCGAGCGCTTTGTATGGCATCGAGTGCTACTGTCTTGCTCGGCCGCTTTGGCGGCGTCACTCCGGTTTTCTTGAAAGGATTGATTTGGCTGTGGGTCAGCAGTTCGTACTCAATGGCATATCCCCAAACGGTGCGCAGGTGGCTCGAGTAAGTGTTCCAACTGCGTTTGGATAGCCCCTGCTCCAATACCTTTCGTCTCCATTCCAATACACTCCGATGAGTGATTTCCTGCACGGTGACTGTGCTGCCGAAGTGCTTCATGAGCGCTCTGGTTGCTGCTCGATAGGTCTTCTGGCTGGCCTCTCTGAGGTCGTGTGCGAAGAGATATTCCTCGGTCAATTGAAGTGGGGTCATTCCACACCCCCTTCGGCATCGGTGATGACCGTGAGGCTTGGGTTGTCCAGAGGCTGCACAGGG
Source organism: Pseudomonas sp. 22490 (assembly GCF_052044465.1). Classification (NCBI taxonomy): domain Bacteria; kingdom Pseudomonadati; phylum Pseudomonadota; class Gammaproteobacteria; order Pseudomonadales; family Pseudomonadaceae; genus Pseudomonas; species Pseudomonas sp. 22490. The sequence continues at coordinate 3,002 of NZ_JBQENS010000028.1, read as the reverse complement.
AACAGCAGTTTGGGATCCTGGAGCAGGTATGCCTTGAGCTCTTTCGTCTTGCGAGGACCAGAAACCTTGATGGTCCAGATGTTCAGGTTCTTATTGGTCTTTCGGTGAAGACCCTGTTTCTCGAACGCGCGTTGCACCAGCTTCCAGCCGGTCGTCTCCTTGGCCTGGGCCAGCTTTTCGAGCTCTGGATGCTCATGGACATAACGCTTGAAGATTCCTGGTGTGACCAGCATGGCGGTCCCGTCGACGGTATGTATCAAGGCTTTGGTGTCGTTGATGAACAGGCGACGGGCCGCGATGCCAGCTTTCATCCAGCCAACGAATCCCTGTCCCAGATCAGTGCTTCTGCTAGGCATAAATACGTCTTCAACTGTTTCAGGAGTGCGGATTCCACACCATCCGGCCACCCAGTCCACGCTCATCTGGCCAGGCATTCCACGGCCATCTGGCCACCTGTTCCACGGCCATCCGGCCGGGCAGTCGGAGCGCAGCGACGCAGGGGTGGCATTGTTAGTCTGAGGTGCCCGGCGTCGTCAATTTCTGCGTCCGTTTGCGCATTGATTCACCCTTCAGATTGATCCGATAAGCGTTGTGCACCAGGCGGTCGAGGATGGCGTCGGCCAGGGTCGGGTCGCCGATCAGCTCGTGCCAGTTGTCCACCGGCATCTGGCTGGTGACGATGGTCGAGCGCTGGCCGTAGCGGTCGTCCAGTAGCTCCAGCATGTCGCGCCGCTGTTCGGCGGTGAACGGGGCCAGGCCCCAGTCGTCGAGGATCAGCAGGTCGGTCTTGGCGTAGCTGCTCATCAGCTTGGCGAAGCGGCCGTCGCCATGGGCCAGACCCAGTTCTTCCAGCAAACGTGGCAGGCGCAGGTAGCGCACGCTGTAGCCCTCCCGGCAGGCCTGGTGGGCCAGGGCACAGGCCAGCCAGGTTTTACCGACACCGGTGGGGCCGCCGATGATCAGGTTGAGGCCGTCGCGCAGCCACTGGCCACTGCTCAGTTGCAGGATCAGCGCCTTATCCAGTCCGCGCGGGCTGCGGTAGTCGATGTCTTCGAGGCAGGCGTTGTGCTTGAGCCGGGCCTGGCGCAGGCGGCTGCTCAGGCGCTTGTCATCGCGTTCGGTCAGCTCGCGGTCGACCAGCAGGCCGAGGCGTTCTTCGAAGCTCAGGCTGTCGATGTCCGGGGTTTTCAGTTGTTCATTCAGCGCCTTGAGCATGCCGTGCAGGCGCAGGGTTTGCAGCTTGTCCAGGGTCGGATGGGGCAGCATGGTGGGATTCCTTGGGGTCAGTGGTAGTAGGCGGATCCGCGCAGGTTGGCGTGGTCGTCCGGCAGCAGCGGCAGGTTGGTTTGAGCTAGCGGCAGGTTTTCCAGCCCCTGGCGCAGGATCGATTCGAGGCTCTTGTAGCTGCACGTGCCGAGGCTGATGGCGCGACGGCAGGCCAACTCCAGACGCGCCTCACCGTGGGTTTTACCCAGGCGCAGGATGCCCAGGCAGGCCCGGTAGCCCTGCTGCGGATGGATGCGCCGTTCGAGGATGTGCCGGATCACGCCGGCGGTGTTCGGCCCGGTCTGCTCGGCCCAGCGGATCAGCCGTTGCGGCGTCCACTCGGCATGCTCGCGATGGCTCTTGGGCATGTGCTCGGCCTGCGTGCTGTGCCTGCCCTTGTGCATTGAGCGCAGGTGGCTGGCCACTCGCTGGTTGGCGTGGAAAAACTCGACGGTGCGCGCCGTCAGGCGCACCTCCAGCTGCTTCTTCACCAGTTGATACGGCACCGAGTAGTAATGCCCATCGACCTCGACGTGGTAGTCGATGTGCACCCGCGCCTTCTTCCACTCGGCGTAGACGTAGGGTTGCTCCGGCAGGGGGCGCAGCGCCGGACGATCCAGGCTGTCGAAGGCCGACTGCCGGGAGCCCGGCAGCTTCTTGAACGGGCGTTGGTTGAGCCGCTCCAGCAGCCCGGCGATGGCCGTGTTGAGTTCATCCAGGGAGAAGAACTGCCGATTCCTCAGTGCGGCGAGGATCCAACGCTCGACCACCTGCACGCCGACTTCGGCCTTGGCCTTGTCGCGCGGTTTGCGTGCCCGCGCCGGCACCACCGCCACGCCATAGTGCTCGGCCAGATCGCGGTAGCTGGGGTTGATGTCCGGCTCGTAGCGGTGACTCTTGCTCACCGCGCTGCGCAGGTTGTCCGGCACCACGATCTCCGGCACGCCGCCGAGGAAGGCGAAGCAGCGGGCATGGGAGCCTAGCCAGTCCGGCAGCTGCTGCGACCAGGTGGCTTCGGCGAAGGTGTAGCTGGACGCGCCGAGCACCGCGACGAACACCTGCGCCTGGCGGATCTCGCCGCTGTGGCGATCGATAACCGGCACCGTCTGGCCGGCATAGTCGACGAACAGCTTCTCGCCGACGCGGTGCTCCTGACGCATCACCACGTCCAACTTGCCCTGCCAGGCTCGGTAGTGCTCACAGAACCAGCTGTACTGAAAGCCCTGAGGCTGGCTCAGGCGGTACTCCTGCCAGAGCAGCGCCAGGGTCACCCCGGGGCGGCGCAGTTCGGCATGCACCCATGCCCAATCGGGTAAAGGCCGCTTCTCACTGGCAACCGCCGGGGCCGGCGGGAACAGTTGCTGCTCCAACTCGGCATCGGACAACGAACAGGGCCAACTGAGACCGCTGGCGGCAAAACGATTGAGGTAGTCGCCGACGGTGACACGACCGACCTGCACGCTGACCGCAATCTGGCGAGCCGATAGTCCGACCTCGAACTTGAGACGTAGTACTTCGCGAATCTTACGCATGGATAAACGCTCCACGACGACCTCTCTGCTTCGAAAAAGAGGTCGATGGTAGTGAAGAAATCCTGCGTTACTGCCTGCCCGGTTGAGTGGCCGGATGGCCGTGGAATCAGTGGCCGGATGCGCGTGGAATGGGTGGCCGGATCACCGTGGAATCGGTGGTCAGATGCTCATGGAATGGGTGGCCAGATGACCGTGGAATCCGCA
>NZ_JBQENS010000027.1:0-106166 GCF_052044465.1 Pseudomonas sp. 22490 | reverse complement strand
TGCGGATTCCACACCATCCGGCCACCCAGTCCACGCTCATCTGGCCAGGCATTCCACGGCCATCTGGCCACCTGTTCCACGGCCATCCGGCCGGGCAGTCGGAGCGCAGCGACGCAGGGGTGGCATTGTTAGTCTGAGGTGCCCGGCGTCGTCAATTTCTGCGTCCGTTTGCGCATTGATTCACCCTTCAGATTGATCCGATAAGCGTTGTGCACCAGGCGGTCGAGGATGGCGTCGGCCAGGGTCGGGTCGCCGATCAGCTCGTGCCAGTTGTCCACCGGCATCTGGCTGGTGACGATGGTCGAGCGCTGGCCGTAGCGGTCGTCCAGTAGCTCCAGCATGTCGCGCCGCTGTTCGGCGGTGAACGGGGCCAGGCCCCAGTCGTCGAGGATCAGCAGGTCGGTCTTGGCGTAGCTGCTCATCAGCTTGGCGAAGCGGCCGTCGCCATGGGCCAGACCCAGTTCTTCCAGCAAACGTGGCAGGCGCAGGTAGCGCACGCTGTAGCCCTCCCGGCAGGCCTGGTGGGCCAGGGCACAGGCCAGCCAGGTTTTACCGACACCGGTGGGGCCGCCGATGATCAGGTTGAGGCCGTCGCGCAGCCACTGGCCACTGCTCAGTTGCAGGATCAGCGCCTTATCCAGTCCGCGCGGGCTGCGGTAGTCGATGTCTTCGAGGCAGGCGTTGTGCTTGAGCCGGGCCTGGCGCAGGCGGCTGCTCAGGCGCTTGTCATCGCGTTCGGTCAGCTCGCGGTCGACCAGCAGGCCGAGGCGTTCTTCGAAGCTCAGGCTGTCGATGTCCGGGGTTTTCAGTTGTTCATTCAGCGCCTTGAGCATGCCGTGCAGGCGCAGGGTTTGCAGCTTGTCCAGGGTCGGATGGGGCAGCATGGTGGGATTCCTTGGGGTCAGTGGTAGTAGGCGGATCCGCGCAGGTTGGCGTGGTCGTCCGGCAGCAGCGGCAGGTTGGTTTGAGCTAGCGGCAGGTTTTCCAGCCCCTGGCGCAGGATCGATTCGAGGCTCTTGTAGCTGCACGTGCCGAGGCTGATGGCGCGACGGCAGGCCAACTCCAGACGCGCCTCACCGTGGGTTTTACCCAGGCGCAGGATGCCCAGGCAGGCCCGGTAGCCCTGCTGCGGATGGATGCGCCGTTCGAGGATGTGCCGGATCACGCCGGCGGTGTTCGGCCCGGTCTGCTCGGCCCAGCGGATCAGCCGTTGCGGCGTCCACTCGGCATGCTCGCGATGGCTCTTGGGCATGTGCTCGGCCTGCGTGCTGTGCCTGCCCTTGTGCATTGAGCGCAGGTGGCTGGCCACTCGCTGGTTGGCGTGGAAAAACTCGACGGTGCGCGCCGTCAGGCGCACCTCCAGCTGCTTCTTCACCAGTTGATACGGCACCGAGTAGTAATGCCCATCGACCTCGACGTGGTAGTCGATGTGCACCCGCGCCTTCTTCCACTCGGCGTAGACGTAGGGTTGCTCCGGCAGGGGGCGCAGCGCCGGACGATCCAGGCTGTCGAAGGCCGACTGCCGGGAGCCCGGCAGCTTCTTGAACGGGCGTTGGTTGAGCCGCTCCAGCAGCCCGGCGATGGCCGTGTTGAGTTCATCCAGGGAGAAGAACTGCCGATTCCTCAGTGCGGCGAGGATCCAACGCTCGACCACCTGCACGCCGACTTCGGCCTTGGCCTTGTCGCGCGGTTTGCGTGCCCGCGCCGGCACCACCGCCACGCCATAGTGCTCGGCCAGATCGCGGTAGCTGGGGTTGATGTCCGGCTCGTAGCGGTGACTCTTGCTCACCGCGCTGCGCAGGTTGTCCGGCACCACGATCTCCGGCACGCCGCCGAGGAAGGCGAAGCAGCGGGCATGGGAGCCTAGCCAGTCCGGCAGCTGCTGCGACCAGGTGGCTTCGGCGAAGGTGTAGCTGGACGCGCCGAGCACCGCGACGAACACCTGCGCCTGGCGGATCTCGCCGCTGTGGCGATCGATAACCGGCACCGTCTGGCCGGCATAGTCGACGAACAGCTTCTCGCCGACGCGGTGCTCCTGACGCATCACCACGTCCAACTTGCCCTGCCAGGCTCGGTAGTGCTCACAGAACCAGCTGTACTGAAAGCCCTGAGGCTGGCTCAGGCGGTACTCCTGCCAGAGCAGCGCCAGGGTCACCCCGGGGCGGCGCAGTTCGGCATGCACCCATGCCCAATCGGGTAAAGGCCGCTTCTCACTGGCAACCGCCGGGGCCGGCGGGAACAGTTGCTGCTCCAACTCGGCATCGGACAACGAACAGGGCCAACTGAGACCGCTGGCGGCAAAACGATTGAGGTAGTCGCCGACGGTGACACGACCGACCTGCACGCTGACCGCAATCTGGCGAGCCGATAGTCCGACCTCGAACTTGAGACGTAGTACTTCGCGAATCTTACGCATGGATAAACGCTCCACGACGACCTCTCTGCTTCGAAAAAGAGGTCGATGGTAGTGAAGAAATCCTGCGTTACTGCCTGCCCGGTTGAGTGGCCGGATGGCCGTGGAATCAGTGGCCGGATGCGCGTGGAATGGGTGGCCGGATCACCGTGGAATCGGTGGTCAGATGCTCATGGAATGGGTGGCCAGATGACCGTGGAATCCGCAATCGGCGATGACCAGGCCGCGCTCCTTGCCGGTGAACGCCGCGACGGCGTATTGCAGCGGCTGGCGCGAGCCGCAGTAGGCGTGCACGCATTCGGCGGGGATGCCGTTCTGCTTGGCGAACAGGCCGACCAGGGCGTCCTGCGCGTCGTAGTCGTAGCGACCGCAGAGCGCGGCCGCCCGCTGCATGGCGGCCCTGGCCTTGGCGGAGGGGCCGTAGGGGCTTTCGTTGAAATCCAGGAAGGTCTCTTGCGGCTTGCCGGCGGCGCTTGTCGCGCCGCTCCCGGCGAAGGCTCGCGGGCTCAGCAGGATGCTGCTGGAGGCCAGGGCGGTCAGGGTCACGAACGAACGACGACTCAAAGCGGGCATAGCTTCACCTCCGTGTACCGAATGGGATATGCGTGCGGTGGGTTCCTCTCGGGCGTGTGTCACCAGAGTGGATAACGAGGAGGGAGTCGGTCCGTTTATGGTGGCGTGATAATGGCGCCGGAATATCGGCGGTCGTTCTTCGGATTGCGCACGCGGCGCTCCCGGGCGGCGAACCGCCGGGGAGCGCCGTGTGGATTCAGAGCGTGAGGGTGAAGCGCCCGGTCAGCGCGCCCGGCAGGTGCATCGAGTCGGTCTGGCGTTCGCCGTAGGTATTGCTGGACAGGCGCAGTTCGCGCTCGTGGCTGAGGTCTTCCAGGTGGGCGCCGAGGAAGCTGTACAGGCTGTCGTCGAAGCGCATGGTGCTGACCGGCGCCCGGATCTGGCCGTTCTCCACCCAGAAGGTGGCGAAGCGGGTCATTCCGGTCAGGCGTGCGGCGGGCATGTCCGAGTAGTTCAGGTACCACAGGTTGCCGATGTACAGGCCGGTATCCAGGGCCTCGAGGATGCGCGCCTGTTCCAGGCTGCCGCCGGCCATGTCCAGCGCCGTGGGCGCCTCGTTGGCGCCGGCGCCATTGGCTACCAGGCCGTATTCGCGGGCGCTGCGCGAACTCACCAGGCGTCCGCTCAGGCGGCCGTTGCCGACCAGTTCGACCTCGGCGCGCGGCGAGCCTTCCGCGCTGAATGCCGGGGAGGGCGAGGTGGCAGGGCGCTCGGCGAGGTTCAGCAGCGGGCTGAGCAGGGCGTCGCCGTTCTGCAGGCGTTGCAGGGGGCTTTCGCCGGTAGCCAGGGCGCGCGCGGAGAAACCGCCCCAGCAGAGCATCTGCATGACTTCCTCGAGCGCCGCCGGCGCCAGGTAGGCGCGATAGTCGCCGGGGCGCAACTGGCGCAGCGGCTTGCCCAGGTGGCCGAGCTGCTCCCGGGCCTGTTCGAAGCGCCGGGCGAAGGCTTCGTCGTCCCAGCGCTGGCCGGCGTAGTCGGCCTTCACCGCCTGGCCGTTGCCATGGAACAGGCTCCAGTCGAAGTTGAAGCTGCTGCCGGCATGCCAGCCGAAGGCGCCCCAGGAGTTGGCGAAGCCACGGAACAGCGGTCCGGCGGCATAGATGCCGACCAGGTCGAGGTCGCGCGCCCGGCGTTCGAGGCTGGCCAGCAGCGCGCCGCTGTCGGGCGCTGCGCCGAGGTCCTGGTTCTCTCGCTGCCAGGCCGAGGTGTCGAGCAGCAGATAGGGATCGGCGGGAATCCAGGCCAGGCTCTGGCGCAGTTGCCGAAGGCCTTCGGCCAGACGCTGGCGGTCTTCTTCCGGCGCGCCGGAGAGCGTCAGGTCGAGGCTCGCCTGGCGTTCGTCGCGGATCAGCCGGAGCAGCGCGCTGGCCTGGCGCACCCGGCCGGCCTGGCGCACCCGCGCCCGGTTGAAGCGGATGAACTCGGAGTCCTCGGCGCTGTACCAGAGGGTGAAGTCCTCGCCCTCGGCCAGATGCCGGCGCAGGTCCTCGGCGAGGGCTTCGAAATGCTGTCTCTGGTGCATCAGGTATCTCCCCCGAATACGTCCACATCGCTGAATACGCAGGCCGGCGAGGCGTGGCCGACACGGATCACCTGGTTCGGCTCGCCCTTGCCGCAGTAGGGCGTGCCGAGCACCTCGAAGGTGCCGGCGTCGCCCACCGCGCTGAGGTTGCGCCAGAACTGCGCGGAGATGCCCCGGTAGTTGGGGTTCTTCACCACGCCCTTGAGTTCGCCGTCCTCGATCAACTGGCCCCATTCGCAGCCGAACTGGAACTTGTTGCGTGCGTCGTCGATCGACCAGGAGCGGTTGTAGGACATCAGCACCCCGCGCTCGATACCGGCCACCAGCTGCGCGAAGCTCTTGTCGCCGGGCTCCAGGTTGAGATTGGCCATGCGGTCGATGGGCGCGCGGTTCCAACTGCTGGCGCGGCTGCTGGCGACGCCCTCCAGGCCGCTGCGGTGTTGCGACAGGGCGCCGCCGAGCGGACGCAGCAGGCGGCCTTCGCGGATCAGGTATTCCTTGCGCGCGGGGCTGCCGTCGTCGTCCTGGCGGTAGCTGGCCAGCTCCTCGGGGATTTCCGGGTCGAAGCTGACGTTGAGCAGGCTGGAGCCGTACTGGTAGCGACCGAAGTCCTCGGTCTTGATGAAGCTGGTACCGGCGTAGTTGCGCTCGTCGCCGAGGATGCGATCCAGCTCCAGCGGGTGGCCGATCGACTCGTGGATCTGCAGGATCATCTGGTCCGGCATCAGCAGCAGGTCGCAGCGGCCGCTCGGGGTGTTCGGCGCCGCCAGCAGTTGCAGGGCCTGGTCGGCGATGCGCGGCGCGGCGCCGACCAGGCCGAGGCGCTCGATCACTTCGGCGCCGCCCTGCTGGCCGGCATGGTGGCCGCCGAAACTGCGGGTCTGGCTGTCATGGCCGTCGTAGGCGGTGACGCTGGCGCCGGGATAGACGAAGCGCTGCTCGTGGTATTGCTCGGCGCCGGCGCTGTTCAGGTAGAGCTGTTCCTGGCGGCTGACTTCGAGGAATACGCTCCAGTTCACCAGACGCTCGTCGCGCGGCACCTTGGCGGATTCCTCGGCGAGCAGTTCGTAGCACTCGGCGAGGGAGGGGAAAGGGGCGTCCTGGTTCGGCGAGCGATACTGCGAGCGGCCGCTTGCCGGCGGCAATCCGCGGACGTCGAACAGGGCGTGCCGGGCGATCCGCTCGGCTTGCCGCTCGGCCTGCTCCAGGGCGGCCTGCAGGCCGGCCGCGGAGAGATCGTTGGTGGCGGCGTAGGCTTCCACGCCGTTCAGCCGTACGCAGAGCATGGCGCCGCGGTCCTGGCTGAAGTGCGGCGGTTCGCTGACGTTGCGGCGCACCGAGAGGTACTCGCCGCTACGCTGGACGTAGCGCAAGGAGTGGAATTCGGCGCGGCTGCGGAGCGCCGCGAAGCGGTGTTTCAACGGGTCGATCATCTGTGCGTCCCTGGCCGATTGCGGAGTGGGCGAGTGCAGGACGCTCTATTTCAAGCCTTCGCCCGTAACGGAGCAAGCCGTTTGTTGTCATAGCCTGGTGCCAGGCTGCGGGTGGCTCGCCGAAGCATGCGGGCGGAATGCCTAACTATCGGTAAAGCAAGGGTAAATAGCGGGTAAAGAGGCTTTGCCTGGGCCCCCGCAATGCTTATCGTGCAGCCTGGAAAAAGCGCCTCCGTTCTAAGCCTGAAGAAGAACCATGACTCCAACGACCGGTAAATCCAAGTTCCGTACCCTGCGCCCGTGGCTGATCACCGCCCTGGCCTTCGCCGCCGTGATCGGCCTGGTGATGTGGCTGGCGGCGCCCGCCTCGGCACCGTCCTCCGACGGGCGACCCGGTCGCGGCGGCAAGCCGGGCGCCGCGCTGCCCAAGGCCAACGCGCTCACCGTCGGCGTGGCCAGGGTGGAGCAGGGCGACCTGGCGCTGCATTTCAACGCGCTTGGCACCGTCACCGCCTTCAACACGGTGAACGTCAAGCCGCGGGTCAACGGCGAGCTGGTCAAGGTGCTGTTCCAGGAGGGGCAGGAGGTCAAGGCCGGCGACCTGCTGGCGGTGGTCGACCCGCGTACCTACAAGGCGGCGCTGGCCCAGGCCGAGGGCACGCTGATGCAGAACCAGGCGCAACTGAAGAACGCCGAGATCGACCTGCAGCGCTACAAGGGGCTGTACGCCGAGGACTCGATCGCCAAGCAGACCCTGGATACCCAGGAAGCCCAGGTCCGCCAGTTGCAGGGCACCATCCGTACCAACCAGGGCCAGGTCGACGACGCCCGCCTCAACCTGACCTTCACCGAGGTCCGCGCACCGATTTCCGGGCGCCTCGGCCTGCGCCAGGTGGACATCGGCAACCTGGTCACCAGCGGCGATACCACGCCGCTGGTGGTGATCACCCAGGTCAAGCCGATCTCGGTGGTGTTCAGCCTGCCGCAGCAGCAGATCGGCACCGTCGTCGAGCAGATGAACGGCCCCGGCAAGCTGACGGTCACCGCGCTGGACCGCAACCAGGACAAGGTTCTCGCCGAAGGCACCCTGACCACCCTGGACAACCAGATCGACACCACCACCGGCACGGTCAAGCTCAAGGCGCGCTTCGAGAACGCCGACGGCAAGCTGTTCCCCAACCAGTTCGTCAACGTGCGCCTGCTGGCGCAGACCCTCAAGGGCGTGCTGACCATTCCGGCCAACGCCGTGCAGCGCGGCACCAACGGTATCTATGTCTACGTGGTCGGCGCCGACAACAAGGTCAGCCAGCGCAGCGTCGCCATCGGCACCAGCGAGAACGAGCGGGTGGTGGTGGAAAGCGGCCTGAAGGCCGGCGAGCAGGTGGTGGTGGAAGGCACCGACCGCCTGCGCGACGGTATGGAAGTGCGTGTCGCCGAGGCCTCCCCGCAGGTCCTCGAGGGCGAGCCGCAGAAACCGCAGACTGGCCGCCCCAGCGGCCTCCAGGGCGACTCGGTGGGTAGCGGGAGCGCTGAATGAACCCGTCCCGCCCGTTCATCCTGCGGCCGGTCGCGACCACCCTGCTGATGGTGGCGATCCTGCTCTCGGGCCTGATCGCCTACCGCTTCCTGCCGATCTCGGCGTTGCCGGAAGTGGACTACCCGACCATCCAGGTGGTCACCCTGTACCCCGGCGCCAGCCCGGAGATCATGACCTCGTCGATCACCGCGCCGCTGGAGAACCAGCTCGGGCAGATTCCGGGGCTCAACGAGATGTCTTCCAGCAGTTCCGGCGGCGCCTCGGTGATCACCCTGCAATTCAGCCTGCAGAGCAACCTCGATGTCGCCGAGCAGGAAGTCCAGGCGGCGATCAACGCCGCGCAGAGCCTGCTGCCCAACGACCTGCCGAACCAGCCGGTGTTCAGCAAGGTGAATCCGGCGGACGCACCGATCCTGACCCTGGCGGTGATGTCCGACGGCATGCCGCTGCCGCAGATCCAGGACCTGGTGGATACCCGCCTGGCACAGAAGATCTCGCAGATCTCCGGGGTCGGCCTGGTCAGCATCAGCGGCGGCCAGCGCCCGGCGGTGCGGGTGCGCGCCAACCCGACGGCGCTGGCGGCGGCGGGGCTGAGCCTGGAGGACCTGCGCAGCACGGTGACCAGCAACAACCTCAACGGCCCCAAGGGCAGCTTCGACGGCCCGACCCGTGCCTCGACCCTGGACGCCAACGACCAGTTGCGCTCGGCCGACGCCTACCGCGACCTGATCATCGCCTACAAGAACGGCTCGCCGCTGCGCATCCGCGACGTCGCCAGCGTCGAGGACGACGCCGAGAACGTGCGCCTGGCCGCCTGGGCCAACAACCTGCCGGCGGTGGTGCTGAACATCCAGCGCCAGCCGGGGGCCAACGTGATCGAGGTGGTCGACCGGATCAAGGCGCTGCTGCCGCAGCTGCAATCGACCCTGCCGGGCAATCTCGACGTGCAGGTGCTGACCGACCGCACCACCACCATCCGCGCCTCGGTCAAGGACGTGCAGTTCGAGCTGGCGCTGGCGGTGGCGCTGGTGGTGATGGTCACCTTCCTGTTCCTGCGCAACGTCTACGCCACCCTGATTCCCAGCTTCGCCGTGCCGCTGTCGCTGATCGGCACCTTCGGCGTGATGTACCTGTCCGGCTTCTCGATCAACAACCTGACCCTGATGGCGCTGACCATCGCCACCGGCTTCGTGGTCGACGACGCGATCGTCATGGTGGAGAACATCGCCCGCTACCTGGAGCAGGGCGACTCGCCGCTGGAAGCGGCGCTCAAGGGCTCGAAGCAGATCGGCTTCACCATCATCTCGCTGACCTTCTCGCTGATCGCCGTGCTGATCCCGCTGCTGTTCATGGGCGACGTCGCCGGGCGGCTGTTCCGCGAGTTCGCCATCACCCTGGCGGTGGCGATCCTGATTTCCGGCTTCGTCTCCCTGACCCTTACGCCGATGCTCAGCGCCAAGCTGCTGCGCCACATCGACGAGGACCAGCAGGGCCGCTTCGCGCGCGCCGCGGGGCGGGTCATCGATGGCCTGATCGCACAATACGCCAAGGCCCTGCGGGTGGTCCTGCGGCACCAGCCGCTGACCCTGCTGGTGGCCATCGCCACCCTGGCGCTGACCGCGCTGCTCTACCTGGCCATGCCCAAGGGCTTCTTCCCGGTGCAGGACACCGGGGTGATCCAGGGCGTCGCCGAAGCGCCGCAGTCGATCTCCTTCCAGGCCATGTCCGAGCGCCAGCGCGCCCTTGCCGAGGTGGTGCTGAAGGACCCGGCGGTGGCCAGCCTGTCCTCCTACATCGGCGTCGACGGCAGCAACCCGACCCTCAACACCGGCCGCCTGCTGATCAACCTCAAGCCGCACAGCGAGCGCGACGTCACCGCCAGCGAAGTGATCCAGCGCCTGCAGCCCGAACTCGACCACCTGCCCGGGATCAAGCTGTACATGCAGCCGGTGCAGGACCTGACCATCGAGGACCGGGTCGCCCGCACCCAGTACCAGTTCACCTTGCAGGACGCCGACCCGGACGTGCTCGCCGAGTGGGTGCCGAAGCTGGTGGCGCGGCTGCAGGAGTTGCCGCAGCTCGCCGACGTCGCCAGCGACTGGCAGGACAAGGGCTTGCAGGCCTACCTGAACATCGACCGCGACACCGCCTCGCGCCTCGGCGTGAAGCTCTCCGACATCGACAGCGTGCTCTACAACGCCTTCGGCCAGCGGCTGATCTCGACCATCTTCACCCAGGCCACCCAGTACCGCGTGGTGCTGGAGGTGGCGCCGCAGTTCCAGCTCGGCCCGCAGGCCCTGGAGCAGCTCTACGTGCCGTCCAGCGACGGCACCCAGGTGCGCCTGTCGAGCCTGGCGAAGGTGGAGGAGCGGCATACCCTGCTGGCGATCAACCATATCGCCCAGTTCCCCTCGGCGACCCTGTCGTTCAACCTGGCCAAGGGTTACTCCCTGGGCGAGGCGGTCGAGGCGATCCGTGGCGTCGAGGCCAGCCTGGAGCTGCCGCTGAGCATGCAGGGCAGCTTCCGCGGCGCGGCGCTGGCCTTCGAGGCCTCGCTGTCGAACACGCTGCTGCTGATCCTCGCCTCGGTGGTGACCATGTACATCGTCCTGGGCATCCTCTACGAGAGCTTCATCCATCCGGTGACCATCCTCTCGACCCTGCCCTCGGCCGGGGTCGGCGCGCTGCTGGCGCTGATGCTGGCGGGGCAGGAGATCGGCATCGTGGCGATCATCGGCATCATCCTGCTGATCGGCATCGTCAAGAAGAACGCGATCATGATGATCGACTTCGCCCTCGACGCCGAGCGCAACGAAGGCAAGCCGCCCCATGAGGCGATCTACCAGGCCTGCCTGCTGCGCTTCCGGCCGATCCTGATGACCACCATGGCCGCGCTGCTCGGCGCGCTGCCGCTGATGCTCGCCGGCGGCGCCGGCGCCGAGCTGCGCCAGCCGCTGGGCATCACCATGGTCGGTGGCCTGCTGCTGAGCCAGGTCCTGACCCTGTTCACCACCCCGGTGATCTATCTCTACTTCGACCGCCTGGCCCGTCGCTGGGCGGCCTGGCGCAAGCAGCGCGGGCTGGACCTGAACACCGAGGCCGGGTTCGACGGGGACGCCGGGCGATGAGTCTGTCCACGCCCTTCATCCGCCGCCCGGTCGCCACCACGCTGCTGACCCTGGCGTTGCTGCTGGCCGGCACCCTGTCGTTCGGCCTGCTGCCGGTGGCGCCGCTGCCCAACGTCGATTTTCCGGCCATCGTGGTCAGCGCCAGCCTGCCGGGCGCCAGCCCGGAAACCATGGCCTCGTCGGTGGCCACGCCGCTGGAGCGCTCGCTGGGACGGATCGCCGGGATCAGCGAGATGACCTCCAGCAGTTCGCTGGGCTCGACCACCGTGGTGCTCGTGTTCGACCTGGAGAAGGACATCGACGGCGCCGCCCGCGAGGTGCAGGCGGCGATCAACGGCGCGATGAGCCTGCTGCCCAGCGGTATGCCGAACAATCCCAGCTACCGCAAGGCCAACCCCTCGGACATGCCGATCATGGTCCTCACCCTGACCTCGGAGACCCAGAGTCGCGGCGAGATGTACGACCTCGCCTCGACCGTGCTGGCGCCGAAGCTGTCGCAGGTGCAGGGGGTAGGGCAGGTGAGCATCGGCGGCAGCTCGCTGCCGGCGGTGCGGGTCGACCTCAACCCGGATGCCATGAGCCAGTACGGGCTGTCCCTGGACAGCGTGCGCACGGCCATCGCCGCGGCCAACAGCAACGGCCCCAAGGGCGCCGTCGAGAAGGACGACAAGCACTGGCAGGTGGACGCCAACGACCAGTTGCGCAAGGCCCGCGAGTACGAGCCGCTGGTGATCCACTACAACGCCGACAACGGCGCCGCGGTGCGCCTCGGCGACGTGGCCAAGGTCAGCGACTCGGTGGAGGACGTGCGCAACGCCGGCTTTTCCGACGACCTGCCGGCGGTGCTGCTGATCGTCACCCGCCAGCCCGGCGCCAACATCATCGAGGCCACCGACGCCATCCACGCGCAACTGCCGGTGTTGCAGGAACTGCTCGGGCCGCAGGTCAAGCTGAACGTGATGGACGATCGCAGCCCGTCGATCCGTGCGTCGCTGGAAGAGGCCGAGCTGACCCTGCTGATCTCGGTGGCGCTGGTGATCCTGGTGGTCTTCCTGTTCCTGCGCAACGGCCGCGCCACGCTGATCCCCAGCCTGGCGGTGCCGGTCTCGCTGATCGGCACCTTCGCGGTCATGTACCTGTGCGACTTCAGCCTGAACAACCTGTCGCTGATGGCGCTGATCATCGCCACCGGCTTCGTGGTGGACGACGCCATCGTGGTGGTGGAGAACATCGCCCGACGCATCGAGGAGGGCGATCCGCCGATCCAGGCGGCGATCACCGGCGCCCGCCAGGTCGGTTTCACCGTGCTGTCGATGACGCTCTCGCTGGTCGCGGTGTTCATCCCGCTGCTGCTCATGGGCGGCCTCACCGGACGGCTGTTCCGCGAGTTCGCGGTGACTCTCTCGGCGGCGATCCTGGTGTCCCTGGTGGTATCCCTGACCCTCACGCCGATGCTCTGCGCGCGTCTGCTGCGTCCGCTGAAACGGCCCGAAGGCGCTTCCCTGGCGCGGCGCAGCGATCGCTTCTTCGCCGCCTTCATGCTGCGCTACCGCGCCAGCCTGGGCTGGGCGCTGGAGCACTCGCGGCTGATGGTGGTGATCATGCTGGCCTGCATCGCCATGAACCTCTGGTTGTTCGTGGTGGTGCCCAAGGGCTTCCTCCCGCAGCAGGACTCCGGGCGCCTGCGCGGCTACGCGGTGGCCGACCAGAGCATCTCGTTCCAGTCCCTGAGCGCGAAGATGGGCGAGTACCGCAAGATCCTCTCTTCCGATCCGGCGGTGGAAAACGTAGTCGGCTTCATCGGTGGCGGCCGTTGGCAGTCGAGCAACACCGGTTCGTTCTTCGTCACTCTCAAGCCGATCGGCGAGCGCGACCCGGTGGAGAAAGTCCTCACCCGGCTGCGCGAGCGGATCGCCAAGGTGCCCGGCGCGGCGCTCTATCTCAACGCCGGCCAGGACGTGCGCCTGGGCGGCCGCGACAGCAACGCGCAGTACGAATTCACCCTGCGCAGCGACGACCTGACCCTGCTCCGCGAATGGGCGCCGAAGGTCGAGGCGGCGATGCGCAAGCTGCCGCAGCTGGTGGACGTCAACAGCGACTCCCAGGACAAGGGCGTGCAGACCCGCCTGGTGATCGACCGCGACCGCGCGGCGACCCTGGGGATCAACGTGGAAATGGTCGACGCGGTGCTCAACGACTCTTTCGGCCAGCGCCAGGTGTCGACCATCTTCAACCCGCTGAACCAGTACCGGGTGGTGATGGAGGTCGACCAGCAGTACCAGCAGAGCCCGGAAATCCTCCGCCAGGTCCAGGTGATCGGCAACGACGGCCAGCGCGTGCCGCTGTCCGCGTTCAGCCACTACGAACCGAGCCGGGCACCGCTGGAGGTCAACCACCAGGGCCAGTTCGCCGCCACCACGCTGTCCTTCAACCTGGCACCGGGCGCGCAGATCGGCCCGACCCGCGAGGCCATCATGCAGGCCCTGGAGCCGCTGCACATCCCGGTGGACGTGCAGACCAGCTTCGAGGGCAACGCCGGCGCGGTGCAGGACACGCAGAACCAGATGCCCTGGCTGATCCTCCTGGCGCTGCTGGCGGTGTACATCGTCCTCGGCATCCTCTACGAGAGCTACGTGCACCCGCTGACCATCCTCTCGACCCTGCCTTCGGCCGGGGTCGGCGCGCTGCTCGCGCTGATCCTCTGCCGCAGCGAGCTGAGCCTGATCGCGCTGATCGGCATCATCCTGCTGATCGGCATCGTCAAGAAGAACGCGATCATGATGATCGACTTCGCCCTGGAGGCCGAGCGCAACCACGGCCTGAGCCCGCGCGAGGCGATCCTCGAGGCCTGCATGATGCGCTTCCGGCCGATCATGATGACCACCCTGGCCGCCTTGCTCGGCGCCTTGCCGCTGATCTTCGGCATCGGCGGCGACGCCGCGCTGCGCCGGCCGCTGGGCATCACCATCGTCGGCGGGCTGATCGGCAGCCAGTTGCTGACCCTGTACACCACCCCGGTGGTCTACCTCTATCTCGACCGCCTGCGCCACTGGGTCAACCAGAAACGCGGCGTACGCACGGACGGTGCGCTGGAGACACCCCTATGAAACACACCCCCTCGTTGCTTGCCCTGGCCCTGGTCGCCGCCCTCGGCGGCTGCGCCATCGGCCCCGACTACCAGCGACCGGACCTGGCGGTGCCCGCCGAATTCAAGGAAGCCGAAGGCTGGCGCCGCGCCGAGCCGCGCGACGTGTTCCAGCGCGGCGCCTGGTGGGAGCTGTACGGCGACCAGACCCTGAACGACCTGCAGATGCACCTGGAACGTTCCAACCAGACCCTGGCCCAGTCGGTGGCGCAGTTCCGCCAGGCCGAGGCGCTGGTGCGCGGCGCGCGGGCGGCGTTCTTCCCGTCGATCACCGGCAACGTGGGCAAGACCCGCAGCGGCCAGGGCGGCGGCGACAGCACCGTGTTGCTGCCGGGAGGCTCGACGGTGAGCAGCGGCGGCTCTGGCGCGATCAGCACCAGCTACTCGACCAACCTCAGTGTCAGCTGGGAGGTCGACCTCTGGGGCAAGCTGCGCCGGCAACTGGAGGCCAACCAGGCGAGCCTGCATGCCAGCGCCGCCGACCTCGCCGCGGTGCGCCTCAGCCAGCAGTCGCAACTGGCGCAGAACTACCTGCAACTGCGGGTGATGGACGAACAGATCCGCCTGCTCAACGACACGGTGACGGCCTACGAGCGTTCGCTGAAGGTGGCCGAGAACAAATACCGCGCCGGCATCGTCACCAGGGCCGACGTGGCCCAGGCCCGCACCCAGCTGAAAAGCACCCAGGCCCAGGCCATCGACCTGAAGTACCAGCGTGCCCAGCTGGAGCACGCCATCGCCGTGCTGGTCGGCCTGCCGCCGGCGCAATTCAACCTGCCGCCGGTGGCGAGCGTGCCGAAGCTGCCGGACCTGCCGGCAGTGGTGCCGTCGCAATTGCTCGAACGACGGCCGGACATCGCCTCGGCGGAACGCAAGGTGATTTCCGCCAACGCCCAGATCGGCGTGGCCAAGGCCGCCTATTTCCCCGACCTCACCCTGAGCGCCGCCGGCGGCTACCGCAGCGGCAGCCTGAGCAACTGGATCAGCACGCCGAACCGCTTCTGGTCGATCGGCCCGCAGTTCGCCATGACCCTGTTCGACGGCGGCCTGATCGGCTCCCAGGTGGACCAGGCCGAGGCGACCTACGACCAGACCGTGGCGACCTACCGGCAGACCGTGCTCGACGGTTTCCGCGAGGTGGAGGACTACCTGGTGCAATTGAGCGTCCTCGACGAGGAGAGCGGGGTGCAGCGCGAAGCCCTGGAGTCGGCCCGCGAGGCACTGCGCCTGGCCGAGAACCAGTACAAGGCCGGCACCGTCGACTACACCGACGTGGTCACCAACCAGGCCACCGCGCTGAGCAACGAACGCACCGTGCTGACCCTGCTCGGCAGCCGCCTGACCGCCAGCGTCCAGTTGATCGCGGCAATGGGCGGCGGCTGGGACAGCGCCGACATCGAGCGGACCGACGAGCGGCTCGGCCGGGTCGAAGAGGGCCTGCCGCCTTCGCCCTGAGTTCTTCTCGCTGCCTGTTCCTGACGAATGCCTTTCCCCGCTATTGCGCTTGCATGACACACCGCCGTCCGCGTCTCGGCTAGAGTACGGCGGCGGATGTGGAGGTGAATACGTGTCGGGGAAGTTTCCGGAAATGCCCTCGCGCCGAGGCTACTGGCTCGGCTGGTTGTGCCGCCTGGCCATGCTTGGCGGCGTCGCCGCGATGTTCTGGGCGCTGCTGCAATGCTTCGTCCTGCTGCACGGCGATCCGCCGCTCCAGCGCGCCCCGCTGCGGACGCCCTGGACCCTGCTGGCGCTCGGCCTGGCGCTGTTCCTCGCCGGTTTCTGCGGCGAGTACCGGCTGTGGCGGCGCCGCGCCGGTTGCTGAAACCGGCGTCAGGCAGCGCCCGTCGAAGGGAACAGCAGGCGCAGGTGGGTCTTCTGCTGCGGTACGCTTTCCGCTTCGGCGCGGCCGCCGTGGTAGGCCATGATCGATTGCACGATGGCCAGTCCCAGGCCGGTGCCGGCCTGGGCTCCAGTCTGGCGTCCGGCGCGGCGGTAGAAGCGCTCGAACAGGTGCGGCAGGTACTCCGGCGGGATGCCCGGGCCGTCGTTGCTGACCCTCACCTCGGTGTGCCCCGCGCGCTCCCCGATCCGCACGTCGATGCGCCCGCCTTGCGGGGTGTGGCGCACGGCGTTGGACACCAGGTTGGAAATGGCGCGCTGGATCATCAGGTTGTCGCCGTGGGCGAAGCCGCTGCCGGACAGGCGCAGTTCGACGCCCTTGTCCTCGGCGACCATCTCGTACAGGTCGATGACCTTGGCCGCCTGCTCGTGCAGGGCGACGCAGCCGAACTGGGCCTGGATCGCCGGGTTGTCCACCTGCACCAGGAACAGCATGTCGGTGACGATCCGCGACAGCCGCTCCAGTTCCTCGGCATTGGACTCCAGGGCTTCGCGGTATGCCGCGCTGTCGCGATGCTGGCTGAGCAGCACCTGGTTGCGCACCAGCAGGTTGCAGATCGGCGCGCGCAGTTCGTGGGCCAGGTCGTCGGAAAACTGCGAGAGCTGGCGTACGCCATCCTCGAGGCGGCCGAGCATGTGGTTGAAGCTGCGGGCCAGGCTGTCCAGCTCGCGCGGCAGGTTCTGCTCGGGGATGCGGTAGGAGAGATCCTGCGGGCTGACCTGGGCGGCCACCCGGCGGAAGCGGTTCAACGGTTCGAGGCCGGCACGCACCACCCACCAGGCGGCCAGGGCGATCAATGGCAGGAGGAAGGGCAGGGCCAGCAGGGTGGCGCGGAGGAAACCGTCGAGCAGGCGCTCGTCGGCGTTGCGCTCGCTGCTCAGCAACACCTGTACCGGGGTGCCGTTCTTCATGCGCATGGAAGCGCCGATGCTCAGCAGGCGCTGGTCGTTGCCGGTGCTCCAGCTCTGGAACACCGGCTGGCGGGCATCCGCCTGCAAGCGGGCGAGAAGCGCGCGGTTGGCCGCGACGCTGGCCGCGGCCTGGTCGCCGAAGCTCATCAGCGGCTGGCCGCTGCGGCTGTCGAGAATGCTCAGGTGCAGGCCGCTGTGGGCCACCAGTTGGTCCTGCAGGGCATGCGCCTGTACGGCCGGGTCGCTGCGCAGGTCGAGATCGTCTTCCAGGCTGTGGCGGATCTGCTCCAGCTTCAATTGCAGGTTTTCCCGCTCGCGGGCTTCCAGCTCGCGGCCGAGGTTCCAGTGCGCCATTGCGCCGAGCGCCAGGGCCAGCAGCGCGCCGAGGGCGCCGACCAGCAGGGCCAGGCGCAGCGACAGTCGGCCTGGTGGCGTCATCGGCGCGCTTCCAGGACGTAGCCGACGCCGCGAATGGTATGGATCAGCTTGAGGTCGAAGCCGTCGTCGATCTTCGCCCGCAGGCGGCAGATGGCGACTTCCACCACGTTGGAGTCGTTGTCGAAGTTCATGTCCCAGATCAGCGAGATGATCTGCGTCCGGGTGATGACGTCGCCGTTGCGCCGCATCAGCAGGTGCAGCAGGGCGAACTCCTTGGTCGTCAGGTTGATCCGCACCCGGCCGCGGAAGGCCCGGTGGCGGCTGGCGTCCAGCTCCAGGTCGGCGACCCGCAGGACGTCCTGCATCGGTGCCTGGTCGTGGCGGCGCAGCAGCGAGCGGACCCGCGCCAGCAGTTCGGGGAACTGGAACGGCTTGACCATGAAGTCGTCGGCGCCGAGATCGAGGCCGCGCACCTTGTCGGTCAGCCTGCCATGCCCGGTGAGCATCATCACCCGCGCGCTGCTGCGTTCGCGCAGGCGGCGGAGCAGGTCCCAGCCGTCGATGCCGGGCAGGTTGACGTCGAGGATCACCAGTTCGTAAGGGTGTTGCAAGGCCATGTGCAGGCCGTCGATGCCATCGTTGGCGCGGTCGACGATGTAGCCGCTTTCGGTCAGGCCCTGGTGCAGGTAGTCGGCAGTCTTGACTTCATCTTCGATAATAAGGATGCGCATGTTCGCCCCTATATAAAGTATGGATTCATTTGCAAGTAAATGTTTAAGTGCATTGCTATAAAGTTACATTGCGGGCGTTGCCTGGATAGAATCCTGGAAATGTAATTTCATATCGTTGCGCTGCTTCGATGATAATTATCGAATGACCGGGTAGTTCTCCCGGGAGTCCGCCTGAGAACTTTGGAAATGTCCGCGGCGCAAGCACCGCTGGGCGTGATGGGCAATGCCTTTTGTAAGCGCATGTTGCTTTTGTCCCTATGTTTCATCCAACTATTGCCAGTCTCTTCGAAGGTTGCCGAAGTGTAACCGCTAATTGTCCGTGGAGAATATTCATTACCGACTTGTAATTCTTCCGTCACCTTGCCGATAAGCCCCGCTACCTAACATCTGCCGCATCCCGGAAGTGCAACTTCGAATATCGCCGGCGAGATATCGCCGATGAACGGTTGCGTGGTTCCGGGCCGGTAATGGATCGCCGTCGCCGACGACGATCAGCAGACGAGGAGCGGAACATGCCGATACTTCGGCCACTGGCCAGCGCGGGGAAACGCGCCTGCTGGCTACTGATGGGACTCTGCCTGGGCCTGCCGGCCCTGGCGAACGAGGCGCCGGTGAGTTTCAACGGCACTTCGATCAGCCTCGAGCAGGCGTTGGAGCGGGCCCTGCGGAGCAACCCCGAGCTGGCGGCGGTGGGGCGCGAGACCGAGATTGCCAGCGGTGCGCGGCAGCAGGCCGGGCTGATCCCCAACCCGGATCTGTCCTGGAGCGTCGAGGACACCCGCCAGGGCAATCGCCAGACCAGCGTCAGCATCGCCCAGCCGCTGGAGCTGGGCGGCAAGCGCGGTGCGCGGGTGGAGGTGGCGAAACGCGGCAGCGAGATCGCCTGGACCCAACTGGAAGTCCGTCGCGCCGAACTGCGCGCCCAGGTCCGCGGCGCCTACTACGCGGCGCTGACCGCGCAGGAGCGGGTGCGCCTGGCGAAGA
Organism: Pseudomonas sp. 22490; assembly: GCF_052044465.1. Lineage (NCBI taxonomy): Bacteria > Pseudomonadati > Pseudomonadota > Gammaproteobacteria > Pseudomonadales > Pseudomonadaceae > Pseudomonas > Pseudomonas sp. 22490. The sequence goes on along the minus strand of NZ_JBQENS010000027.1, from coordinate 87,511 downwards.
CCTCCCTGGACCTGGCCAGGCGCGCGCTGCAGGCCGCCGACCGACGGGTCAAGGCCGGCAGCATCTCCTCGGTGGAACGGGTTCGCGCCCAGGTCCTGGCGGACAACGCCCAGCTCGACCTGAGCCAGGCGGAGCTGGAGCAGCAGCGCACCTATGTGCAGCTGTCGAGCACCTGGGACGAGCCGCAGCCAGGCTTCGCCAGGGTCGGCGGCGCGCTCGACGCGGTGCCGGCGAGCATCACCCGTGGCGCCTTGCTGCGCCATCTCGACGAGTCGCCGACCCTGCGCCTGGCGGCCCAGGAGGTAGCGCGCGGCGAGGCCCAGGTCGACCTGGAGAAGCGCCAGCGCATCCCCAACCTGACGGTCAGCATCGGCAGCAAGTACGACCAGACCGCCCGCGACGGACGTGGCGAACGGGTCAACCTGATCGGCCTGTCGATGCCGCTGCCGCTGTTCGACCGCAACCAGGGCAACATCTATGCCGCCCAGAGCCGCGCCGACCAGGCCCGCGACCTGCAGCGCGCGACCCTGCTGCGCCTGCGCAGCGAAGCGGTACAGGCCTACGACCAGTTGCGCACCTCGGAACAGGAGCTGGCGCTGGTCCGTCGCGACCTGCTGCCCGGCGCACAGAGCGCGCTGGACTCGATGACCCGCGGCTTCGAGATGGGCAAGTTCAACTTCCTCGACGTGCTCGATGCCCAGCGCACCCTGGTCGGCGTCCGTGCCCAGTACGTGCGCGCGCTGGACGCCGCGGCACAGGCGCGGGTGAGCATGGAGCGCCTGCTCGGCGAAGACATCGGCCACCTCGGCCAGTGAGATTTCCGGGGCGGGCCGCCGGCGCGCCCCCCGAACGGTTCGGGAGAACAGAATGGGCAAGAAGACGATTATCGCGGTGACCGCACTGGCACTGCTCGGCCTGGGCGGCGGCGCCTACCTGGAGCTGGGCGGGAAGGCGCCGGCCGGCGCCGGCGAAGCGGCCGCCGAGGGCGAGGGCAGCGGACCGCGCGGCGGCATGTTGTTGCGCCAGGGCGACCTGACCCTGGAACTGCTGGTGCCGGAGGACGGCAGCCCGCTCAAGGCCTGGGTCGAGCGCGGCGGCAAGGCGCTGGCGCCGCAGGAGGTGGTCCTCGGCGCCGACGTCGAGCGTGCCACCGGCGAGGTCGAGGACCTGCTGTTCAAGGCCAGCGGCGATGGCCTGGTGGCCAATGCCGGGATCGCCGAGCCGCATGCCTTCACCGCGCGCCTCAAGCTGATGGCCGGCAAGCAGGGTTACGACTTCGCCTTCACCCGCGAGGAGGGTAAGCTGGAGCTGGATGCCGAGCAGATCGAGGCCGCCGGCATCACCCTCGATACGGCGCGGACGATCAGCCTGGCCCAGGTGGTCTCGCTGCCCGGCGAGATCCGCTTCAACGAGGACCGCACCGCGCATATCGTCCCGCGCCTGCCGGGGATCGTCGACAGCGTGCCGGCCAATCTTGGCCAGGCGGTGAAGCAGGGCGAGCTGCTGGCGGTGATCAGCAGCCCGCAGTTGTCCGACCAGCGCAGCGAATTCGCCGCCGCCCAGCGCCGCCTGAGCCTGGCGCAGAGCACCTACAAGCGCGAGCAGCAGCTGTGGAAGGAGGGCATTTCCGCCGAGCAGGAATTCCTGCTCGCCCGCCAGGGTTTGCAGGAAGCCGAGATCGCGCTGAACAACGCGCGGGCGAAGATCGCCGCGCTCGGCGGCAATCCCAGCCTGCAGGGCGGCAACCGCTACGAGCTGCGCGCGCCGTTCGCCGGGGTGCTGGTGGAAAAGCACCTGACCCAGGGCGAGCCGGTGGACGGCACCGCCAACGTCTTCACCCTGTCCGACCTGTCCTCGGTCTGGGCCACCTTCAACGTGCCCGCGCAACTGCTCGGCCAGGTCCGCGTCGGCAGCAAGGTCAAGCTGCTCGCCCAGGCGCTGGATAGCGAGGTGGAGGGCACCGTGTCCTACATCGGCGACCTGCTCGGCGAGCAGACCCGCGCGGCCACCGCCCGGGTCACCCTGAGCAACCCCGAGAGCACCTGGCGCCCGGGCCTGTTCGTTTCCGTGCAGGTGGCCGAGGCGACCCGCAAGGAAGTCCTGACGGTCGCCGACGGCGCGGTGCAGAACGTCGACGGCGAGGACGTGGTGTTCGTCCGCGTGGCCGATGGCTTCGTGGTCCAGCCGGTCAAGCTGGGCATCAGCGACGGCCAGCGCGTCGAGGTCCTCGAGGGCCTGCGCGCCGGCAGCCAGGTCGCCGCCAGCGGCAGCTTCATCCTCAAATCCGAACTGGGCAAGGGCTCGGCGGAACACGGTCACTGAGTCCCGCTCCAGGAGTCTTCGCATGTTCGAACGCATCATCCAATTCGCCATCGAGCAACGCTGGCTGGTCCTGCTGGCGGTGCTGGGGATGGCCGGGGTCGGCATCGGCAGCTACCAGAAGCTGTCCATCGACGCGGTCCCGGACATCACCAACGTCCAGGTGCAGATCAATACCGCCGCCCCCGGCTACTCGCCGCTGGAAGTGGAGCAGCGGATCACCTACCCGGTGGAGACCGTCATGGCCGGCCTGCCGGGTTTGCAGGAAACCCGTTCGCTGTCGCGGCCGGGGATTTCCCAGGTGACGGTGATCTTCGAGGAGGGCACCGACATCTACTTCGCCCGCCAGCAGGTCAACGAACGCCTGAGCACGGCGCGCGAGCAACTGCCGGAAGACATCTCGCCGACCCTCGGGCCGATCTCCACCGGTCTCGGCGAGATCTACCTGTGGACGGTGGAGGCCGAGGAGGGCGCGACCAAGGAGGACGGCAGCGCCTACACGCCCACCGACCTGCGCACCATCCAGGACTGGATCATCCGTCCGCAGTTGCGCAACGTGAAGGGCGTGGCCGAGATCAACACCATCGGCGGCTACGCCAAGCAATTCCTCATCGCCCCGGATCCGAAGAAGCTCGCGGCCTACAAGCTGACCCTCGGCGACCTGCAGAACGCCGTGCTGCGCAACAACGAGAACGTCGGCGCCGGCTACATCGAGCGGCGCGGCGAGCAGTTGCTGATCCGCGCGCCGGGCCAGGTCAAGGACATGGACGATATCCGCGGGATCATCGTTTCCAACGTCGACGGCGTGCCGATCCGTATCCGCGACGTCGCCGAGGTCGGCCTGGGCAAGGAGCTGCGCACCGGCGCGGCCACCGAGAACGGCCGCGAAGTGGTGCTCGGCACGGTGTTCATGCTGATCGGCGAGAACAGCCGGGAAGTGGCCCAGGCGGTCGGCCAGCGCCTGGAGGAGATCAACCGGACCCTGCCCAAGGGGGTCAAGGCGATCACCGTCTACGACCGCACCACCCTGGTGGACAAGGCCGTGGCCACGGTGAAGAAGAACCTGGTGGAAGGCGCGGCGCTGGTGATCGCGGTGCTCTTCCTGTTCCTCGGCAACATCCGCGCGGCGTTGATCACCGCCACCATCATCCCGCTGTCGATGCTGTTCACCTTCACCGGGATGGTCGGCAACAGGGTCAGCGCCAACCTGATGAGCCTCGGCGCGCTGGACTTCGGCATCATCGTCGACGGCGCCGTGGTGATCGTCGAGAACGCCATCCGCCGCCTGGCCCACGCCCAGGCCCACCACGGCCGCCAGCTGACCCGCGCGGAACGTTTCCACGAGGTCTTCGCCGCGTCCAGGGAGGCGCGCCGGGCGCTGGTCTTCGGCCAGATCATCATCATGGTGGTGTACCTGCCGATCTTCGCCCTCACCGGGGTCGAGGGGAAGATGTTCCACCCGATGGCGTTCACCGTGGTCACCGCGCTGCTCGGCGCGATGATCCTCTCGGTGACCTTCGTCCCGGCGGCGATCGCGCTGTTCATCACCGGCAAGGTCAAGGAGGAGGAGAACTTCGTCATGCGCCGCGCGCGTCTGGCCTACGAACCGGCGCTGCGCTGGGTGCTCGGGCACCGCGCGCTGGTGGTCGGCGGCGCCCTCGGCGCGATCCTGCTCACCGGGCTGGTGGCCTCGCGGATGGGCAGCGAGTTCATTCCCAGCCTCAGCGAGGGCGACTTCGCCATGCAGGGCCTGCGGGTGCCGGGCACCAGCCTGACCCAGTCGGTCGAGATGCAGCAGACCCTGGAGAGGAAGCTGATGGGCAAGTTCCCGGAGATCGAGCGGGTCTTCGCCCGCACCGGGACCGCCGAGATCGCCTCCGACCTGATGCCGCCGAACGCCTCCGACAGCTACGTGATGCTCAAGCCGCAGAGCCAGTGGCCGGACCCGAAGAAGTCGCGGGAGGCGCTGCTGGAAGAATTGCAGGCCGCGGCCCTTGAGGTGCCGGGCAGCGTCTACGAGTTCTCCCAGCCGATCCAGTTGCGCTTCAACGAGCTGATCTCCGGGGTGCGCAGCGACGTCGCGGTGAAGGTCTTCGGCGACGACATGCAGGTGCTCAACGACACCGCGGAGAAGATCTCCAAGGTGCTGCAAGGCATCGACGGCGCCTCCGAGGTGAAGGTCGAGCAGACCACCGGCCTGCCGGTGCTGACGGTGGACATCGACCGCGACAAGGCGGCACGCTTCGGCCTCAATGTCGGCGACATCCAGGACACCGTGGCCACCGCCCTCGGCGGACGCAACGCCGGTACCCTGTTCGAGGGCGACCGCCGCTTCGACATCGTCATCCGCCTGCCGGAAACCCTGCGCGCCGACCTGCCGGCACTGTCCAACCTGCTGATCCCGCTGCCGCCGAACAACCTGGCGCGGATCGACTTCATCCCGCTGTCGGACGTGGCGCGCCTCGACCTCTCGCCGGGACCGAACCAGATCAGCCGGGAGAACGGCAAGCGGCGCATCGTGGTCAGCGCCAACGTGCGCGGCCGCGACATCGGCTCGTTCGTGCTGGAAGCGCAACAGAAGCTGCAGGACGGGGTGAAGATCCCGGCCGGCTACTGGACCACCTGGGGCGGCCAGTTCGAACAGTTGCAGTCCGCCGCCAAGCGCTTGCAGGTAGTGGTGCCGGTGGCGCTGCTGCTGGTGTTCACCTTGCTCTTCGCCATGTTCAACAACGTCAAGGACGGCCTGCTGGTGTTCACCGGCATCCCCTTCGCCCTCACCGGCGGGGTGCTGGCCCTGTGGCTGCGCGGGATACCGCTGTCGATCTCGGCGGCGGTGGGTTTCATCGCCCTGTCCGGGGTGGCGGTGCTCAACGGCCTGGTGATGATCTCCTTCATCCGCAACCTGTTGCAGGAAGGACGCAGCCTCGACCAGGCGGTGTGGGAGGGCGCCATCACCCGCCTGCGTCCGGTGCTGATGACCGCCCTGGTGGCGTCCCTCGGTTTCGTGCCGATGGCCCTGGCCACCGGCACCGGCGCCGAGGTGCAGCGGCCGCTGGCGACGGTGGTGATCGGCGGCATCCTGTCCTCGACCATGCTGACCCTGCTGGTGCTGCCGGTGCTCTATCGCTGGACCCACGGGCGCGACGCCGGACCGCGCGAGGAGACGCCGGCGGCCGGCTGAAGCGGGCGCGCAAGCGGGCCGGCAGGGGAAACCCTGGCGGCCCTTTTTCGTTGGCCGTTGGACGGATTCCGTTCGATTACCGCACGCGATTGCCGGCCCGGATTGTCGCCGGCGGAGGGCTTGCGTAGTGTGGGTGGACGTTCCGCGCCCGGCGCTTGGCGCCGCGCGGCGATAACAACAACGATAGCAGCCTGAGTGTCCTGCCCATGAATGCCTCCTTGCTCAGCGAGCGCAGCCGGGTGTTCGAACGTGCCGACCCCTATGCGGTGTCCGGCTATGTCAACCGGCACGTCGGTACGCACTGCATACGCCTGCCGGCCGCCGGCAGGCCGCAAGCCAGCCTCGACCACCGCACCTTCGCCAGCCTCGACCTGTGCCGGATCAGCTACGGCGCGGCGGTACGGGTCACCTCGCCGGCGCTGGAGAGCATCTTCCACCTGCAGATCCTCCTGCGCGGCCACTGCCTGTGGCGCGGCGGCGGGCAGGAACACGCCCTGGCGCCGGGCGAGCTGTTGCTGATCAACCCGGACGATCCGGTCGACCTGACCTATTCGGCGGACTGCGAGAAATTCATCGTCAAGCTGCCCTGCGCGCTGCTCGAAGCGATCTGCGCCGAGCAGCGCTGGAGCCATCCGGCGCGCGGCGTGCGTTTCCTCGAACATCGCTATCGCCTGGACCAGCTGGAAGGCTTCGTCGGCCTGCTCGCCCTGGTCTGCCGCGAGGCCGAGTCCGGCGAGCGGCTGGCGCGGGTCGACAGCCACTTCGAGCAGATCCTCGGCAGCAAGCTGCTGACCCTGCTGAAGACCAACGTCAGCCGCGAGGACCCCGGCGATGCGCAGGTCGTCTTCGCCCGCCTCGATGCCTACATCCGCCGCCATCTGCAGAGCGAGATCGAGGTCGCGGCGCTGGCCGAGCAGGCGCACATGAGCACCCGTTCGCTGTACGCGCTGTTCGAGCGCCAGCTTGGCGAGAGCCCTCGGCAATACATTCGCCGGCTGCGCCTGGAGCGCATCCGCGCCTGCCTGGAAGACCCCGGCTGCCGGGTACGCAACCTCACCGAACTGGCCCTGGACTTCGGTTTCGCCCACCTCGGCCGCTTCGCCGAGCAATATCGCCGGCAGTTCGGCGAGCTGCCTTCGGAAACCCTGCGCCGGCGCGCCTAGCGCCGACCGCCACGGCGTGCAGGAATCGGCCAGCGATCCGCAGGCAACGGATATCCCCAGCAGTACGCGCTACCTAACCTGACCGGGCCTGAACAATAACAACGGAGGCCCCGGCCATGTCCCTGGGTAGCGATTACTTGCGTTCTCTGCTCGAGGAAGACCCCGAGCGCGGCGTCTACCGCTGCAAGCGGGAGATGTTCACCGACCCACGCCTGTTCGAGCTGGAGATGAAGCACATCTTCGAGGGCAACTGGGTCTATCTCGCCCACGAAAGCCAGGTTGCCGGAATCAACGACTACCTGACCACCCAGATCGGCCGCCAGTCGATCGTCATCGCGCGCAACCGCGACGGCCAGCTCAACGCCTTCATCAACGCCTGCAGCCACCGTGGCGCGATGCTCTGCCGGCACAAGAGCGGCAATCGCAGCAGCTATACCTGTCCGTTCCACGGCTGGACCTTCAACAACTCCGGCAAGCTGCTCAAGGTCAAGGACCCGGCCGAGGCCGGCTACCCGCAGGGCTTCAACTGCGAGGGCTCGCACGACCTGACCCGGGTGGCGCGCTTCGAGTCCTACCGTGGCTTCCTGTTCGGCAGCCTCAACCCCGATGTCAGGCCGCTGGCCGAGCATCTGGGCGAGTCGGCGAAGATCATCGACATGATCGTCGACCAGTCGCCGGAAGGCCTCGAAGTGCTGCGCGGCTCTTCCAGCTATGTCTACGAAGGCAACTGGAAGCTTACCGCCGAGAACGGCGCCGACGGCTACCACGTCAGTTCGGTGCACTGGAACTACGCGGCGACCCAGAGCCAGCGCCAGCAACGCGACGCCGCGGACCCGCTGCGGACCATGAGCGCCGCCGGCTGGGCCCGGCAGGGCGGCGGCTTCTACTCGTTCGAGCATGGCCACATGCTGCTCTGGAGTCGCTGGGCCAACCCCGAGGACCGGCCGGCCTTCGAGCGCCGCGCCGAGCTTGCCCGCGACTTCGGCGAGGCCCGCGCCGACTGGATGATCGAGAACTCGCGCAACCTCTGCCTGTACCCCAATGTCTACCTGATGGACCAGTTCAGCTCGCAGATCCGCATCGCCCGGCCGCTGTCGGTGGACCGCACGGAAATCACCATCTACTGCATCGCGCCGAAAGGCGAGAGCGCCGAGGCGCGCGCCCGGCGCATCCGCCAGTACGAGGACTTCTTCAACGTCAGCGGCATGGCCACCCCGGACGACCTGGAGGAGTTCCGTTCCTGCCAGCAGGGCTACCAGGGCAGCGTGGTCGGCTGGAACGACCTGTCGCGCGGCGCCGAACACTGGATAGAGGGCGCCGACGCGGCGGCCGCGGCCATCGACCTGCGGCCGCGCCTGAGCGGCGTGCGCACCGAGGACGAAGGGCTGTTCGTATTGCAGCATCGCTACTGGCAGGAGGCGCTGCTCGCCGCCCTGGAGCGCGAACGGACGCAGCGCGTGGCGCTGCGGGAGGTGGCGTCATGAGCCTGGGCTACGACGCCCTGCGCGATTTCCTCTACCGCGAGGCGCGCTATCTCGACGACAAGGATTGGGACGCCTGGCTGGCGTTGTACGCCGCGGACGCCAGTTTCTGGATGCCGTCCTGGGACGACCGCGACCAGCTCACCGAGGACCCGCAGCGGGAAATCTCGCTGATCTGGTACGGCAACCGCGGCGGTCTGGAGGACCGGGTATTCCGCATCCGCACCGAGCGCTCCAGCGCGACCCTGCCGGACACCCGCACCTCGCACAACCTGAGCAACATCGAACTGCTCGGCGAGGACGACGGCATCTGCCGCGCGCGCTGCAACTGGCACACCCTGAGCTATCGCTACAAGACCGTGGACAGCTACTTCGGCACCACCTTCTACGACCTCGACGTACGCGGCGAGAGTCCGCTGATCAAGGCCAAGAAAGTGATCCTGAAGAACGACTACGTTCGCCAGCTGATCGACGTCTACCACGTCTGACGCCCGCGCCGGCGGGCTGTCGAGGGACATGCCATGAACCATCGGATCGCACTCAACTTCGAAGACGGGGTGACCCGCTTCATCCATGCCGCGCCCGGCGAGACCGTGGCCGACGCGGCCTACCGCCAGGGCATCAACATCCCCCTGGACTGCCGCGACGGCGCCTGCGGCACCTGCAAGTGCCTGGCCGAGGCCGGGCGCTATGCGCTGGGCCAGGACTACATCGACGATGCCCTCAGCGCCGAGGAAGCCGCCCGCGGCTACGTGCTGACCTGCCAGATGCGCGCCGAAAGCGACTGCGTGCTGCGCGTGCCGGCGTCCTCGACCCTGTGCAGGACCGGCCAGGCGCGCTACGAGGCGCGCATCAGCGAAGTCCGGCAACTGTCGCCGAGCACCATCGGCCTGTCGCTGCGCGGCGAGGCGCTGGCCAGCCTGGCGTTCCTGCCCGGGCAGTACGTCAACCTCCAGGTACCCGGCAGCGAGCAGCGCCGCGCCTACTCCTTCAGCTCGCTGGCGAAGGACGGCGAGGTCAGCTTCCTGATCCGCAACGTCCCCGGCGGGCTGATGAGCGGCTTCCTCAGTGGCACGGCCAGGGCCGGCGACAGCCTGGCGATGGACGGCCCGCTGGGCAGTTTCTACCTGCGCGAGATTCACCGGCCACTGCTGATGCTGGCCGGCGGCACCGGCCTGGCGCCGTTCACCGCGATGCTCGAACGGATCGCCGAGCAGGGCAGCGCGCACCCGCTGCACCTGGTCTACGGGGTGACCCACGACGTCGACCTGGTCGGGCTCGAGCGCCTGGAGGCGTTCGCCGAACGGATTCCCGGCTTCACCTGGAGCGCCTGCGTGGCCAGCGCCGACAGCGACTATCCGCGCAAGGGCTACGTGACCGAGCACATCGCCGCGCAGCACCTGCACGAGGGCGACGTCGACATCTACCTGTGCGGGCCGCCGCCGATGGTCGAGGCGGTCGAGCGCTACCTGCGCGAGCAGGGCGTGCGCCCGGCGAATTTCTACTACGAAAAGTTCGCTGCCAGCGCGGCCTGAACCCGAGCAGCCAAGGAGATTCCCATGAACGACAGATTCCGCGACAAGGTCGCCCTGGTCAGCGGCGCCGCCCAGGGCATCGGCCTGGGGGTGGCCCGGCGCCTGCTGGAGGAAGGCGCGCGGGTGGTGGCGGTGGACCGCTCCGAGCTGGTCCACGAACTGGCCGGCGACGCCTGCCTGTGCCTGACCGCCGACCTGGAGCGCTACGCCGAATGCCAGCGGGTACTGGAGCGGACCCTGGAGCGTTTCGGCCGGCTGGACATCCTGGTCAACAACGTCGGCGGCACCCTCTGGGCGAAGCCCTACCAACACTACGCCGAGGACGAGATCGAGGCCGAGCTGCGGCGTTCGCTGCTGCCCACCTTGTGGTGTTGCCGAGCGGCGCTGCCGGCGATGCTGGGGCAGGGCAGCGGGGCGATCGTCAACGTCTCGTCGGTTGCCACCCGCGGGGTCAACCGGGTGCCCTATGGCGCCGCCAAGGGCGGAGTGAACGCGCTGACCGCCTGCCTGGCGTTCGAGACCGCCGACCAGGGCATCCGCGTCAACGCGGTGGCGCCGGGCGGCACCGACGCGCCGCCGCGAAGGATTCCGCGCAACGCCGCGGCGCAGAGCGAGGAGGAGCGGCGCTGGTATCGACAGATCGTCGAGCAGACCCTCGACAGCAGCCTGATGAAGCGCTACGGCAGCATCGACGAGCAGGTCGCGGCGATCCTCTTCCTCGCCTCCGACGAGGCGTCCTACATTACCGGCGTGACCCTGCCGGTAGCTGGCGGCGACCTCGGCTGAGCGCTTCAGTCGCCGCTTTCGGTGAACTTCTCCAGGTACAGCCGCAGATGCTCCAGGGAGTGCTCGCGCAGCCACTGGCGGACCGCCTCGACCATCGGCGGAGGCCCGCACAGGTAGAGGTCGAAAGCTTCGTCGCGCAAGCGGGCGGCGTCGAAATGCTCGTGCAGGTAGCCGCGCCGGCCATCCCAGTCGGCGTCCGCCTCGCTGAGCACCGGGATGAAGCGGAAGCCGGGAAGCCGCTCGGCGTAGCCGGCGATCCGTTGCAATTCGCAGAGATCGGCGGCGCGGCGTACCCCGTAGTAGAGATGCACCGGCCGCTCGCAACCGCGCTCGGCCAGTTCGTCGAGCATGCCGAGGAACGCCGACAGGCCGGTGCCGCCGGCCACCAGCAGCAACGGGCGCTCCACCTGGCGCAGGTAGAAGGTGCCCAGCGGCGCCTCGAAGCGGATCTCGTCGCCGACCCGGCACCCTTGGCGCAGGTAGTCGCTCATGGCGCCGCCCGGGAGCAGGCGGATGAGGAATTGCAGGTGGTTCTGCGGATTCGGCCGGTTGGCGAAGGAGTAGGCGCGCCGGCAGTCGCTGCCGGGTACTTGCAGGCGCGCGTACTGGCCGGGCAGGAAGTCCAGCTGGCGGCCCGCGGCGCCGGCGTCGAGGCGGAGCAGCGCGGTGTCCTCGGAGAGCAGGCGCAGTTCGCGCACCACGCCGCTGTGCGCCTGGGCCGCGGCGGCATGGCAGAGGGTCGAGGCGAAGTCGAAGTAGAAGGCCGCGTCGGAGCGCACCCGGGTCTGGCAGGCGAGCACCTTGCGCTGCTCCAGGTCGGCGGCGGAGAGGGTGTCCTCGTCGGCGTAGTCCAGGCTGTAGCTGCCCGCCTCGCAGCGGCCCATGCAGGTGCCGCAGACCCCTTCGCGGCAGTCCAGCGGCAGGTTGATGCCGTGGCGCAGGGCGGCGTCGAGGAGCAGGTCGTCGTGGCCGACGGGCAGGAACAGGGTCTTGCCGTCGGCGAAGCTGAGGGCGACTTTGTGATTCATCGTGACGGGTCCCGCCGTTCAGAGGTGGTAGAAGTCGAGGACCGAGTCGATCCGGTCGTTGAGCAGGACGATGTGCTTGCGCGCGATCAGCCAGGCCTCTCCATGGGGTTTCAGGCGGTAGGTGGCATGGCCGAAGAAGCTGCCGGTCTGGTCCAGGCGCTGGAACAGGGTCTGCCAGTTGACCCGCACTCGCAGCAGGCCTTCGCCTTCCTCGGCGATGCGCACGTTGCCGATCTGGTGCAGGGTGCGCGGCATCGGCACGGTGGACGCGGCCTTGCCGGTGCGGATACGGAACACCCGGTCTTCCAGGCCGGCACGGCTGGGGTAGTAGATCAGCGACATCTCGCGCTTCGGATCGCGGGTGTAGCGCTGCTCGGACTCCCACTGCGGCAGGTGGAACTCGCACTGTTCGTCGAACTGCGCGAGGTAGCCGTCCCAGTCCTGGGCATCGCAGAGTTCGGCGTGGCGGTAGAGGAACTGTTCGACGCGGTACTGCAGTCCGGCGTTCATGGGGTCACCTCCTTCGCGCGCAGGGCCAGGCGCTCCAGGCCGTTGAGGAGGAAGCGCCGCCAATGCGCGTGCTGGTTGACGTAGAGGCCTTCGTGGGTGATCTCGGTGCCGGTCAGCAGCGGCGCGATACCCAGCGCCTGGCTGTTCGGCGTCGCGCCTTCGAGCCACTTGCCGTGGCCGCGGGAGATGTCGCTCCAGCGCTCCAGGCGGGCCTGGAAGCCACGCTGGGCTTCGCGGAACTCCACCAGGTCGTCGGGCGTGCCCATCCCGGAGACGTTGAAGAAGTCCTCGAACTGGCGGATCCGGTTCTCCCGGTCGGCGTCCGACTCGCCCTTGACGCCGATGCACTGGCTGACGATCTCGGTACGGTTCCAGGCCAGCGGGCGGACGATGCGCAGCTGCGAGCTGATCTGGTCGATGACGAACAGGCTGGGGTAGAGATTGAGGTTGCGCAGGCGATGCATCATCCACTCGGCGCGGGCCTGGCCGTATTCCGCCACCAGCCGCGGCATCACGCTGGCGTAGCCGGGGCGTACGGCGGGGTTGGGCATCTCGCTGAAGAGCACGCTGTGGCCGTTGGCGAAGGAGAACCAGCCGTCGTCGGTGGCCGCGTCGCCGGCGCCGAGCTTGCTGTAGTCGAGGGTGGCGGCCACGCCGCCGCGCTCGGCCTCGACCTGCTGGCGGTGCTGCACGGTGGCTACGTAGTTGTAGTGCACTGTGCTGACGTGATAGCCGTCCAGGCCATTCTCGTTCTGCAGCTTCCAGTTGCCTTCGTAGGTGTAGGTGGAGGTGCCGGGCAACACTTCCAGCTCGCCGCTGGGAGACTGCGCCACCAGCATGTCGAGGAACACCCGGGCGTCGCCGAGGAAGTCCACCAGGTCGTCCTCGCCGGCGACGTCCAGGCTGACGAAGACGAAGCCCCTGTAGCTCTGGATGCGCGCTTTCTTCAGGCCGCGGGTGGCCTTGTCGAAGCCTTCCGGGTATTCGCCCGGCGCCTTGACCTTCACCAGCCGGCCGTCGTTCTTGTAGCACCAGGCATGGAACGGACAGGTGAAGGTCGACTGGTTGCCCTTGCCGACCCGCACCAGGGTCGCGCCGCGATGCTGGCAGGCGTTGACCAGCGCGTGCAACTGGCCGTTGCCGTCGCGGGTGACGATCAGCGGCTGGCGTCCGGCGCGCAGGGTGACGAAGTCATGGGGCCTGGCCAGTTCGCTCTCGTGGCAGGCGTAGATCCAGTTCTTCTCGAAGATCAGCTCCATCTCCAGGTCGAACAGCTCCGGTTCGGTGAACATGTCCCGGGCGATGCGGAAGATGCCTTCCTCGGGACGGAAGTCGAGACAGCCGCCGACATAGTCGCGCCACTGTTCCAGGCTTCTGCGGGTAGCGTTCATGCGTTCTCACCCTTGTGCGTTGTCGTTATGGGTGAGCCATTCAACGGCCACGAGCGGGGGCGGGCTATCCGCTTAGTCGACGATGCGCATCCCGAAAATGTGCGGCCGCCGAGGAGCGGCCGAGGGCCTCGCGGAGGGCTCGTTCCGGGTTCGAGCGGCGCTTGCGGCGGACGCTTTGTCCGGAAAGTCGGCGAACGCTATCCGGATAGTGGAGGATGCGGGGAGCCGGCCTTGCGCCGGCATATGCCTTGCATTTTGCTGAAAACAGAGCGCCAGCAGAGCGCACCCCCAGCCTTGCCGTGTCGAGTGCCGAACCATGATGAGGACCCATCCCGTCGCCGATCGTGGCGATCTCCATGCCGACCACCTGGACCTGGCCGCCGCCCGTTCCTGGATGTCGAAGGTCTGCGGGCCGCACCGGCTCGAAGCGGCGAGCCCGGGACTGGTGCAGTTCGAGCACCACGGCAACGTGCTGAAGTCGATGTGCACCACCCTTGGCTACATCGGCTACGGTACCGACGTCACCATCACCGTCGAGGATGCCGCGGCGTTCAACGCCTACAGCCTGAGCCTGCCGCTCAGCGGCGAGCAGGAGCTGTGCCGGGGCGGGCTGCGCCTGCTCTCCGACGTCCGCCGCGGGGTGATCATCGCGCCCAACGAGCGCCAGGAGCTGAGCATCGCCGGGGACTGCCGCAAGCTGCAGGTGGTGATCGGCCGCACGGCGATGCGCAAGGTCCTGGAGGAGATGTTGCAGCGGCCGATCGATACGCCCTTGCGCTTCGATCCGGAGATGGATGCCCTGGATGGCGCCTCCGCGTCCTGGTGGCGCACCGTGCGGCACATCAGCGAGGAGATGGCGCGCAGCGAACTCTACGCCCAGGCGTTTTTCAGCAGCGACCTGGAACGCGCGCTGATCAAGGGACTGATCCTGGCCCAGCCGAACAACTACAGCGAGGCCCTGCAGCAGGGCCTTGGCGGGCGCCCGCCGCACTACCTGCTGCGCGCCCGCGAGTTTCTCCAGGCCAACGCCCGCGAGACCCTGAGCCTGGAGGACGTGGAACGCGCCGCCGGGGTCTCGCGGTTCAAGCTGTTCGAGGGCTTCCGTCGCTACTTCGGGGTGTCGCCGATGAGCTACCTGAAGCACTACCGGCTCGCCGCGGTGCGCGAGGAAATCCTCGCCAGCGGCGGCGCCCGCAGCATCTCGACGATCGCCCTGGGCTGGGGCTTCAGCCACCTCGGACGCTTCTCCGTGGACTACCGCAAGCGCTTCGAGGAAACCCCGAGCATGACCCAGCGCCGCGCTGCGCGGCGCTCCTGAGAGGGCGTTCAGGCGTCCTCGCGGCCGATCAGCGCCAGGCAGCGCCGCAGGTGCGGGGAGCCGTCGCCCTGGCGCCGGCTGACGATGATCGGCGAGGTCAGGGAGGCGTCGGCCAGGGCCTGGTAGGCGACGTCGTCGCGGTGCTGCAACTGCACCGAGGCCGGCACCAGGGTCGCGCCGAGTCCGGCGGCGACCAGGCCGATGGCGGTCTGCATCTCGTTGGCCCATTGCGTCACGCGCAGGCTCAGGCCGTGGGTGGCGAACAGCGCCAGCACGTGGTCGGCGTAGCTCGGCCGCGGCTGGCCGGGGTAGAGCACGAACGGCTCGCGCGACAGGCGCTCCAGGCTCAGCGGCTGGCCGAGCAACGTGTGCCCGGCGGGCAGGGCGGCGACCAGCGGCTCTTCGCTGAGCACGCTCTGGCGGATCGCCGGGTCGTCGATGCGGATGCGTCCGAAACCGATGTCGATACGCCCGCTCTTCAGCGCCTCGACCTGTTGCAGGGTGGTCATCTCCAGCAGGCCCAGCTCCAGCTCCGGGTCGCCGCGCAGGTGGCGGATCAGCTCCGGCAGCACGCCATACAGCGCCGAGGGCACGAAGCCGATGCCGAACCACTGGCGCTGGCCCTGGCCGATCCGCCGGGTGCTGTCGCAGATGCTTTCCAGTTGGTCCAGGAGCGTCGCGCTCTGTTCGTGGAAGAAGCGCCCGGCTTCGGTCAGGCGCAGCGGCCGGCCGCGCTCCAGCAGGGCCACCCCGAGCATTTCCTCGAGTTGCTGGATCTGCCGGCTCAGCGGTGGCTGGGCGATGTGCAACTGCTCGGCGGCGCGGGTGAAGTTGAGGGTCCGGGCCAGCGCCTGGAAGTAGCGCAGGTGACGAAGCTCCATGATACCTCCAGGGTATGGTTCGAGAGGAAGATGATATTGGACCCCAGTGAAGAAGGCGATGGATGCTTGGCCGAAACGACGGCGAAACCCGCTCGGTATCGAGCGAGCCTTGAGCAGCGAACCGTCGAAAACCCGACCGCAACCCTGGTGGACCCCCGAGAATGAGCCAAGCCGTGATCCAAAGCCTCGAGTCGATCATCGTCGACCTGCCGACCATCCGCCCGCACAAGCTGGCCATGCACACCATGAACCGGCAGACCCTGGTGATCCTCCGCCTGCGTTGCAGCGACGGCATCGAGGGCCTCGGCGAAGCCACCACCATCGGTGGCCTGGCCTACGGCAGCGAGAGCCCGGAGAGCATCAAGAGCAATCTCGACGCGCATTTCGCCCCGTTGCTGCTGGGCCAGCCGGCGGACAACGTGAATGCCGCGATGCAGCGCCTGGACCGACACATCAGGGGCAACACCTTCGCCCGCTCGGCGGTCGAGACCGCCTTGCTCGACGCCCATGGCAAGCGCCTCGGCCTGGCCGTCAGCGAACTGCTCGGCGGCCGCCTGCACGACAGCCTGGAGGTGGCCTGGACCCTGGCCAGCGGCGACACCGGCCGCGACATCGAGGAAGCCGAGCGGATGCTCGACCTGCGCCGCCACCGGCATTTCAAGCTGAAGATCGGCGCCGGTGAGGTGGATGCCGACGTGGCCCACGCGATCGCCATCAAGCGCGCCCTCGGCGAGCGCGCCAGCGTGCGGGTGGACGTCAACCAGGCCTGGGACGAAGGCGTTGCCCAGCGTGCCTGCGCGACGCTCGGCGACAACGGCATCGCCCTGATCGAACAGCCCATCGCCCGCCACAACCGCGTCGGCCTGGCGCGCCTGAGCAGCCGCGGCGGCGCGCCGATCATGGCCGACGAGGCCATCGAGAGCGTCGAGGATGCCTTCCACCTGGCTCGCGAGGGCGCCGCCCCGGTGTTCGCTCTGAAGATCGCCAAGAACGGCGGACCGCGCGCGGTGCTGCGTAGCGCGGCGATCGCCGAGGCGGCCGGGATTGGCCTGTACGGCGGGACCATGCTCGAGGGCGGCATCGGCACCCTGGCCGCCGCCCACGCCTTCGTCACCCTCGACCGCCTGGCCTGGCACAGCGAACTGTTCGGCCCGTTGCTGCTGACCGAGGACATCCTCCTCGAGTCGCCGCGCTACCAGGATTTCAACTTGCACGTGCCGCGTGCGCCGGGTCTCGGCCTGGCGCTCGACGAGGAGCGCCTGGCGCGCTTCCGCCGGCGCTGAAGCCGTCCCGCAGACAGAGGAGAAACGACCGATGCTGTTCCACGTGAAGATGACCGTGAAGTTGCCCGTCGACATGGACCCGCAACAGGCCGAGCGGCTCAAGGCCGAGGAGAAGGAAATGGCCCAGCGCCTCCAGCGCGAGGGCAGCTGGCGGCACCTCTGGCGGATCGCCGGGCACTACGCCAACTACAGCCTGTTCGACCTGCCCAGCGTCGAGGCGCTGCACGACACCCTGACCCGGTTGCCGCTGTTTCCCTACATGGACATCGAGATCGACGGGCTTTGCCGGCATCCCTCGTCGATCCATGCCGACGACCGCTGAGATTCCCTTCCCACGCCCGACAACAACAAGCAGAGGCAAACGCCATGACCGTGAAGATTTCCCAGACTGCCGATGTCCAGCGCTTCTTCGAAGAGGCCAGCGGCCAGCTCAACGAACGCGGCGATCCGCGCACCAAGGCCCTGGTGCGGCGCATCCTCGACGACACGGCGAAGCTGATCGAAGAGATGCAGGTCACGCCCGACGAATTCTGGAAAGCGGTGGACTACCTGAACCGCCTGGGCAGCCGCCAGGAAGCCGGCCTGCTGGCCGCCGGGCTGGGCCTGGAGCATTACCTGGACCTGCTGCTCGACGCCCAGGACGCCGAGGCCGGCCTCACCGGCGGCACGCCGCGCACCATCGAAGGGCCGCTGTACGTCGCCGGCGCGCCGCTGAGCGATGGCGAGGCACGGATGGACGACGGCCGCGACGCCGGCACCGTGATGTTCCTCCAGGGCCGCGTCAGCGGTCCCGACGGCCAGCCGCTGGCCGGGGCCATCGTCGATGTCTGGCACGCCAATACCCAAGGCACCTATTCCTACTTCGACAGCAGCCAGTCCGAATACAACCTGCGCCGGCGCATCCGCACCGACGCCGACGGCCGCTACCGTGCGCGCAGCGTCGTGCCGTCCGGCTACGGTTGCCCGAGCGACGGCCCGACCCAGGAACTGCTCGACCGCCTCGGCCGCCACGGCCAGCGGCCGGCGCACATTCACTTCTTCGTCTCGGCGCCCGGCCATCGCCACCTGACCACCCAGATCAACCTGGCGGGCGACCGCTACCTGTGGGACGACTTCGCCTATGCCACCCGCGATGGGCTGATCGGCGACCTGCGCTTCAACGACGACCCCGCCGCGGCCCGCGACCGCGGCGTGGAGGGCGGACGCTTCGCCGAACTGGATTTCGACTTCCAGCTCCAGTCCAGCCCGGCGCCCGCCGCCGAGCGCCGCAGCCAGCGGCCGCGGGCATTGCAGGAGTAAGGCGGGAAACGGGGAGGGCGGCTGGTCGCTGGCGACCATGCCGCCTTCTTCCGCCAGGCGCGACGGCGGATAAAAAAAGGCGCCATGACTGGCGCCTCAGGACTTGTCCAAAGGAGCAACCCAAAAAGGACAAGTGTATTGCTCGGTGAAAGGCTGCTCAGCCGTTGCCGTTCTTGCGCTCGGCGCATTTGCTGCGGTCGGTCTTCTGCGCTTGCGCTTCCAGTTGTTGCTTCTGCAGGCGCTTTTCGCGCAGTTCTTTCTGCGCGGCGCGGAATTCGGCGTTGTACTGCCAGGAGCGTTCGCTGCCGTCCTGGGCCTGGGCAGTGGCGGCGCCGGTCGCCAGCAGGGCGGCCAGCAGCATCGGGATGATCTTCATGGCAAACCTCTCGGGTTGGCTCGTCGCCGGGGCGAGGTATTCGTCCCGTTTGAGCAAAGAGTAAGAGCGGACGGATTACCCGAGGGTGAGTGGAAAATTACGTTTCCGATAACTTCGGCGATGCTCCGTTGCATGGCGGAGGAGTCTGCGCGAAGCGCATTAAGTGCGAATTAAGATTGCGGAAAAGTAATCCCCGCCTCATGTCTGCGTCATTTCCCCGGTTCCAGAATCAGCCCCACGGTCAATGCCGGTTGCGGCAGGACTGCGCGGGGGCGCGATCGACCAGAAGTTCACGCACAGCCAGCGCCGCAAGGCATGGCCGCAGAAGAAAAACAGACATGAACCGATCTGGAGCAATCGCCATGCAAGGGGATGGAAAGAAACGACTGTGGACGCTTCCACTGCTGCTGGGCGCCGGACTGATGGCCTCGGCCGTCGCCGAGGAGAACGCCGAGCGGAGCAAGGAAGGTTTCATCGAGGGCAGCGAGGTCAACCTGCTGCTGCGCAACTTCTACTTCAACCGCGACTTCCGCAAGGGCCAATCGAGCCCGGCGGGCGGCGGCTACACCGAGGAGTGGGTGCAGGGCTTCATGGCCAACTTTTCCTCGGGCTTCACCCAGGGCACGCTGGGCGTCGGCATCGACGCCTTCGCCCAGCTCGGCGTGCGCCTGGACAGCGGCGGCGGGCGTTCCGGCGCCGGCGGTAGCGTCGACCTGCTGCCCTATGACGACCAGGGGAGGCCGCAGGTCGACTATTCGCGAGCCGGCGGCGCGGTCAAGCTGCGCTGGTATGGCACCGTGCTGCGGGTCGGCGACGTGTTCCCGGAAACCCCGGTAATCCAGTACGGCAACAGCCGGCTGTTCCCCTCCAGCTTCCGTGGCTTCACCCTGGTCAACGACAGCCTGGCGAAGGGCCTGACCCTGCAGGCCGGCAAGCTGAACTCGATGACCCAACCGAACAGCACCAGCGGCAGCGACGACTTCTACAGCTTCTACACCGGCCGGCGCATCGACTCGCCGTGGGTCGCCTACGCCGGCGGCGACTACCAGGCCACCGAACACTGGAGCGTCAGCCTCTACGGCAGCCGCCAGAAGGACGCCTGGGACCAGTACTACGCCGGCACCAGCTTCAACTATCCGCTGGACGACAAGCTGTCCCTGCTCGGCGGCGCCAACTACTACAAGGTCAAGGACCAGGGCAGGCAGGTGATGGGCGAACTCGACAACGACATCTGGAGCGTGCGCGGCGGCTTCGCCTACGGTCCGCACCAGGTGCTGCTGTCGTACCAGCGCAACAACGGCGACGACGACTTCGACTACCTGCGCCAGACCGACTCCATCTACCTGGACAACTCGATCCAGTACAGCGACTTCAACTCGCCCAAGGAACGCTCGCTGATGCTCCGCTACGACCTCGACATGGCCGCCTTCGGCGTGCCGGGGCTGAGCTTCATGACCCGCTATGGCAAGGGCTGGGACGCCGATTATTCGAATGCCAACAGCGTCTACATGCGCACCGACGCCAACGGCAACCCGCTGACCAACCAGGGCCGCTGGGAACGCGACGTGGAGGTCAAGTACGTGGTGCAGGGTGGCGCGGCCAAGGACCTGGCGTTCCGCGTGCGCCAGGCCACCGTGCGCTCCGACAGCTTCGAGTCGGACCTCGACGAAGTCCGCCTGATCGTCGAATACCCGCTGCAAGTCCTCTGAAGGCGCGCCGCCGCCCCGTCCGGGGCGGCGCTCTGCGACAGCCCGTTGCTGGCGGCTGCGCGGCGGCGCTGCTACTTTCCTCTGGGTAGGCGGGCCGAAGGGCGGTTCCTGGCCGGGCATGGCTTCGACCTGCCGGTGGGCGCCGCGACCCGAACCTCGGCCACGCCATTCCACCCATGCCGCCCGGGCACCGGCGTGCCCGTGGCAGCCCAGGCTACGGGCGCCGCGTAGCCAGCCAAGCGGGAGTCGACATGGCCTCGTGGACCTTGGTGGACGCCAGTGCGATCGCTGTCCGCCATCCCTACACCTTCTACAAACCGGACGCGGAGACCATCGACCGGGTCGCCGCCGGGGAAAGCGTCAAGCTGATCTTCGCCTTCGATACCGACAACCCCGATGCGCCGCGCGCCGAGCGGCTCTGGGTGACGGTCGAGGGCATCGAGGCGGATGGCGCCTTCAGCGGCCGCCTGGACAACTATCCGCAATACATCCGCGACCTGTCGCTGGGCGAGCGCATCGTCTTCGAGGCGCGGCACATCATCAACACCGAGCACGACCCGCGGGAAACGCCGATCTCGCGCTATGCCCGGCGCTGCTTCGTGACGCGCCGGGTGATAGACGAGGGGAAGGCGGTCGGCTACCTCTACCGCGAGGCGCCGGAAGAGGAAAACGACAGCGGCTGGCGACTGATGGCCGGCGACGAGTCGGACGACTACATGAATACCGCCGGGACCACCGCCTACGTCAGCCTGGGCTCGGTGCTGAACGCCGACGACAGCATCCTGCCGCTGCTCGACGCGCCGCCGGGACGGGCGTTCGAGCGGCTGGCCGACGGTTCCTTCATCGAGGTGCAGGGACCGGAGGGTTGAGCCTCAGCCTGGCAGCTCGGCGAGGAAGCGCTCCAGGCGCTCGGCCAGGGCCAGGTAGTCGTCGGGACTGCGGTTGCTGCCCATCTTTCCCGACCTGACCCGCCTGGCGTCGCTGCGCTCGCGCTCGGCGCGGCTGGCGAGGGCCAGACGCAGGGCGCTGGCCCTCGCCGGCGACTCCTCCAGCAGCGGTCGCGCCATGATCCGCGCGGCGTCGGCGTCGCCGTATTGCAGGGCGAGGAGCACCGTATTCGGGTCGGAGATCGCGCCGAGCCGCAACAGGCGTTCGGCCAGGACCGCATCGAGGTGCGCGGCGCCAATCTGCAGGCTGTCCTGGTGCACCGCGACGCCCTGGTCGAGCAGCCATCCGGCGGCCTCCAGGCGCCCGCGGGCGAGGCAGGCCTCCAGCACACCGCCGCGTCCGCGCAAGGTTTCGGCGAAGTCGCAGCCGGCATCGCGCAGGCGTTGCAGCAGGTCGATGTCGCCGTCTTGCGCAGCTTCGGCCAGGGCCAGTTGACGCAGCCTTGGCTCGGCGGCCAGGCTGCCGTCGGCGAGGGCCGGCCGCCAGTCGAGGATGCGCTGGCGCAGCAGGACTTCCAGGCGGCCCTTCAGCGCCTTGCCGGGCTCCCCGGCGGCCTCCAGGGCGTCCAGCGCTTCCAGTAGCTCGTCGGCCACGCCGCAGGCGTTCTCGGCATCGAACGGATCCTGTTCGAAGGACAGCAGGCGGAACAGCCCGCCGACGTCGTCGGCCAGGCGCGTCACCGAATCCTGGTGCAGGCGTCCGGCCCAGGCCGGCGGCAGGCCGTGGCTCCAGGCGATTACCGCGCCATGCTCGGGGCCGGGTTCGACGCAGACGTAGAGCCGCTCCAGGTACTCGAAGCCACCGAACGGCAGGTAGGCCAGCTTGCCGTTCCAGTCGCGGCCTTCTTCTGCCGCGGCTTCCGCCGCCAGCTCGCGCTCGTGTTCGATCCAGCCCCAGAGGTCGTGGTAGCCGTCGCTGTCCGGATAGAACAGTTCGCTGAAAGAGAACGGGTGGCGGTGGCCGTCGTAGTCGACTTCCAGGTCATAGCCGAGGCGCCCGCCGAAACAGGTGCGCCAGAGGCGCAGCAGGTCTTCTGGAATCGGTCCGGCCAGGCCTTCGGCAAGACGCTGGACGTGTTCGGCGGACACCGGCGGTTGGGCGTCGTACACCACGCAGCCGTCGAACACGGCCAGGCGATGGGCCAGCAGGAGTTGGCGTTCGGCGGGGGAGAGTTCCATTCTCTGTGGTCCTGTCGATTCGGGGCGGCCACTCTAGCACGGCGAGGGTGCGCGTTCCGCAACGCCTTGGCTATCATGCGCGGCTTTCCATCCGCCCTGGCCGGAGTCCGTCGAACCATGCACACCTTGCAGCAACTGCGCAGCGGCGAACTGGCCGGCGCCACGCGCCTGGACCTGTCCTGCGGCCTGCGCGAGTTCCCCCGGGAAATCTTCGAGCTGGCCGACTCCCTGGAGGTGCTCAACCTCAGCGGCAACGCCCTGGACAGTCTGCCGGACGACCTCGGGCGGCTGCATCGTCTCAAGGTGCTGTTCTGTTCCGCCAACGACTTCGACGAATTGCCGGCGGCGGTGGGGGACTGTCCGGCGCTGAGCATGGTCGGCTTCAAGTCCAACCGCATCGAGCGGGTGCCGGCCGCGGCCCTGCCGCCAGCGCTGCGCTGGCTGATCCTCACCGACAACCGGATTGCCACGCTGCCCGAGGAATTGGGCCGCCGGCCGTTGCAGAAGCTGATGCTGGCCGGCAACCGCCTGGAGGCCTTGCCCGAGAGCATGGCCGCTTGCGAAGGCCTGGAACTGCTGCGGATCGCCGCCAACCGTTTCCAGCGCCTGCCGGCCTGGCTGGCGACGCTGCCGCGCCTGGCCTGGCTGGCCTACGCCGGCAACCCGTTGTGCCGTCTGCCGGCGCTGGCCGACAGCGGCATCGCTGCGCTGGACTGGAGCGAGCTGAGCCTGGACGGTTTGATCGGCGAAGGAGCCTCCGGGGTCATCCATCGCGCCGGCTGGCACCAGCCGGACGGCTCGACGCGCACGGTGGCGCTGAAGCTGTTCAAGGGCGAAGTGACCAGCGATGGCACCCCCGCCAGCGAGATGGCCGCCTGCCTGACGGCGGGGCGCCATGCGCAATTGATCGAGGTGCTCGGCCAGCTCGCCGGGCATCCGCAAGGGCGCGACGGGCTGGTGCTGGAGCTGCTCGACGACGCCTATCGCAACCTGGCGGGGCCGCCGAGCCTGGAGTCCTGTACCCGCGACGTCTATCCGCCGGGACTGCGCTTCGAGCTGGCCACGGCGCTGCACCTGGCGGCCTCGCTCGCCGCGTTGATGGCCCATCTGCATGGACGCGGCATCAGCCATGGCGACTTCTATGCGCATAACATCCTCTGGCGCGAGGATGGCGCCTGCCTGCTGGGCGATTTCGGCGCCGCGTCCTTTCTCCCGGACGACGCCGTGCTCGCCGGCGCCCTGCGGCGCCTGGAAGTACGTGCCTTCGCCTGCCTGCTGGAAGAGTTGCTCGAGCGCAGCGAGGCGCCGCCGGGGCAGGCCTCGCTACGTGCGGCGCTGGTCGAGTTGCAGCGACGTTGCGCGCTGCCACGGGTGAGCGAGCGGCCGGACTTCGGCGAGATCCAGGCGATCTTGCGCGACCTTGCCGCTCGCAGCCAGGCGTTTCCTCAAGTTCGATGAATTTGTCCGAAATTGACCGCAGGCTGATAAATATCAACGTAGTTCTAGCGGGCTTGGAGCTAGACTGACAAGTATGTCAGGAACGCGGCCAACGAGGGTAAACATGGATTCCTACGGCGTCACTTTCGCAATCATCGTGCTGGGCATGCTCTTCATCGGCACGGGTTTCACCAAGCGCGACACGCCGTTTGGCCTGTTCCTCATGTGGGTCGGGGTGATCTGCATGCTGGCCATCATCAGCTACCGCATCTATATCGCCACCCATTACTGAAGCGCCACCCGCGCCTGCAATGGCGGGCGCGGAGGTCCGCCGCTCAGTCGCGCGTCTCGCCCATGGCCCGGGCATAGCCGGACGGGGCGAAGCGCAGGGTCACCAGCAACATCGCCACCACGCTCGCCGCGAGCAGCAGCCAGGAGGCCTGGAAGCTGCCGGTGGCGTCGCGCAGCCAGCCGGTCAGGTAGGGCACGATGCCGGTGATGATGAAGCCGATGCCCTGCACGAAGGCCGCCAGGCTTCCCGCCGCACGCGGCTCGTGGAGGTGGTCGAGGGTCAGGGTCAGGCTGAGGGCGAAGCAGGCGCCCAGGCCGTAGCCGATCAACGCCACCCACAGCGCCGCGTGCTGCAGCGGCATCGACAGCAGGCCGCAGAAGCCGCCGAGCTGGACCAGCAGCGCGGCCAGCAGCCAGGGCCGGCGGTCGAGGCGGCGGCGAATCAGCAGCGGCACGCTGAGCGCGGCGAGCACCTGGAAGATGGTCATGATCCCGACCAGCCCGCCGCTGTCCTGGGCGCTCCAGCCGAGCTGGCGGTAGTACACCGGCAACCAGGCCACCATGCTGGTGTAGCCGCCGTTGATCAGCCCGAAATACACCGCCAGCAGCCAGCCACGGCGATTGCCGAAGAAGTGCCGGACCGGCCCCTCGCCAGCGCTCGGCAGCACCTCCCTTGGCCGCGCGAACATCCACAGCAGCAGCGCCAGCAGGGCCGGTACGGCCCAGGCGCCGAGGCCGGCCTGCCAGTTGGAGAAGTGTTCGGCGATCCGCGGGCTGAGCACCGCCGCGGTTCCGCCGCCGGCCATCAGCGAGGCCGAGTAGAGGCCCATCGCCGCCGGGACCCGCCTCGGGAACCAGCGCTTGACCACGCCCGGTACCAGCGCCTGGATGATCGCCACGCCGCTGCCGGCCAGCGCGGCGCTGGCGATCAGCGCCAGCCCGCTATCCAGTTCCAGGCGCCAGAGGCAGGCTGCGGCGATGGCCAGCAGTCCGCAGACGATGCCGCGGTGCTCGGCCAGCCAGCGCCCGAGCCAGGGCAGGAACAGCGCCACCAGGCCCATGCAGAGCACCGGCAACACCGTCAGCAGCGACGCGCCCTGGAAGCCGAGACCGGTGCCGGCGGTGATTTCCTCGAGCAGCGGGCCGATGCCGGTGAGGATCGGTCGCAGGTTGATGCCGAGGCAGAAGATCACCAGCAGGCCGACCCAACTGACCTCCGCCGCGCCGACGCCGGTGGCGGCCTGGCCGCCGGAAGGGATTCGCGCGCTCATGCCTGGCGTTGCCGCCATTGCCGGTACAGACCCTCTTCGCCGGCAGGACGCAGGGCGCGTAGCGGCAGGCTTTGCCGCTGTGGCGGGCGCGCCATCTCGGCGTAGAGCGTGGCCGTGGACAGGCCGAACGGTTCGCCGTCCTCGTTGGAATAGGCGAACCAGGCCGCCTGGATGCCGCAGAGATGCATGGCGGCCAGACACATCGGGCAGGGATGGCCGCTGGCGTAGATCACACAACCGTCCAGACGCGGGCTGCCGAGCGCCTGACTGGCCTGGCGGATCGCCTGCAGTTCGGCGTGGGCGCTGGGATCGTGGGTCTCGTGGATCTGGTTGACGCCGCGGGCCAGGACCCGCCCGTCGCGCACCAGCACGGCGCCGAACGGGCGGCCGCCGGCCTCGACGTTGGCGCGGGCGAGGGCGATGGCCTCGCGCATGAAGGTTTCATCGGACATGTCTTTCTCCTTCGCTTTCATTGGGCGCCGGCGGCCAGCAGCAGCCGCTCGATCCCGCCCTGGCCGCGCTGGCGGGCGTGGGCCAGCGGGCTGACGCCGTCGGCATCGGCCAGGTTGACGTCGGCGCCGGCGTCGATCAGCAGGCGCACGATCTCCTGGTGGCGCGGACCACCGTCACTCAGCAGGATCGCCTCGAGCAGCCCGGTCCAGCCGAGCTTGTTGACATGGTTGGGATCGACCCCGGCTTGCAGCAGCGTCTTCACCACTTCCACATGGCCGCGTTCGCAGGCCGGGATCAGCGCGGTGCCGCCATAGCGGTTGGTACTCTTCAGGTCGGCGCCGTGGAGCAGGGTCAGGCGCAGGATTTCCAGGCGGCCCTCGGCGCCGGCCAGCAGATACGGGCTGTCGAGCCGGCTGTTCTGCCGGTTGACGTCGGCGCCGGCCTCGATCAACTGGCGCGCCACCGCCAGGTGGTCGTTGGCGGTGGCCAGCAGCAGCGGGGTGCTACCGTCGGCGCTGGGCGCGTCGACCTCGACCTTGCGTTCGAGCAGGCTGGCGACCTGCGCGGTATCGCCGCGACGCGCGGCTTCGAGCAATGCTCCGGCGTCGCTCGCGCCGGCGCCTCCGCTGAATGCTGCGCAGACCAGCATGGCTCCGCTCCTGCATAGATTGGCCAGGGACATGTCGATGGGCTCCGATAGGCGTTGGCGAAAAGTATGGCGTCGATGTCATGTATGCTGAAATTAAATGATGTAATGCCTTTCAGTGGGAGTGTGCATGCTCGATCTGGTCCTGCTCCGTACCTTCGTCAGCGTTGTCGACACCGGCAACTTCACCCGCGCCGGCGAACACCTGCACCTGACCCAGTCCACCGTCAGCCAGCAGGTCATCCGCCTCGAACAGAACCTCGGTTGCCGCCTGCTCGACCGCAGCCAGCGGCAGGTTTTGCCGACCGAGGAAGGCGAGCGTCTGCTTGGCTACGCGCGGCGCCTGCTGCGGCTCTCGGACGAGGCCAGCGAGGCCCTCAGCCCGGCCCATGGCGACGGCGTGCTGCGCCTCGGCGTGCCGGAAGACCTCGCCGGCGAAGTGCTGATGCCGGTGCTGACGCGCTTCACCGAAGAGCGTCCGCGACTGCGCCTGGAGGTCGAGAGCGGTCTCAGCCATCACCTGCTGCGCCTCTATCGCAGCGGCGAGCTGGACCTGCTGCTGGTCAAGCAGTGGGGGGCCGACAGCGACTGCCATGCACGCTGGGCCGAGCCGCTGGGCTGGTTCGGCAGCGCCACGCGGCCGTTCGGCGAGGGTTCGCCGGAGGAGCCGGTGCCGCTGGTGGTGTTCCCGGTCGGCGCGCTGTATCGCCAGGAGATGATCCATGCCCTGGAGAGCATCGGGCGTCGCTGGCGCATCGGCTATTCCAGCGCCAGCCTGGCCAGCCTGGTGGCCGCGGTCGGCGCCGGACTGGGGGTCAGCCTGCTGCCGCTGGGCTGCGTCGGGCCCGAGCATCGCCTGCTTGGCGCGCAGGCCGGCTTCCCGCCCATTGCTGGCCTGGAGCTGGCGCTCTACGCGCGGCCCGAGCTGGACAGCGCCGGGCGCACCCTCCGCGACCGCCTGCGCGACCTCTGCGATGCACGCCTGGAAGGGTTGCAGGGCGAGCGCTGAGCGCTGTCTCCGGGCTATGATCCGGCTCCCTCAGCGAATGGACACGGAAGCCCGCCACATGTCCCGACCCACCCTGCAAGTCGACCTGCTGGTCGAGTCCTTCAATTACAAGGCCTGGTCCGACCGCCGCACCCTCGATGCCATCGCCCGGATCGACGCCGAGGCGTTCCCGGCCTCGCTGGCCTTCGCCTTGCAACAGCTCAATCACATGGCGATCGTCGAGGAACTGTTCAGGGCGCGCCTGCTGGGCGAGCCGGCGCCCCACCAACAGACCAACAGCGAGGTGGTGCCTGGCTACGACGTCCTGCGTCGCCGGCTGGAGGATTCGGCCGCCTGGTTCGCCGGCTATGTCGCCGAGCTGCCGCTGGAGCGTCGCGGCGAATGGCTGCGCTTCCGCTTCGCCGATGGCCGCGACGGCGGCATGACGCGCCAGGAGATCCTCTTCCATATCGTCAACCATGGCACCTACCATCGCGGCGCCATCGGTCATGCCCTCGACCTGGCGGGCGCGCCCCGGCCGGCGGATACCTACACCCTGTATATCCACTCCGCGCAGCCGGAGCGGCGGGAATAGCCCGCGGCAATGGCCGCCGAGCCTCTACGCCATCGCCGAGAAACGACGTGGGGCTCGACCGAGCCCCCGCGCTGCGCATAAAAAATGTCCGCTGTCAAGCCTATTGTGCGCCCGGACAGCAACGCTAAAGGCTATATAGGGCAATGAGTTAGGCTAAATCCCAGCCGTCACGCGCACTTGGTGCCTTGCGTGCCAAGTGCCACATAGGTGCATCGCGACAGCAAGCCTGAGAGCACTGCAGCGGAGGGGTGAGGTCATAACCCACTCACTTTTCGCCCGCTATCATATGCCCACATCCCTTCGTTGGTCGCCAAATGCGAAAGCGCAGCCATCGGCTGCGCTTTCGGGTGCGGCGGGCGAACTTTGTGCCGCTACTAGCTTGGTTTCTGAGGTGGCGACTTTGGGAAGCCTTTACTCCTGAATCCTCAATTCCCGCCATGAAGGCTTCCAGCATGCGCGGAATCAGCGTTGCCGCATCGACCATCTCACCATAGGTCTACGCATGCAGCTCAGTGTTGCAATCCGGTCTCAGGCTTTGATCGTCTGGCGAGTGGATGCGCCCTGAGCCGCATTCGACACTATTTCCCACTGCTCCCATTCAGCCAGACGCGCAGCGTAGGCTGCACGGGCACGGGACATCCCCTCGGTGCCGAGGAAGAAGCGCAGCGGTGGCTGGGCTGCATCGACGATTTGCAGCACGGCTTGTGCTGTCGCCTGTGGTTCGCCGAAGTCGATGTGAGCGCTCTGCGCAAATATCTGCTGACGCAGCGCTGTGTAGTCTTCCAGCTCTTCGGATATCTGC
Source organism: Pseudomonas sp. 22490 (assembly GCF_052044465.1). Lineage (NCBI taxonomy): Bacteria > Pseudomonadati > Pseudomonadota > Gammaproteobacteria > Pseudomonadales > Pseudomonadaceae > Pseudomonas > Pseudomonas sp. 22490. The sequence continues at coordinate 58,642 of NZ_JBQENS010000027.1, read as the reverse complement.
AATGACATTGGGCTTGAAAAGTCAGTCGCATAGGCGCCAGGCTCGATCAGAGTTACCTTAATTCCGAAGGCGGCAACTTCCTGTGCCAAGCTGTCATGTAGCGCTTCCAACGCCCACTTGGAGGCGTTGTAAAAACCTGTCATAGCGCCAGCCACGATGCCCGCGACGCTGGAGACGCCGAGAATGTGCCCGCTTTTCTGATTACGCAGGATCGGCAATGCCGCCTGGATGACCCGCAGTGCTCCGAAGAAGTTGGTCTCGAACTCGGCCTTCACGTCCTCCGGCCGGGCTTCTTCAATCGCACCGACGAGAGCATAACCGGCATTGTTCAGCACCACGTCGAGTTGACCGAAATGCCGGTGCGCTTGGGCGACTGCATCTCTGACCTGCTGTACATCGGTCACGTCCAAAACAAGAGGCAGAACCCGATCGCCATGGCGTTCGACGAGCCCATTCAGCGCATTCGTCTTCCTGGCCGTCGCGACGACCTTGTCACCTCGATCCAGGGCTGCCTCGGCCCACACACGCCCGAATCCGCGCGCAGCACCCGTGATGAACCACACTTTTGATGTCATCTTTGATACCTCTATGTTGTTTGGAAAAAATGCCTCGTTGGCAAGTCAGCGGGTCTGGCTAAGAATGATTCGGTCGAACATTCGGTCACCGAGCCACACGCGCATACGGATCAGCATCTTGGCGAACTTGCCGACCGCATAGCGCGTTCGTGGATTGCTGCTGGCGACAGCCTTGGCGACAACGTCTGCAATCACGCTTGGATCACTGCCCGTGCCGTGGCCGTAGGTCTGCTTGATCGACTTGGCGACCATTTTCACCATCCGGCCATAGGGGCCATCGACCGAACGCTTGACGATGCTTTCGGTGGCTCCATCGCCGAAACCCGTTTCGATCACGCCCGGCTCAACAATCACGACCTTGATGCCGAACTCCACAAGTTCCAGGCGTAGACAGTCCGACCAACCTTCCAGCGCATGCTTAGTCGCGTGATACCAGGCGCCCAGGGCGCTATACATCTTCCCGCCCATCGAAGTGATGTTGACGATGTACCCGGAACGTTTGGCGCGCATTGCCGGTAGCAGCAACTGGGTGAGTCGCGCCGCGCCGAATACATTCACTTCGAACTGGTAGCGCGCTTCGTCGATGCCGATTTCTTCCACCGGTCCGTACAGACCAAAGCCCGCGTTGTTGACCAGCACGTCCACACCACCCGTCTGGGCAAGGATGGTGTCAACGCCTGCGACAATCTCCTGATCGTTCGAGACGTCTATGCGCAAGGGCTGGGCACCCAGCTTGGCCAGATCAGACATCTTGTCGACGCTACGCGCAGCTACGTAGACTTGATAGCCATCCTGGATCAGTCGCTTGGCGATAGCCTTGCCCATGCCCGATGATGCGCCGGTGACCAGGGCGGTTTTCTTTCCTTTAATGAACATGGTGAACCTCGTCTGTTTGGATGGAGCCTATTTTCCGGATACAGCAGATAAGCTCACATGCAATACGCGCCAGAAGCCCCTCCTTTTGCGCCACCGGTTACAACCTTGACATTCGAGTCCCACGCTCCGCTATGTGCCACTGCACTGCATACCGTTATCCCCTGAAATGGAAGCAGGTCCTGCCTTCTCCCTCTGCTCGCGGGGACGGTGCCGGTTTCAATGGGCTCCCTGTAGATAGCCTCTCAGCGCCTTGAGCGTTCCGTAGGGTGTGTCCACCACGGTCTGGTTGGCCAGCCAGTTGGGAATGGAGCCGCCGGGGGACGCATGCATCTGGTAAGTAACGCTCACGCCGTCAGCACTGGGCACCAGCTTCCACTGGCCGTTCGCCTGAGGAATGCGCACCTTGCCTTCACGCAACGGCACGTAGTTGGGAACAGCCTCTACCCTGATGGTGACCGTGCCATCTCCAGCCTTCGAATAGGTGAAGTGGTAGACGCCGTCGCGATTGGATACCGGCCAGGGGGCCTTGTTGTCCAGATAGTGAAATTGCTCGGTGTCGGTAGCCTTAAGCAGTTCCGAGGCAGCCACATCCGGCATCCACTTGCGGAAGGCGTCAGCGTCCCGCAACACTTTGACCACGTCGTCAGGAGTCGCCTTCAGTTGAGTCTCGCCTCGGAATTCGCGCAGGGGCGAGCCCTCGACATTGCGCACATAGACCTTGATGCCTTCGGCATCCTTGGCTAGCGACCATGCCTCCTGTGCGAACGATGATTGACCCATGAGCAGGCCGACCGCCACGGTGGCGGAAAATACGTAGTGTTGGATATTCATGCAGAGCCTCGTCGTGTAGTGATAACACGATGACTTTAGAGGCGAGACTGCAGCAGTCCACTAGCATTACGCGCCACTGATGCGACGATCGGCGCCAACAAGTTTTGGGGCGTCAAGGCGCCGTGAAAGAAACCTGTCTCAGCGCTCGCCGCCGATTCTGGCGAGCACGTTGGAAGCCAGCACGACTACCCCGTTGGCGGTGGGCACGGTCTTGACCAGCGACTGGGCGACGGCCCTTGCACGCACCGGCCGATAGGTGCCGGGCAGGATGGGCGCCAGCAGTTTTGCAATCGGGATCGCGATCAACTCACCGATGCGTGTAGGCTGCTGCAGGCCGTCGCGGTAGTCCAGCAACAGCGAGGGCTGTGCGATCACCAACGCCGTCAGATTCATCGCCTTGAGGGCATCCTCCAACTCACCCTTGACGCGGTTGTAGAACACGGAGGACTTCGCATTCGCCGCCGCCGCGCTCACCAACCCGACCCGCCGGGCTCCCGCTGCATATGCAGCTTGAGCGACCGCCAAGTTGGCCTCCAGATCGGCGGCGCGAAACGCAGCTTGACTGCCCGCCACCTTGATCGTCGTGCCGATCGCCAGATAAACCTCGTCGACCTGCGGTAACACGGGCAAGCACCTGAAATCGACGATGTGAACCTGAAGCTTAGGGTGGCTGACACCCAAGGGCCGACGACTCACGACATGCACTTCCGAGACCGTCCGGTCTGCCAGCAGGGCCTGAAGCATCAGGCCTCCCACCAGTCCCGTGGCGCCGGCCAGCAGCACTTTTCGTTGATCTACCAGTATGGACAAGGTGTGCTCCTCCTCAATTCAGGCGCATGGCTTGACGGGCGCTGTCAGGCGTCTGCCCGGTCCAATCTAGGAATGCGCGATAAAAGGAATTGGGGTCTTCAAAGCCGAGCAAGAAGGCAATCTCTCCACCCGACATCGTGGTGTTTCCCAAATAGTGGCGCGCTAGGCTCTCGCGGGTAGCATTGACCAGGGTGCGAAAGTTCTCCCCCTCTTCTTCAAGACGACGCTGCAAAGTTCGCTTGCTCATGCCCAAGCGCTCAGCCGTCTTCTCAATGGTGGCCGAATTGCTTGGTAGTAGCTCCAGTAAGACGGCTCGCACGCGTTCCGCCGTCGTCGCAGCCGCATCGAGTTCGCTGAGCCTGCGGCGAAGATCAAGTTCGAACACGCGCCACATGCCTTCGTTGGCCGTAAGAAAGGGACGCAAGATGTCCGCTGCGGCGAACGTTATGCTTGGGTTCTCCCCGTGTTGCACGGGGGCGCCGAAGAAGTTCTCGTAACGCCTGGCATAGGCGCTGGGCGGAAGTTTCGGGAGTACAACCCGAAGCGCCTTGATGGGCTCGCGGGTCGCGAGTCTGGCTAATCGCAAAAAAAACGCGATCTCGGCAACTTGCAGCGAAAACGGCACATCGGTCTGTACCGACAGCCAGCGAGGTGACACGGTCAGTTCACCCGCCTTACCCACATCCACCTCCAGGCTCATGGGAGCCACGAGTTGCTTGTACTTGGCGAGGCGTTGTACCGCCTGCATCAAATTTGCACTGCACAAGGCTGCGAACAGGGGCGGATCAAAAGACTCGGCCGAGACCGTTTCGACGATGCGCAAGGGAAACATGACATCACCGGCCTCAGCCTCCAAGGCGCGCCAGAAACGGAAATAGTCTTCTGTGGAGAGTCCATGTCTTCCGCGGGAAAGCAAGTCTTCAGGAAGCCCGGCCCGACGCAACACATGACTAGGCTGAAGGCCAAAGTCCTTCAGCAAAGCTTGCCAGCCGATATCCACCGGAAAAGTTTTGTTTTGCATCACTTGAACTCCATCGTCATTCAAGGGAGCGCTATACCTCCCCATTCAAACCACACTCGGAGTATAGAGAGGTTGGGCGATTTTGTTAATTCAAAATGCGCCACAGCATCTGCAAACAGCGCCATTGTCGATGGTTGCGTTAGGCAGCAACGAGCAACCGAAAAATTGAGGTCAGCTACGTACTAATTTTCGCTGGCGCGGTTTGCATTATTGATGACGCCCATGGCTGGCTCATGTCTTGGTCTCGAACCATAAGCTTCCAGCAGTGGCCCAGGTACAGCGCATGCCTGGTGATGAGAAGCAGGCATTTTGAGATCTGAGGCAGACATGACTGATATCGATTTTCAATGCACCAAATGCGGTGAATGCTGCCGTGGATTCAGACTTCCGCTATCCGTCGAGGAAGCGGTGCATTGGCTACAAGACGGAAACTCAGTTGATATTCTTTGCGAAGCCATACCGTGGGTTGATGAACCTCCACCCTCAAATCTTGTTGCGGCATTCAAACGCGAACGATCATTCTCTGCGACTTCAGGAACGATGCCGATTCGCGTCATCGTGACGCTAGCGGCCCCGTTGGGAAGCGGCTGTCCTAATCTTTCCGAGGACAATCGGTGCAGAATCTATGAAAGACGCCCTGGAACTTGTCGAACGTACCCCGCCGAAGTTAACCCGTTCATCGAACTTGCGCCAAAGCAGCGCCGCTGCCCGCCAGAGGCTTGGCAACATGGGGGAGAGCCACTGATTCGAGAAGGCGCCTACGTCAACCCAGAACTAATTGCCCTCATCAGAAGCAAATTGACTCAGCCGATCCTCAATGCGCCAATACTTGAAGAACTATGTAGAAAGCTAGGGGTGGGTGTAGCGGCAATGGCGAATGAGGGATATGCGGCACATTCGCCTACCATCGCTGATCTACTGATGGCTTTGGCGTCTGAAAAGGTGCCACCATCTTCAGAATCAGATTGGACTTTCATTTCAAACAATGCCGAAACCGTTGAGGCAATAATTTCGTGCGGTGCCAGATGCATTTGCGAACCCAATTTCGACTCAGCGGGATTCACGTACCTAAGCCTATTTGATAAACCGACAACTTGAACCCAACTTCGCCAGCGGTAAGGGAGCCAAACGGGAGATTCCCCGTTGCCGCCCAACTTCACCCCAAGTAATTTGACTACCTCGTATCGTCACAGCGAGTTGTCGCTCCTACCGTTGCTACTTCTGTCTAAATCCCCGGTCTCGTGCCATGAAAGCCTCCAGCATGTACGGGATCAGCGTTGCCGCATCGACCGTCTCGCCATAGGTCTGCGCGTGTAGCGCGGCATAGCGGTCGAGGTCGGCCTTGAGTTCGACCGGGCACACGAAGGTCAGCTTGACGCTCTCGGTCTTGGGCAGCGGCCCCAGCCGCAGCTTGCGTGTCGCGCTCATTGTGAAGTCCCCCGATTGAAGAACAACGGCTGATAAGGGCGCAGCACCAGATCCCGGTTGACAATGATGCGTACCGGCAGGCCGGGCCGTTCCGTCAACGTAGGCTGGATATTGAGGTTTCGTCGGGTCATTTCTTGGCCGACCTGATTCACGCTGTCCTGTAAGCTGTTGCGCCCAGCGTTGATGACTCGATCACCGTTCTGGCGGTTCTCCGGCGCGGCCAGCTCCGCGCCCACGCCCAGCAGCGTCGTCAGCGCCGCTCCGGCAAAGATGCGATCCCAATGCCAATCGACGCCATCCTCCAGACCGGAGTTGCCAGCCGGGTCGGCGCCGGCCAGGTTGTCCAACGTCAGCGAGGACGTATCGGGCAGGATGACCCGGTTCCACACCACCTGCACCCGGCTTTGCCCGTAGCTCACTTGGCTGTTGTAGCGGCCGAGGATGCGCGAACCCTGCGGGATCAGTACAAACTTGCCCGTGGCCGTGTCGTAGACCGGCTCCGTCACCGTGGCGATCACGTCGCCCGGCAGGTCGGACTTAATGCCTGTGACTAGCGCGCCGGCGATTACTGTCCCGGCCATGACCTGATAGGGAGAAGCTGGCATTTTCAGATTCCCGGAATTGCGGGTTTCCGTAGGTCCGGCTTTCAGGAACGCCTCTTTCTGGTCCTGCCGGTTCTGCACGGCGGTCGGATCGGCCGGCTGCGCCGCAGTCGAGGCTGGCCCGGCAGCCATCGGATCGAAGCCCGCAAGACCAGACGCCGGAGTGGCAGTAGCCACCTGCGTCGGCACGGCAGCGGCGCGCTGGTTGCTGGAACGGAAGAACACCGACGCCCCCGCCGCCGCTTCCGCTTCTTTGCGCTGCGCATCGTGCTCGGCGTTAGCTGGAGCGTGGCCCGGCGGCGTATAGGTGGGTGTCGTCGGCTGCTGCGACTTCACGATGGCTGGTCCCAAGTCACCGGGCAGCGGCGGCCCCAGCTCGGGCACTTGGGGAGGCAAAGCCCGCGGCAGCTTGGAATAGTCGGTCGGAAGCTGGTCCAGTCCTTCCGAGCGTGAAACGCGATCCACGTTGTAAAGCTCGGCCTGTTCGCTTGTATTGCGCTTGCGCGGCTGCAGCGACCACATCGTGGCACCCAATACGGCTACGGCGAGGCCACCCGCCAGGATCGCCAATGTGCGCCGGTTCAGGCGCGTCACCGGACGCGGCTGGGCGCGCAGCGCCACGTTCTCTGGCGCGACTTTCGGGGCAGCGTCGGGAACGGGTATGTCCGGGATATCGTTCTGGCTCATGGTCAGTTCCTCCGCGTTGCGCCCACGACCCCATCCGTGCGCTCGATACGCACCACGTCGCCCCCATCGCTTCCTTTGCCGCCCAGGCGCAACTCCGCCGCGCCGAACAGCCGGTCGACGATGTAGTACGGCGAACGGAAACGGTAGTTCACCAGTTGCCCGTCACCCTGCGCGCCGATCACGAATAGCGGCGGCAGCTCGCCCTGCGCGATGCTCGGCGGGAACTGGATATAGACCTTCTCGCCGTCATCGAAGGCGCGCAGCGGCTTCCATGGCGGCGTGCTGCCGCTGATGGCGTAGCGGAAGCGAATCTTGTCCAGCGACAGGCCGGTATCCACCGGCGCCGTCGCCTGCGCGGCCTGGGCCTGGCGTTGCAGGGCCAGCATCCGATCCTTCGGGTATTCCCACGACACAGAAGCCATCCAGGCGCGTTCGGTCGAGGTCAGCTCGATCAGGTAGGTGCGGCGGCTGGTGGTGATGACCAGATTGGTCTTGAGACCTGAGCGGATCGGCTTGACCAGCACGCTGACGTGCAGCGCATCGCCCGTGCCGCTGGAGGTGTCACCAACAATCCAGCGCACCGTATCGCCAGCGGCCACCGTCACCAGCTCCTCGCCGGGTTGCAGAGAAATCACCGTCACCCGTCCCGGCGCCGCATAGACCTGATACAGCGCGCCATCGGTGAAGGGCCAGACCTGGATGGCGTTGACGTAGCCTTCACGCGTGGGCGCGATGCGCGCCTCGGCATTGGCACGCGATACCCGGAGCTTTTCGTCTGCGGGTTCCGGTGCAGCCTTGGCCTCAATGCTCTCGGGCAGAGGTTTCATCTGCGCTGGCATCGGCAGCACCTTCGGCACCTCGACCACTTCAACCGGCTTGGGCGGTTCGGGCAGCGGCTGGGCCTGTACCGGCTCATCGAGTGAGATGGTCGGCGGCGGCGCACCCTTCGTGGCGCAGCCCTGCAACGACAATGCAGATGCTGCAAGCATCAACACAAAAGCGTAAAAACGGAAAGGCTGGTTCATGGCTTGGCTCCTTCGGCAGCATCGAGTTCGCGGCTCCACGACAGACCGTTGACGTAGATGCCCAATGGGTTCTTGCGCAACCGCTGCTCGGTGCGCGGGGTTTGCAGGACGGTGGAAATCACAGCGTTCCAGCGCTCGGTGCCAGCCGGCGCACCGTTGACGAAGCGCTGCTCGGTCCAGCGCACGTTGAAAGACGCATCGCTGGCACGCACGACGCTGGTGATCTGCACCGTGACCGACTCCTTGCCGACGCGCGCGAACGGGTCATGGGTACGCGCGTACTCGTTGAGCACACCCGCACCCCGGTCGGTGGTGTAGTCGTAGGCATCGAGCCAGTTCTGCCGCACGACGATGGGATCGATGGACAGCGAACGAACCAGCACGACGAAGTGCGCCAAGTGGTAGGCGATCTGCGCATCGTTGGGCCGGTACGGCGTGGCGGCCTCGCCAACCGTCCGAACCTGACCAGCCTGATCCACTTCCACCACGTAGGGCGTGACGATGGACTGCGCCGAGCGCCAGACCAGGCCGCCCGCCATCAGCAACGCGAGCACTAGGCAGCCGAAGGCCATCAGCCGCCAGTTCTTGGCCTGCACGCGGGCCGAGCCAATGCGCTCGTCCCACACCTGGGCGGCCGATTGGTAGGGCGTGGCAGGCTGAGGCGTATCGGCATAGCGCACCTGCGGTCGTTTGAATCGCATGGTTTGTTCTCCTTATGAGTTGGAATCGTTCAAGCTCGGGCCGCTGCTTGAACCACCACCGTCACCCCCGCGCAACGTGTGAGCGGCTGTGGAAGCGGCATGACTGATCTGCTGGCGGCGGTGCAGGCGCTTGGCCCAGGCGGGTTGCGCCTGTTGCTGCGGGTCGGCAGCAGTGGAATTGGCTTCGTTGGTGGTGGATTGGCCTGATGCGGCGGCGGCGCCAGATGCCGGCCCCGCCTCGTCGGAGCGGAAGGCGGATGCCACTCGCTCCTTCATCGAGCGCATGCCATCTGCAGCCTTCTGGCCAACAGCCTGCGCGCCGGTCTTGGCGACGTTGCCCAAGCCTGCGGCAGCGCCCTTGATACCACCGCCTGCCGCTGCGGAACCCGCTTGATAAGCCGAGCGCGCGCTGCCCGCGGTCGAGGCCGCGGCACGCGCACCACTGGCGGCCATCTTGGCGGCGGCAGGAGCCATGCGCGCCCCAGCCGCCACCGCGCTACCCACGCCGGTTGCGGCAGCACCGACCGCGGCGGCGGTACCGGCTGCGCCCATCGCTGCACCCGCCATTGCACCCGCGCCAAGCTGCGGCGCACCGGACACCAGACCGGTGGCGATACCGGGGCCGAAGATGCCGAGTGCCAGCATGGCGAGCGAAGCCAGCATCACCACCAACGCATGGTCGATGGACGGCTCACTGGGCGAGACCTGGAATTCGGCGAACAGCCCCGTGCCAATGCCAACGATCACCGCCAGCACCAGCACCTTGATGCCCGAGGACACCACGTTTCCGAGCACTTTTTCGGCGAGGAAGGCGGTTTTGTTCCAGAGTGCGAACGGCACCAGCACGAAGCCGGCGAGCGTGGTCAGCTTGAATTCAATCAGCGTGACGAAGAGCTGCACCGCCAGCACGAAGAAGCTGATGATGACGATCAACCAGGCGAGGAACATCACCACGATGGGCGCGATGTTGATGAACACCTCCGGGAACCCGGCCATCTCGCTGATCTGTTGCAGGATGGGCGCCGCCGCGTCAATGCCGGTCTTGGCGAGGCGCCCCGGTTGCAGGAAGGTCGCCATGGTCAACGTCGAACCGGAAGCCGTCAGGCCAAGGCCGGCAAAGGACCGGAATACGATGCTCGCCAGCCAGTTGAAGTTGCCGATGATGTAGGCGAAGGCGCCGACGTAGAGCACCTTGCGCAGGAGCTTGGCCATCACGTCTTCGCCCTGGCCGGTGGCATGGCCCAGCGCCCAATAGAGCCCGGCCAGGGTCATGTCGATGGCTACCAGCGTCGCGGTCAGGAACGCGACTTCACCGTGCAGCAGACCGAACCCCGAATCGATGTACGTGGAGAAGACGTTGAGGAAGCGGTCGATGACGGAGACGTCGTTCATGGCCGTGCCCGTCAGTTGCCGTAGAAGTTCACGGACTGCGGCGTGTACGCCGTGCCGTTTCCGATGAAGCGGCGCGTCACCTCGCGTCCGCGTTCGACGGCGGCGGCTTGCCGCGCCAGTTCCAGCGAGGCTGCGCGGCCCTGCGTGAGCTGAAGTTGCTGGGTCTGGATGGACTGCTTGGCTTGCAGGGCCAGAAGCTGATTGGTGGCCTGCATGGCCTGCAAGGCACCTGTGGCCGACTGGCTCTGATCGACCAGATCGGCCAGCACACCCTCATCCTGATTCAGGTTCTGCGACACCTGCGCCTGCATGCGCATGGCGGTCTGCAAGCCTTGAAGCGTGTTCTGCCAGCGCTGGTGCGCATCCTGGAACATTTGGTTGCCGCTCACCGTGGCGGCGTATTGCTCCGGGTAGAGTTGTGCGAACTGCTGGTCCATGTTCTGGATATCGAAGGCCAGCCCACGCGCCTGGGTGATCAGTTGCCGCGTCGTATCGAGGTTGCTCCGCAGGCGATTGACCACGTTGAACGGAAGGCTTGCGAGGTTCCTGGCCTCGTTCATCAAGGACTGCGCCTCGTTCTGGAGCTGTCGGATCTGGTTGTTGATCTGCTCCAGCGTGTGCGCGGCAGTCAGGATGTTTTGGGCCAGATTCGTGGGGTCGATGACGACCCATTGCGCTTGTGCGACCGGTATGACACCGATCAAGGCAGCGGCAGCGACGGCAAGAAGACGTTTTTTCATGGTGAAACCTCCAGAGGTTGGGAAGCAAGGAAGGACGCGGCAGAGGGAGCGGACGGCAACAGGTCTGCCGCCCAATCGAGGCCGCGATGGCGCAGCCAGATGCCGGCAAAGCCCGGAGTTCCGGCATCGCGCAGCACGTTGTCGATCGCGCGTTGGTCTTGGGGCGTCGATGCGCCCGCAAAGGCGAGCGTGACCGGCCCGAGGTCCAAGTCGAACAGACGGTTGCCCAGACGCGACTGGTAGTAATAGTCGCGCTTGGGCTGGGCGGTGGCGATGATCTCGATCTGGCGGGCATTCAGCCCGAAGTCCTCATAGATGGTGCGAATCTGCGGCTCGGTGGCCTGCGGGTTGGGCAGGAAGATGCGACTGGCGCAGCTCTCGATGATCGCGGGCGCGATGGTCGAATCCTTGATGTCGGCCAGCGACTGCGTGGCGAAGATGACGCTGACGTTCTTCTTGCGCAGCGTCTTGAGCCACTGGCGAATGCGCGCCGCGAACACCGGGTCGTCGAGGAACAGCCAGGCCTCATCGAGAATCAGCAGCGTCGGCGCGCCGTCGAAACGCTCATCGAAGCGCGCGAAGAGATAGCCCAGCACGGCCAGCACCGCAGCCTTGCTGTGCATCAGTTCCTCCATCTCGAAACACTGCACGTCGCCCGCGCCCAGTCTGTCGCTGTCGGCATCCAGCAGCTTGCCGTGGGCGCCGCCGAGCACGTAGGGCGCGAGCGCCTGGCGCAATGCGTTGGATTGGAGCAGCACGGAGAACCCGGTCAGCGTGCGCTGCTCGACGGGTGCGCCGGCGAGGCTGTTGAGCGCCGACCAGATCGCCACCTTCTCTTCGGGGCCAATGGCCACGCCCTCGTGCCGGAACCGGCCTTCGATCCACTCAGCCGCCCAGGTGCGATAGCCCTCGCGGTCGATGCGCGCCAGCGGCTGGAAAGCAATCGCACCGTCAGCACCGAGGTCGTAGTGCTCGCCACCCAGGCCCAAGATGGTGGCGCGCATCGAGCGCCCCATGTCGAAGGCGAAGATGCGCGAGCCGGAATAGCGGCGGAACTGCATGACCAGCGTGGCGAGCAGGACCGACTTGCCCATGCCGGTCGGGCCGGCCACCAGCGTGTGCCCCACGTCGCCGATGTGCGTCACCAGCCGGAACGGCGTCGCGCCCTCGGTGCGGGTAACGATCAGCGGCGGGCCGTCGAGGTGGTCGTTCTTCTCCGGCCCGGCCCACACCGCCGACACTGGCATCAAATGCGCGAGGTTCAGCGTCGAGACGATGGGCTGGCGTACATTGGCGTAGGCATTGCCCGGCACCGACGACAGCCAGGCCTCCACAGCATTCAGGGTCTCCGGGATCGTCACGAACCCACGCCCCTGGATGACACGCTCCACCTGGCGCAGCTTCTCATCGGCCACGTCGCCGTCGGCATCGAATACCGTCACGGTCGCGGTGACATAGCCGAAGGCAACTTGATCGCTGCCCAGCTCCTGCAAAGCCGCATCGGCGTCGCCGGCCTTGTTGCTGGCATCGGTATCGACCAACGGGCTTTCCTGCTGGAAGATGGTTTCGCGTAGCAGTGCGAGGACGTTCTTGCGCTTGGCGAACCACTGCCGACGCAAGCGGCCCAGCTCCTTTTCGGCCTCGGCCTTGTCCATGCAGAGGAAGCGCGTGCTCCAGCGGTAGGCGAAACCGAGCCGGTTGAGGTCGTCCAGAATCCCCGGCCAGGTCGAGATCGGAAAGCCGCGCACGGTCGCCACGCGCAGGTGCTGGTCGCCCAGCATGGGTGCGAGGCCGCCGACCAGCGGCGCATCGGCCAGTAGCGCGTCAAGATGGAACGGCACTTCCGGCACACCGATTCGATAGCGCCGCGTCGAGACGGTCGCATGCAGGTAGGTCAGCGTCTGGCTGTCGTCGAGCCAGGCGATCTCCGGCATCACACCGTCGAGCAAGTCGTAGATGCGGTCGGTTTCCGCGACGAAGGCCGACAGGCGTTCGCGCCAGTCCACGCCTTGCGTGGGGGTGTTCTCGTAGAGCAGCTTGGCCGCACGTGCACGCGATTCTTCCGGCGGCAGGTATTGCAAGGTCAGGTGGTAGACGCTCTCGAAGTGGCTACCCGATTCCTCGAAGGTTGCACGTCGCTCCTCGTCCACCAGCCAGGACAGCGGCTCCGGGAAATCTGAGTGCGGATAGTCTGCGGCAGGTCGGCGTTCGGCTTCGATGAACAGCGCCCAGCCGCTGCCAAGCCGGCGCAGTGCGTTGTTCAGCCGCGCGGTGGTGGCGATCAGCTCGCCCTGCGTGGCGCTGTCCAGGTCAGGCCCGCGAAAGCGCGCTGTGCGCTGAAAGCCACCATCCTTGTTGAGCACCGCACCCGGTGCGACCAGACCGGCCCAAGGCAGCCAATCGGCAAGCAAGGCCGGGCGCTGGCGGTATTCGGAGAGGTTCAGCATGGCATGGTCCTCACACGTCCAGCAGCGGTTTGTGCTTCAGGTGCATGGCAAACACCTGCATGAACTGCGGATCGACGCGCGCCCCCCACATCGCCAGCGAGTGGCCGACGATCCAGAGCACCAACCCCGGAATCCACAGTTGAAGCCCTAAGCCCACGGCGGCGGCCAGCGTGCCGTTGGCGATCGCCACGGTGCGCGGTGCACCGCCCAACAAGATGGGCTCGGTGAGCGATCGATGCAGGGGAATCTCGAAGCCCGGCAGGTCGTTGGCCGTGCTCATATGACGGCCCCACCGGAGAAGCTGAAGAACGACAGGAAGAACGAAGATGCGGCGAACGCGATGGACAGACCGAACACGATCTGAATCAGCTTGCGAAAGCCTCCTGACGTGTCGCCGAAGGCCAGCGCCAGGCCCGTCGAAATGATGATGATGACGGCGATGATGCGGGCGACCGGCCCCTGGATGGAGTCGAGGATGGATTGCAGCGGCCCTTCCCAGGGCATCGAGGAACCGGCCGCCTTCGCGGTGCCAGCCATCATCAGCATCGCAGCGGCCAACAACAGGCCGCTATGCGCCGGCTCGGCCAGGCGCCGCAGGCGTGCAAGATGGGAAACCGGATTTACGGAAAAGCGGAAAGTATGGGCGTGCGTCATGGCAGTTCTCCAGAGTGGTTGAGGGACGGGGAAGGAACAGAGGAAGAAAGCGGTAGCAGCTCTGGAAACGGCGTTTCCAGTACGTCGGCCAGCCGATAGCCCGCGCCGTCGAAGCCGGCGACACGGGCGATGGTTTCGATGCGGCGCTTGCGGCCACGGCCGACGATGAATACGACGACATTCACCGCCTCAGCGATCAGGGCACGCGGCGGATTCACAGCGACTTCGAGGATCAATTGCTCCAGGCGCAGCAGCGCGCCCAGCGCGGAGCCGGCGTGGATTGTGGCGATGCCGCCAGGGTGGCCGGTGCCCCACACCTTGATGAGATCCAGGGCCTCGCCGCCTCGCACCTCGCCAACGACCACGCGGTCGGGGCGCAGGCGCATCGTGGCGCGCACCAGCTCGGTCATGGAGACGACGCCCGCGCGCGTGCGCAGCGGCACATGGTCGCGGGCGGCACATTGCAGCTCGATGGTGTCTTCGAGCACCAGCACGCGATCACCCGTGGCGGCGATCTCAGCGAGCAAGGCGTTTGCCAGCGTGGTCTTGCCAGTGCTGGTGCCGCCGGCGATCAGGATGTTCTGCCGCTCACGCACTGCGCGGCGCAGGAAATCGGCTTGCGCGGCGGACAGGATGCCGTCGGCGACGTAGCGATCCAGGCCGATGATGTTCACGGCCCGCTTGCGCAGCGCAAAGGCAGGCCCCGGTGCGGCGGGCGGCAGGATGCCCTCGAAGCGTTCGCCGGTCTCAGGCAGTTCTGCGGTCAAGAGCGGCTGGCCGCGATGGACCTCCGCGCCGACGTGCGCGGCGACCAGGCGGATGATGCGTTCGCCATCCGCTTCGGACAGCTCAACGCCCAGCGGTGCACGGCCGGAGGACAGGCGATCCACCCACAGCGACCGGTCGGGGTTGAGCATGATTTCCACCACGTCTGGGTCTTCCAGCGCGGCGGCGATCACTGGCCCCATGGCCGTGCGCAGCATGCGGATGCGCCGGTCGAGCGAGGTCGTGGCGAAGGACTCGGGTTGTGCGCTCATGAGGCACGCTCCTGGGCTTCGGCCAACGCTGCCGCTTCGTCCAGCCGTGCAGTGTCGGGTTGAAGTTCCTCCACCACGTCACGCACCAGGCTGCGCCCACGCAACAGGTGACGGCCGAGTTGTTCGACGAACTGCTCGAAGCGGGCCTTGCCCTGGGCGCGCGCGGCCTCTTGGTGGGCTTCGGGCACTGGCGTGCTGACAGTGAGGAAATAGCGAACGAACAGCGCCAGTGTCTCGATCTCGATGTTCTGGTCGCGCTCCAGCCGCTCGAACTGGCGAGATAGGCGGTCGAGCCGCTTGGCAATCGCCGCCTCGCGCTGGTCGCCGGCGTCCGGTGACAACCAGGACGCCAGTGCCGCCGCGACGATGGACGACTTGGACACGCCTTTCTTGGCGGCCAGTTCGTCCAGGCGCTTGGCGTGTTCGGGCGGGATGAACAGGTTGAGGCGGTATTGGCTCATAGCTGGATTCCGTCGTCGGGGTCGAGGGAAGCCAGCCGGGCCGTGCGCTGCATGGCCGGATCGAGCTGGCGGGGGAATGAGGCAAAGGCAGGCAGCGGCAAGTCGTCGTCATCGAGCAGCGCCAGGTCATTGGCGGGTGACTCTTGTTCGGGGCTGTACTCGGCGACCTCGGATAGCTCTGGCTGACGGCGCGGACCGCCGTCATCGGCAGTGCCTGTGTCGTTGCCGGTCAGGCCCACGGCAGCGGGCGCGGCGGGTACGGCGGGAATCACCAACCCGCTCCAGTCGTTGGGCCGAACCGGTGGCGCATCCAAGTAACGCCCGGCCGCAAGAACTGGCGGCGGCAGCACACGCCGCTTGAAATTGACGTCCGTGTAGTAGCGCAGTTTCTTGGCCTTGATCGGCGCCACGCTGGACACCATCACCACGGCCTCTTCAGGTGGGAGCTGCATCACTTCGCCGGGGGTGAGCAGCGGGCGCGCTGTTTCCTGGCGCGACACCATGAGATGCCCCAGCCACGGGGCCAGCCGATGGCCGGCATAGTTGCGCTGTGCGCGCAGCTCGGTAGCCGTGCCCAGCGTCTCGGAGATGCGCTTGGCGGTGCGTTCGTCGTTGGTGGCGAACGTCACGCGCACATGGCAGTTATCGAGAATCGAATGGTTCTGGCCGTAGGCTTTGTCGATCTGGTTGAGCGACTGTGCGATCAGGAAGCTGCGAATGCCGTAGCCGGCCATGAACGCCAAGGCCGTCTCGAAGAAATCGAGTCGGCCCAGCGCGGGAAACTCGTCGAGCATCAGCAGCAGCTTGTGGTGGCGAGCGATGCCGTCCGAGCCATCAAGCGATTCGGTGAGCCGCCGACCAATCTGGTTGAGGATCAAGCGCACCAGCGGTTTCGTGCGGCTGATGTCCGACGGCGGCACTACCAGATACAGCGACACCGGATGCGCGGACGAAATCAGGTCGGCGATGCGCCAGTCACAGCGAGAGGTGACTTCGGCCACCGTGGGATCGCGGTACAGGCCGAGGAAGGACATGGCCGTGGACAGCACGCCCGAGCGCTCGTTGTCGCTCTTGTTGAGCACTTCGCGCGCGGCTGACGCGACGACGGGATGTGGGGCGTCGCCCAGATGCCGAGTCGTCATCATCCGGTGCAACGTCAATTCGAAAGGACACGCCGGATCGGATAGGAAATTGGCCACGCCGCGCAGCGTCTTGTCTTCGCCGGCATAGAGCACGTGCAGAATGGCGCCGACCAGCAGCGCGTGCGAAGTCTTTTCCCAATGGTTGCGGCGTTCCAGCGCGCCTTCAGGATCGACCAGGATGTCGGCGATGTTCTGCACATCACGCACTTCATGCGCGCCGCGCCGAACCTCTAGCAGTGGGTTGTAGGCGGCCGACTTGGGATCTGTGGGGTTGAACAGCAGGCAGTGCGAGAAGCGCGAGCGCCAGCCCGCGGTGATAGTCCAGTTCTCGCCCTTGATGTCGTGGACGACGGCGGACGCAGGCCAGGACAGAAGTGTCGGCACCACGAGACCAACACCCTTTCCTGAGCGAGTCGGTGCGAAGGTCAGGACGTGTTCCGGTCCCTCATGCCGCAGGTACTGCCCGTCATGCAGGCCGAGAAAAACGCCGGCCGACTGATCCAGACCGGCTTTGCGAATATCGCTGGCATCAGCCCAACGCGCCGACCCATAGGTCGTGACCAGCTTCGATTGCCGCGAACGCCAGACCGACATGCCGATGGCAACCAGTACGGCAACCAGGCCGCTGGCGCCGGCAATCGCTCCGCCGATGTCGAAGACATGCGGCGCATAGGCATCGAAGAAGAACCACCACTCGAATAGGCGCCAGGGGTGATAAACCGGCGTGCCGAAGAAATCGAACCAAGGCGAGCCCAGGCGTAGTTGGTAGCCCAGGGCGGCGGCTGTCCATTGTGTGGCACTCCACACACCGGCGATTACGATGCTGAATACAGCAACGATCTGCCCGAACAGCACACCTTGACCTTGCATTCTGGCCTCCGATTTCTCCCATGTGGCAAGTGGCACGAAGACGTGCCGTTGTCATCAGGATCGGGGGCAGAACAACGCCGGTCAAAGACCGTTATCGGGACAAAGATGCCTTAAAAAGCATCAATTCATGTAGGGGCGAAACCAGTAAAAATGCCGCAAGCAAGAGCGCATTGCGGCATGGCGAGCAAATAAATGCAGTTTTGTGGTGAGCCGCCCCAAAATCAGAACTTGGGTTGTTCCTTCGGTGGTGTGTAGGGCGTTTTTCCATCGCCGAGAAAACGCCGATTCGTCGCTTCGGCCACTCGGTTGCAGAGTTCGTCGCCGAGCTTTTGGCGGTCAGTCTTGCACTGCTGGCGCAGTCCCTTCAATCGCTCCGGATTGGCCGCGAGCGAATCGACTGTTTCGGTCGGGCTGGACGGGCTGGTCGTCGCAGTCGGTTCGGGTTTTCCGCAGGCCACCAATGTCGCGGCAAGTAGAAGTGGGATGAACTTCTTCATGACTCGATTTCCTCCGATGGATCAGATTTCGTTCGTGCCGCAGAGGTTTTCCCTCTTGGGGGATCAATGGCGAATACTCGCTCGATGAAACGAGTCAACGCATCAGATGGCTCGCTGTCTATGCGCAACAGATACGTTGTAAGCATGTGTGAACGGCCTGCCAGTGGCCGGGCGACGACACTTGGTTCACGGCTGGAGGCAATCTGCGACGCACCCGCTAAACCCAGCGCGAAACCCGCCGACACCAGAGTCATCATCAGTTCGAACGACGCTACCCGCTCCGCGACCAGCGGCTCCAGACTCGATTGGCGCAAAGCGCGATCAATTTGGCGAGCATGTCCTTCGTATGCCTGCAAATCGCAGAGAGCCAAGGGATAGCGCAGCATCTCGTCCAAAGGTATGCGCTTGTGGGCGAGCAAGGGGTGACGTGCGGGCACTGCCACCATCAACGGATCGTGCCAGAGGGGCTCCACAATGAGTCCCTCGTCAACCTCCTCTGACTGAGCAAACCCTAAGTCATACAGATCGTCGTTCAACCCCTTGATCTGTTGTGATAAAGGCACCTCGGAGAGACGAATCTCAATTTCAGGCTCTTCCTGCCGACATAGTGCCAAGAGTGCGGAGAAGCACGATGGGGTGATGCCGTCAGACAAAGCAACTCGCAACTGCCCATGAAAACCATTGGCCGCAGCTTTCACGCTATCGCGTGCCTGTTGCATTGCTGCAAAAACTCGCGGGACATGTTCCAAGAACAGTAATCCCGCGCGCGTTAAGCGAGTGCTGCGCGTTGTGCGTACAAACAACTGCGCCCCCAGATCTTCCTCTAGTTCCTTAATTGCACGAGACAAGGGTGATTGTTCAATATGCAACCGTTCAGCCGCCCGCGCGAAATGAAGCTCTTCAGCGACCGCTAGGAAGCAACGAAGGTGTCGAATTTCCATAGTCCTCCTGGGCGGGATCCATCAAAGGACTCCTGGCATCACATTGATCGAGACCTGGGCATTCGCTCAGACCACCAGGACGACCGAGCCGCTGGTCTTGCCGGCCTCCAGATCACGGTGGGCCTGCTGGACATCTTTCAGTGCGTACTTCGTGGTCTTTGCGGGCTTGACCACGCCGGACGCGATGGCGTCGAACAAAACGTTGGCACCACCCACCAGCTCCTCACGCTTAGCGGTGTAGTGCGCGATCGACGGACGCGTCACGGACAAAGAGCCACGCGAACCCAGCTCTGCCAGATCGATCGGCGGCGTCGGGCCCGACACGGTCCCGAAGCTGACCAGCGTGCCGCGCGGACGCAGGCATTGCAGCGACTGGGCAATCGTGACTTTACCGATGGAGTCGTACACCACCGAAACGCCTGCACCGTTGGTGATCTCTTTGACCCGCTGGACCACGTCTTCGGTCTTGTAAAGAATGGGGTGGTCGCAGCCATTGGCCTTGGCGTAAGCAGCTTTGTCTTCGCCACCCACGGTACCGATGACGGTTGCCCCGAGGTGCTTGAGCCACTGACAGGCAATCGATCCGATGCCGCCCGCCGCTGCGTGGAACAGAACGACGTCACCCTGCTTGACCGGGTAGCAGCGACGGATCAGGTACTCCACCGTCAGGCCCTTGAAGGTGAGGCTGGCGGCCACGTCATCGGACACCCCTGCAGGCAGCTTCAAGGCACGCGCGGCGGGAACCAGGCGCTCTTCGGCATACGCACCGGGAGGGCCACCGGCGTACACGATCCGGTCACCCACCTTGAACTCGTCAGCGCCAGCACCCACGGCGACAACCACGCCGGCGGCCTCAACGCCCATGCCGCTGGGCAACGACAGGGGATACGCGCCGGTACGCTGGTAAACGTCGATGTAGTTGACGCCGATCACGGTGTGACGCACACGCAGCTCGCCGGGACCCGGCTCGGCCACTTTGACGTCTTCCCAGGTCAGGACCTCGGCACCGCCTACTTGATGGAATCGAATGGTTTGGGGCATTTTTTCTCCTAAGTTGAGTGGTTCAGCCGAAGACCAGAATCGGCCGCGACGGGTTGACTATTTCCGAATCCATGCGCACAGAAAAGGCCAAGCACGCCCATGCGCTGTGCATTGATCGAAATACGGGTTTTCCATAGGACGCCTATTTAACGACCAACTCGCGGCATGGCAAGACGCCAGAACATGCAGTCATGGACGTGGCTCCGCGAGCACATCAATACGAACGAAATTCCAAGCATGCCGCGGAGGATGAATGTGGATTGCTTACGTTAAGGCAGTGCTTGGTTACTTCGAAACGTAGGCCGTCGCTTCGAGAATTACCTTTGCCACCTCAGATGGTTGGGACAGGTGCGGCGCATGACTTGCTTGCAAAGTGGTAACCCGCGCCGAGATCTTCTTTGCCATCGCCGTCTGCAAAGCTGGTTGAAGCATGTAGTCTTGCTCACTCACCACATACCAAGACGGCTTCGTCTTCCATGCGGCTACGGTAACTTTCTCCTCGAAGTTCTTTCCGCGAGTAGGAGTTTGTGTGGCGAACATCACTTTGGTTTGCTCCGCCGAAACGTCCTGCGCAAGATGTTTTTGCACCCCTTCAAGGCTCAAGGTCAAGAACCCATCTTTGTCTGACACGATATGGCTGAAGCCTGACGGAGTCGGATAGTCCTTGGACAAGTCCACGACCGACTGCTCTTCAGACGGAGCGAAGGCGGCAATGTAGACCAGCGCTTTGACGTTCTCCTGCTGGCCTGCCTCGGTAACGGGAACTCCACCCCACGAATGTCCCACAAGAACGACGGGGCCTGTCTGCATATCCAGAACGCGTCGGGTAGCCGTAACGTCGTCAGCCAGCGAACTCAGCGGGTTCTGCACAGCTACAACCTTCAGTCCCTCTTCTTGGAGTAGTGAAATGACTTGCTTCCAGGTCGAACCGTCGGCGAACGCCCCATGCACCAGAACCACTGTAGGTTTCTCAACCTCAGCCGCGGCGAGGGGTGTGGTGGTCGAGACCGCCGTGATGCTTCCTGTTTTTGAGTTCGATTGCATGGGATTTCCTTTCAAATTGAGCTGGCGGAAGCCGAAGAGTAGTACTGCTTGTCATACTGTATCTTTGAAACCAAAATGCTACAATAGCCACATTTTTTCAACACTAGAAAACAGAAGTTTCTAATGGATAGACTGGCATGCATGAAGGTTTTTGTTAAAGCTGTTGAGGCGGGCTCTATCTCTTCGGCAGCGGACGAGCTGAACTTGTCGTCGCAGTTGGCGGGGAAACAAATACGCGCGCTTGAAGATGGGCTCGGCATTAAGCTGCTGAATAGAACGACGCGCAGGCAAAGCCTTACAGACAGCGGGCAACTTTTTTACGAGCGTGCGAAAAATATCCTCGCTGAGATGGAAGCTGCCGAAGCGTTGATGGCGGAAACCAGGTCAGAGCCGCGGGGAAGACTTCGTATCAGTGCACCGATAACATTTGGAAGTCACGGGCTTGCGCCGGAGATTCCAGAATACTTGAGACAGCATTCTGAGGTTTCCGTTGATCTCAGCCTTACCAATCACACCGTCGATTTGGTTGAGGAAGGTTTCGACGTTGTCTTCCGCACAGGGGACCTCCCCGACAGCAGCTTGATTGCGAGACGCCTTGCCTCATATCGCTTGGCGCTCTGCGCTGCGGCCAGCTATATGAAACTCGCGGAACCGTTGCAAACTCCTTTGGATCTGCTCAAACATGAATGCCTCGTTTTTTCTCACACCTCGCTACGCACCCAGTGGTCATTTGATGGTCCAGAGGGGCAAGTAACTGTGCCTATAAATGGGCGTTTCTATACCAACAGTGGGGAAGCGCTTCGTGCTGCCGCCGTTGCAGGTATGGGCATACTTCTGCAGCCCTATGAACTTGTGGCAGACGAGATAGAGGCGGGACGCCTAATACGGCTTCTGCCAGAGTACGAACCACCGGCTCGATCACTGCACGTGCTTTATGCATCGGACAGACGGATGACACCGAAACTACGAAGCTTCTTGGATTTTGCCGTCAAGAAGTTCAGCGACAAGCGATTCGAATCCTGAGTGCAAGGTCCCAAAAGTGTCAAAGCACTCTTGGTTTTAGCCAACGGCCCACGGATGAGTCCAATTTCCCACGACACGCCGCAGCCCCGCACTGGCGCGGCGAGTTGCTGCCCCGGTCGCTGCTTGATCTTCCACTGACATCATTGGCCCAGGAAAAGTCAGCACGATAGGCGCCCTTGACCACACGGTCGGCACGATCCTTGTGGACGCCTGCGAGGCCCCGATCTGCGCCCACGGCATGCGCGTGGCCAGCACGGCCAGCGCATGTCGATCATCGTCTCCAGGCGCGCGCGGAAGAAGTTGTCGGCGGCCATCAGCGGTGGTCTCCAAATTCCCGGAACTTGCGCGTCATTGCAACGGAAATCGGGAGTTCGGGCTATCGGCGATCATCCACAAAGCTAGTGCTCATGCGTGTTCGCGGGGTTATGCAGGCCCAACTAAGTAGCTTCACTCGATGGGGGCTTCAATCGCTCGAATCTGCATCTGCTCAACAGCCAACTGCGACTGCGACGCAAGTTCGCCCGCAGCAGCAGAGATTAATCCCAAGTCCACCCCCACAATCCATTGATTTGATCCATTTTGTTTCTATTGATGAAACAATGTCGGCATTTAATCATATTTATTTCATGTATACGATTACCTAGTCTGCTCGACATCATCAATCGCTGGCTTCGGTCAGCTCAATTCAAAGGAAATCTGATGCAATCCATTGCAAAGAACGCAATTGCTGCTGTAGCCCTTGGCGCTGCGGCCCTGACATCCACTGCGGCAAGCGCTGCCGACGCGGTCCCACAGAAGCCGACCGTCGTGCTCGTACACGGCGCGTTCTCGGATGGCTCCACCTGGAGCAAGGTCATTCCGCTCCTCCAGGCCAAGGGCTTGAAAGTGGTGACCGCCCAGAATCCTCTGACTTCGTTGGCTGACGACGTGGCCGCCACGCGCCGTGTTCTCAACAGGGAAACTGGTCCGGTGGTCCTGGTTGGTTGGTCCTATGGTGGAGTCGTCATCACCGAGGCAGGGCAACGGGACAACGTGAAGGCACTGGTCTATGTCGCGGCCTACGCCCCTTCCGAGAACCAGTCGATTGTCGACCTGAACAAGGACTACCCGACGCCTCCCGGCCTTACCCACCTCGCTGCGGACAAAGAGGGCTTCCTTACCCTCACGGAGGAGGGCGTGACCAAGTACCTGGCTCAGGACGTGCCGGCGGCGCAGACCAAGGTGATCGCCGCCACGCAGCATCTCACCCAGGGGCAGAATTTCGCAGACAAGGTGTCCGTCGCTGCATGGAAGAGCAAGCCCTCCTGGTACATCGTCAGCGAGCAAGACCAGCTGCTCCAGCCTGATCTCCAGCGTGCCCTGGCCAAGAAGATTCAAGCTACCACCGTAACTCTGCCGACCAGCCATGCCCCGCACTTGTCGCGACCTGATGACGTGGCTGCGGTGATCATCGCTGCGGCGGCAGCCGTTTCCCCGTAATCCGTCGGGCTTGTACAGAAAGCCTGTAGGAGTGATGCCTTTAGTCCTCAGGGTCGTGGACGCCCCTGAGGCCAGCGTCAATATGCCTTCGATACGGGCGAAAGTTTCGGCGGCATCAGCGAAGCTCATCCACCCGCGGCGTTTATCAATTTTGAGCCTGACAGCGATGGCTACCCGACTTCGGGCTCCGGAACCGGCTTGGCACCTTCAGGCAGCGGTAGGAATTGGGGCGCGGCCGATGGGGTCTGGGCTAGTGCTGCAACCGGCAGCAACATCAGCGCGGCAGTAACTGAAAGGGCTGCACGCACAGTCGGAACAAATGACATTTAGGCTTCTCCTTAATCAAGTAACCGGCCTCACAACAACATGAGGCCTTTGGTTTTTCACATGTTAGTGACGCGCGAACGATTCCGGAAGCGACAAAAATGAACACCCCCTCTTCATCAACAGATGCAGATCTAGGGAAACGCTTCACGAATCTCGATCACCTGTTCCAGTCTGACCTCGCGAGTCTGCAGAACGTCGTGAGCAAGTTGCGGAAGGCTTTACTGGACTTGGAGGCCTAGTAGTTTCGGCTGCACTTGCGTTACAGCGATATTTGCTAACCTATAGATGGACCTCGGGAATATCCAATCTCCCAAGATGCTCCGCCGCCGCGCACTGTCGCGGCAACTTGCTGCCCCAGCCGCTGCTCGATCACCGGCTTCCACGGAACCAGACTGAATCCCATGCCGTCATCGAGCATCGCATAGCGCCCGCTGGCGAGCATGACGCTGCGCCGATAGATGCCGGCCACCCGCTGCCCATCGGCCACCGGACGATGCTCCAGCCCAGTTTCGGCGGCGATGTCCTGCGCGGCTTTCGTCAACTCGTGTCCGCGCAGCGTTGTCAATAGATTGCGCGCCAGAACTACCCGTTGCCCATGTCGCTCAGCCAGCCCTTGCTCGATCAGGAAGTCAGTGCGTTGGCGCAGCGCGTCCTTGATCTCGGCACCAAAACCCAGGTCGCCCAGCCCTTTGCCGCCGCCGATCAACTGCTGGTCGAGCCATGTGGCTCCGATCACACGCGCCTGTCGCTCGATCGGCAGATGCGATTTCAATTCCACCGCCACCCCACCGCCGAGCCGCTGGGCGTCGTACTGTCGGCCTCGCTCGGCAAGGTCATCAGGCACGCGCCAAACACCTTCGGCTTCACGCTGCACGATGCCGGCGCGGCGAAGAGCTTCGAGCCGACGCACATGGGCGGCCACCACTTCGCGCGGGTCGCGGTTGGTCGTGCTCTGTCCCTGCGCGACGGCCAGGTGATGATCGGTGCGGTACACACCATCGACGGCCAGCTCGGCGATGTTCCGGTCGGCCGCACGCAAATCGGCCGAACCCTTTACCTCCAATACGGCGCCGGTCGGATACTGTTCCAGCTCCGAGCGCGGCGGCAGCGCAACGTAGTGCGCCTTGCCATCGATCCCGTCAATGACCAGATAGCCCTTGTCGTACAGCTCGTCGGCCAGTCCTTTGCCAACCACACGGCCCACGATGACACGGCCATCATCGCTGGGCTGAAACACGGCCAGCTCACGCTGCCGGCCACTCATGGCCCGCTGCATGGTGCGGATGATGTCGCCGCGTTCGCCGATCGCCCGCAATGTGGATTCGGCGTCAGCGTGGATGGCCCAGGTGCCAGGCTTCTGCTCGGTCGCTAGGCCCATGCGCTGCAAGTGCTGCAAACGACCAATCAGCATTTGCCGCTGGCGTTGCAACCGGGGTTCGGCCAGCGTCTCCGGTCGCACCAAACTGTCCACGGCTTCGCGTTGCAAGGTGCGATCCAAGCCCGTCCACCGTTCCTGATCGACTTCTCGCTGCATGGTGCGCTGGATATCCAGTTCGGTACGTGGCCCCAGCCATTCGGTCGCCAGTTCCGTCGCCCGGTGACGCATCCCCTCGGCGATGTAATCGCGGGAGATGATGAGGTCTTTGCCGGTGTCGTCCTTGCCGCGCAGCACGACGTGCGTATGTGGGTTGTTGGTGTTCCAGTGATCCACCGCCACCCAGTCCAGCCGCGTGCCCAGGTCGGCCTCCATGCGCGCCATCAGATGCCGGGTGTAGGTACGCAGGTCGTCGAGTTGTTCAGCGTCTTCCGGCGAGATGATGAAGCGGAACTGGTGCCGATCCCCGCGCCCTCGTTCCTCGAAGGTGGCGGTGTCCGCTGCATCGGTTGTCGGGCCGTAGGCATGGCCTGGCCCGCCTTGGCGATCGACTCCCTCGCGCTCGATGTAGCGTAGGTGCGCGGCGGTCGAACGCGGCCCGGCCTTGGACAGATTGACCAGCCGAGCCTTGATCGTCACGCGACGGGCGTTGGGCGTGAGCGAGGTCCCGGCGAAGCGCGCCGCGACGTGCCCGCGCCCCAGCCGGGAGCCGGGCCGATGGCCGACTTTGCCGACCGTCTTGCCGAGTTTGGCACCGGCCTTGTTGGTCTGGCGCATCACCTTGTTGATGAAGGCGTCGCTACGCTGTTTCGGCGTGCCGGGGCGGACGCGGAAGCGGTCGTCATCGTTGCGAGTCATTGGGCAGCTCCATCCAAGATCGGCGCAGTCCAGCGGACCAAGCACGCGCTTTCACCAATGCCGACGTGGCATTGAGCACTCTCGCGGCACGCTGCTGCCTCTTGGCGCGTGCCGCGCCACCCCCACGTGCAGACAGGGTTTTCAAGCGGCTGAGTGCCGCGACCTTTTATCTTGCCTTCCGCCTTTGCCTGTCGCTTCCGCTCCAGGCGTCGGCGGCCCGGCGGCGCTGCGCTGCTTGCCGCCCGCCCGCCGGGGAACGTGACCACGGCCATTGGCCGGGCACGTTCAAGGCAAGACGCCTGCACGTGGGAAGGCCGCACCGGATGTTGCGCGTCGTGCGGCGCACGATACGCAGGATCGGCGTCTGCATTGCACATGCAACGACACGGCGACAACCAGCAAAAGAACACGCCGGATGGCGCGATGGGATGCACGACAACGTGCAGCGAATCGGCGGCCATCATGGACGTTTCTCCAACCAGACCGGATGCGCAACACCGATCACGGTGGATGCAGCGACCGGCCCGAAATACCGGCTGTCGAACGACGCCGGATTCGTCTCACTCAACAGGAACAGCTCACCGGATTCAAGACGGCGGCACTGCTGCCACGATGGCAGCGGACGGCCCAGCCGGTCGGCTCGCAGCAAGGCGGCCGAAGGCACACCGTCGATGCGAACGATGCCACCAGCGATGCACACTTCCTGCGGTGCAATCGCGCCCACGCGCTTGAGCAATGGAACGCGCGTCGGCAGATAGCCGCGCTGCGCAGCCAAGGCGGCCGCCTCGGCTGGCAGCGGGACCAGCACGATGCTGTTCACGGACAACGGACTTGGCAGCGAGGCGGCGCGGTAGTTAAGCGGATCGACGCGATACCAGCCGACCGCTACGCTGTCGGACGGGTTGTAGGTCAGGCGCGGCAGTGGTGACACGAAAGATGCCCAGGCCAGTGCAGCGAAGCCGATGGCGGTCAGTGTTGCCACGGCGATGCGAGCGCGCCCGCGCGAGCGAGTATGTGGCGCGGTGCCGGATGTGGAAAGCGTGGTCATGGCAATGCCCTTCCAGCCAGCCAGGCGGCATGCCGCTCGGCGGTGTATTCCGGCAGTGGCAAGCGTGCAGCGAGCCGGTTGCCGAGCGTGCGCCAGTACGCGGGCGACACGGCGGTTGGCGTGATGCCAAGCGCCTCGATGGCGTCAATCTGAGCCAGCACGGCGCGCACGGCGGGTTCGCCTTCGGCGTGCAGCAGCAAGCGCGCACCAGGCAGCACGCCGGGGATGCGCTGCGCCGCATCCAGCGGTGTGCAAGCCTGCATGACCATGAGCTGCCATCGCACAGTGCCATAGTCGTTGGCTTGCCAGCGGATGCGGCAGAACATTGCGCCCGGCAAGAACACCGCAACGCGCCGCCAGCGGTCGAGCCGGACAGTGCGTGCCGGTTCGCCGAAGCGCAGGTAGATGTCGATGCGCTGCTCGATGTACGCCAGCGAAACGCGGGTAAGTCGTACGGCGCCGACTCTGCCGACGAGTTCCGCGAGTGAAGTTGGTGGTGCAGCCGTGCCTGGCAAGGCGTGAGCGTTCATGGTGTTCTCTCCGTCGATACGTCCGGGAATTCGCGTTCCAGCAATGCGCGCAGCAGTTCGGCCACCGTCACGCCCTGCGTGAAGGCCGACACCTTGATGCGCGCACGCATCGCGGGCGTGATGTCGAGGGTCAGGCGCGCGGTGTAGAGATCGCCTTTCTGCAGGGCATCGGCTTCGCCTTGGCGAACCCACGCCTCGGCGTGCGGGTTTGCCGGCGGACGCGTGCCGATGCCGACACGCTTGCCGCGCGCAGACCGTTCTGCGGTCATGTCGGCCACCGTAGTAATTCATCGACCAAAGTGGCAATCTCACGAGCTGCGGCACTGTCGGGCGCCGTCTCGCGAGCGAGCCGCCCGGCGGCCACGCTGTCAGCGAAGACGATGCGCTGATGCACTTCCGAACGCAGCGCGGGCAGCGGCTGGTCGGCCAGCGCCTGGCGTGCTTCGCGGCCAATGATGGTCGTGCTGACGCGCCGATTGATGGCGAAGGCCGCGCGCAGCGTCGGCCGGAACACCTGCGCCTCGCGGATCAGTGCCACCATCTCGGCGGATGCCCACAAATCGTAGGGACTGGGCTGCACCGGGATCAGCACGCGCTCGGCCGCCAGCAGCGCGGAGCGTGCCAAGGCGGCGATGCGCGGCGGGCCGTCGATGACGACGTGATCGGCCCGGCGTGCCAACTCGGGAGCTTCCTGGTGCAACGTCTCGCGTGCGAGGCCCACGGCGCTGAACAAACGCGGCAGGCCCTGTTGGGCGCGTCGCTGGGTCCAGTCCAGCGCCGAGCCTTGCGGGTCGGCATCGAGCAGGACGACCTGCTGGCCGCGCATTGCCAGCTCGCCGGCAATGTGTGTGGCCAGCGTGGTTTTGCCCACTCCGCCTTTTTGATTCAGCAAGGCGATGATCATGACGCGGCCCTCCTTGCTGGAAAGCCGGGTTTTCTTTGCCGTCTGAAATCCTGCGCGCTGTGCCGTTTGGCAGTTTTCCACCGAAACGGCGCGCTGTTTTTATTAGTTAAAGAATTTAAGTTAGGGAAGTTAGAGAGGCCGGTAACCCGCGCTGTTGTTGGCTTTGCGGCGGTTTCGCACGCCTGATAGCACGATAGGGACACGCCCGATAGCACGATACCCGCCACGCCTGATAGCACGAGGCCATTCACAGTTTGTCCCCGAGTTATCCCCGTGCCGTCCGCAGCACGGGCCGGAAGGTCAGCAGTTCGGCCCCATCGTCCGGCATCCGTTCGATGCCCAGGACGTAGCCGGGCATCGACTGCCGCGCCACCAGCGCACGCAGGTCGCAGGCGAAGTCGTAGGGCTTGGCCGTGCTGCCCGACTTGCGATGCAGGTGCTTGAAGTCGAACTGCCAGCCGCCCGGCTGCCTGCCACCGTGCTTGCGCACCAGGCGGTACAGCCAGCGTTCGATCCCGCCCGTCAGCTTGAAATAAGCGGGATCGATGGTCAGTACCAGCGCCGCGTCCAATACGCCCGCGTAGAACCAGTCCGGCAGGATCAGCTCGATGCCCAGCGGCGTGCCGCGGGCGTCGGCCAGTTCCTTCCATTCGTTGATCCACGAGAAGCGATGCAGGCGCCGTCCGGTCGTCTCGCGGATGGAGGTGGCCACCGTGGTCGATTGCAGGCGATCCAGGGCCGCCTTGAGGCGCTGGTAGTCGCGCAGCGACGTACCGCGTCCGATGAAGCGCAGGATCTCGTAGGGCGTGGCGCGCATGAGGCGCGACGGGCGAATGCCCGCGTCGCGCGCTTCCACAATCTGGCTCGCGGCCCAAATCAGGATGTCGGCATCCCAGATCGTGGCGATGCCGTGCTCTTGCGTTCCCTCCACGCGGATCGTCACACCACCGGCGCGGAAGTCGATCGGCTGGACACGCTTCGACTTCGCCAGAGAGAAGAACGGAAAGGCCATCAAATCCTGGCTGTCGCGCGGTGCCATGTCGCCCGGCAGCGCGCGGAACAGATCGAGCTGCTCGCGCTCCTGCGGTGATCGCTGCCCCGATGATCGGGGTGGCAGCGATGGGCTGGACACGGCTATGGCCACCGGCGAAGCGCCGATCAGCGCGCACGGCTGTCGGCCGAGTGATGCTCAGCGTATTCCGGATCGGACGTGGCCTCGAAGCTGCGCTGGTCGGCCCAGGCGTCGAGGTCGGCCACCGCGTACATGACGCGACGGCCGAACTTGCGGAACTTCGGTCCACCACCGATCACGCGTTGTTTTTCCAGCGTGCGCGGCGACAGGCGCAGGTATTCGGCGGCCTCGTCGTTGGTCAGGTAGCGTTGGGGTTGTGCAGCGGCAGCGGGTTGCTGCTGGGTAGCGTGTGCGGCAGCAGGCCGCAAGGGAGCGGGTCGCATCGGGTAAGCCTCCATCGGTCAGGAAAGCCCGGCCGCACCGCGCGGCCAGATGGAGACAGTCTCAAGAAAGCGATGCGCCCCGTTGAGGGTCGTTTTGCAGGGAAGGCAAAACGACCCTCCCCAAGCTATTTGAGTTGGGCCAGGCGGCGATAGCCGCCGCGCATCAGTGTCAGGCCGCGTCGTACCAGGCGGCGCACGCGGGAGCGGAGGCCTCCGTCGGCGTACCAGCCAGTTGCCACCGCATCGGTGCCGAAAACTCCTTCGGCGACTTCGCGCAAGGACGCTCCCGCCAAGCTGCCGTCGAGTGCCTGCAAGGTGTGCAGCTCCTGCAGCGCAGTCGGCGCAGGCCGCGGTCGTGTCACTGCTGCAGGCATGCCTTCGGAGGAAACGGCCAGCTTGTCCAGTTCGGCCCGCAGCATGCAATGGCGTGCGCAGGGCATGTCGCACGACCGGATGGCATAGACGTAGGCCATGCCATCCTCCAGGCTCGGTGCCAACGTCACGCGCATGCAGCAGCCGGGCCACTGCGTTGCGAGCATCAGGCGTCGACCATCATGAACCAGGTGCTTCTGGCCGGGAATGCGCCAGAACTCGAACGCCGTGGCGTCCTGTGGCGGGTCAATGTCTGGATGAAGCTGCGCCGTGCAAGGATGTCCAGGAAACCACGCCGGATGCGCATCGCGCGCGTCCAAGGCCGGGTCTTCCAGCATGCGCAGGCCCCAATGGTTGGCGGCGTCCGGCTGGCGACGACGGCGCAGCCAGTCGTGGCGGTAATCGGGATGGCGGCGCAAATACTCCCAGGCCAGCGCAAGGCCATCCAGATGCAGCACGTAGAGATACGCGGCAGTGGGATACCAAGACTCGGTGCTTCGATCAACCATGACACAGCCTCCCTTTGTACTGGGACCGCTGCCGCGGTTGTCGGTCGTCAAAGCTCGGCCATCAAAACCTCAACACGCCACCCATAAATCGATAAACTGTAACGAACGGTGTCAAGACCAATTGGCTCTGAAGACCTACGAGGATTGTCCGAATGCAACGGTTGCGCAGACCGAAATGGTGCGCGTTGCCGGACACCCTGACGGAAGTCTTGTTTTTCATCATGTCTCTTTCGGTCAGGACGCGCCGTCCTGGTGCAATAGCTTCGATTCAGACCGCCGCCGTCTTGAGTCAGACAGAGAAAGACACAATACCCTGCAATAGCCCGTGACTAGATGGCCCGCCGCAGCGGGGCCATGCGGTTCGATCAGTCGGGGATCGAGCCATCGCGCTGCGCCAGCCGGACATACTCCGACAACGGCTGCGATGCGCGGAAATACAGGTCGCGCATAACGGGTTTCTGAAGCGGCCCGACGATGGCCGCCAGGTCGGACAGCTTGACGGTCCCCAACTCCGGCATGCCGATGCCCAGATCAATGAGGCCCCAGGCCATATCGCCATCGGCCGGATCGAGTGCAGCCAATAGCCAGGTCACGTGCGCATCCGGCGTGAACAGCCGCACCACGGGCAGCGGGTCAATGCCCTGGCCAGCGGCGCGGGCCTCGCCGTTGACAAGCAGTTGCGCGCGCTGCTCGGCGGTGGTGAGTGGTTGGGTCATGGTCAGGAACCCCACGAATCTGAGGTTGCACGGATGCGCTTTTGCGCGAATGCGCAGAAGCACCGAACCGGCTGTGTGCTTTCGTGGGCAAGCACGGATACGCAAACCATCGAATCCGTACTGGCACAGAAGCGCAAAAGCGGAATTGTGAATGTCAGGAAAGACACGGATACGGTTCCCCGGTTCTGTCGAAATCCGCCGATACGGTTTTCCGTAAAAGCACGGAAGCGGACAAAACCGAACCAATGAGTTAAAGATAACGTGGTTTTAATTGTCCCGAAATTGGACGCTTCTGTCTATGCAGAAGCCATCCATACAACGCGGTCGGCCGACCGGTACTACCACCTTCGATGCCGAATTGGCGCAAGCCTTCGGCGCGGCGGTGCGCGCGCTGCGGGCGGAACGCGGGATCGCGCAAGAGTTGCTGGCGAATCTGGCGGGCATCGAGCGTTCCCACATGGGAAAGGTCGAGCGCGGCGAGCACATGCCCACGCTGGCGATCATCTTCAAGATCGCCGGCGCGCTTGAATGCAGCACCTCGGTGCTGATGACTGAAACCGAGAGCCAACTCGCAGCGGCCAGGTCGTAGGTTTGCCGTGCCGTGGCACGGCTGCCCCGCCGCAATGGGCGGGGCGCTGAGTGGCAGTCAGGCCGTCTGGGGCTTGCTGCGCGACCAGATCAGGTTGTGCGTGCCGTCCTCTTCTTCGATCAGGCGGGCGTAGATCGTCGCCGGGAACGTGGGATCGTCGAGGGTCACGGACACGTAGGGCCGTTCGGCCTTGCTGACTTTCTTCCACGCCGCGCCGATGTCGTAGCCGCCAGTCGCCTGGACGCGGAAGTCGGGGGCGTTCTCGCTTTCCTTCTCGTTGGGGATGAGCTTGACCTTGACGTTGAGCGTCAGGGTGCGGATCGTGCCGGTGAAGCCGTCTTTGTCTGCGGTGAAAGTGCCGATGGTGGCCATGATGTTTTCTCCTTGCGGTTTAACCAAGGTCGCGCCCATCGCGTCCTTGTTGTGATCCGTCAGGCGGGGGATGGGCGGGTCGCACCGCTTGCGGCCGAAACGCAGTGGAGGACCGGGAGGCGCAAAGAATTTGTCTCGCGAGGAATGCGCCGAACGCAGTGACCGCGCAGGGGAAATTGTTTGCGCCGGACGGTTGCGGCCATGAAGCCCAAGGCGCAGCCGTACCCCCGCCAGGATTCACGACAAGCCAAGGACGCATGGGCCGACTGCTCCGCAAGGAGACAGGGCCGACTCGGCATCCCCGCCGGACGGCTTCATCGGCTTGCCCCTCGATGCGGGCAAGGTCGACCACCTCAAAGGAATGCGCAAACGACCCCGCCGCATCCTGCGGCGGCATGCTTGAGGCGTGGTGTGGAAGCTCCATAGCGAGGCTGGGCGGCGTGTCCGTGAATCGTCGGTCGTGACGTTGTGGTGACGAACCGCCAGCATTGAGGACGGCGCGCATTTGCACAACCTGCCGCAGCAAGCCAGGGCGTAGCCTCGCGCTCCGCCCACTGCGGCGGGGCTCTATCAGGAAGGAACACTGGCGGCGTGTAACGCCGCCACATATTGGATGTGCCCGCACAAGGGGCACTTGTGTGTCGCCGCCTGATCAAAGGCGGCGACGTGGCGGTTTTGCCGTTGGCTCTTGAAACCGGGCGCGGCGAGTCATCGCCGCGCCCGGACTTTGAAAACGGCCCCGGCATGCTGTGCCGGGGCCGCTGTTGCTATTGCTTTGTCTCGATGATCCACCACACAGCATGCGGCAATGGCTTGCCGCTAATGGGGTGAATGTCCGTCAGGTCGGCGCGTGCCGTCCAGCCGCGAGGCGGACGGTAGCCGCGCACGTCACCTTCGCCGTGCCAGCGGCGGGCGCGTACCGTGCCGGGGGCATAGACCGCCGCCATGCGTGAGCGGCTGGTAGCGTGGTTCATGGGCGGCTCTCCTTTCAAGTGAAGCGCCCCGGTCAAGGCTGGGGCGCTTGTTTTCGGTGCGATTCAAGCAGCCAGCGCCTCGGCTATTTCAACCACAATGGCCTCAGCACCCTCCGGGGCGTCCTGCTCCGCGCCATCCTCCTTCGCCGCTTCCTGCACTGCCGAGCTTTCGGCCTTGAAGATGGCGGGCATCCAGCCCGTGCCATCGGCCAGCCGTTCGGCTTCGCTGGCAATGTCGGCCTTCTTGAGCTTCGCCAGCCGCGTGACGTGCTCCGGCGCGTACTCGCCCACGGCTTGCAGAATCGCGGCCTTCGGCACATGCCGGAAGTACCCCTCGGCAGTCGGCTGCCACCATGCGGCCATGTCGAGGCCCACAGCCTGCGCCAGTTCCGCGCCGGGCTGACGCGGCGTGGCGCGAGGCGTCACCACATCCACAGTGGAAGCCACGCACACGGCCAGCAGTTTGACCAGTTCGCCTTGCTCCATCGCCAGCAGCGCGGCGAACAGTTCGGCGCTGTCCTCGGGTATCTTGCCAGCCCATGCCTGTTGCAGCTCGTACAACGCCACGGCGGCGGACGATTCGGGCCAGTCCGGGGCCATCCCTTCCAGCCGGTCTTGCACGGTGAGGCGCACGCCCAGCGGTAAGTCGTGGCCGTATTGGCTTGCCTGCAAAACGGCCTGCACCATGCCATGCACCAGCGCGGCCAGCGCCACTTGCGGATGCCGGGCGACTTCGATTTGCAGCGCCGCCGTGCGGTGCCCGCTCAAGCGCTGCGCCAGCCGGTCGGACATGGCGGGGCCTTGCGTTTCGTCCGGCGTGTCGCCTTTGTCGTCGTTCTCGGCGTCCTCGCCGCTGAACCCTTGGCGCAACCGTTCCAACGTGCGCAGCGCCTTGGCCTCGGCCTCGCGCAGCAGCCCGCGATGAATCACGGCGTCGCCGTTGCGATCGATGGTGACGATGACTCCGGCTGCGGCCTTCATGTTCGGGCTGTAGCCCTGCAAGCCATCTTCCAGCGTCTGTAATTGTTCGCCCAGGGTTTCGCCTTCCTCTTGCAGTGCCTCAGCCTTTTCTTCGTCCTCCGTGTTCAGCGCGACATCGAGGGCTTCGCCGACTTCCTGCATCTTGGTTTGCAGCTTCTCGATGCGTTGCGCTTCACGCTTGGTCGGTTCGCGCCGTTCTCTCGGGGCACACTGGAAGGCGTGCAAGTCGGCATGGGTCACACCCGGCGTGGCATCCACCCATGCCCACCCCTCGGTGCGGACAGTGGCGGCGATGCCCGCCAGCTTGTCTTGCGCCAACCGTTCCAGCAGCACGGCATCGGTGAGATACACGCCTGCATCGCCTTCCGCGAACAGGTCGCGGCGAATACCGCCGCCCGCCTGCTCGTAGGCGTCCAGCCCGACGAAGCGCACCAGCGGATGCCGGTAGGCGTCGATTTCGCGCTCGGTGAGACGTTCGCGCAGGTTGGACGGGTGGCGCTGCCACGTCGGTGCATCGTAGAACGCGCCTTCTTGCGCGGCGTGGTCATCGGTGATGGCAAGCGCCATCAACTGATCGAGCGTGACAGCATCGGCGCGATAGTCGGCCATCAGGCGCGGTGAGACGTTCGCCAGCTTCAAGCGGCGCTGCACCACCAGCGGCGTGACGCTGAAATCCGCCGCAATGTCTTCGACGGGCCTACCTTCGGCCACCAGCGCGGCGAACGCCTCGAACTGGTCGGCCGGGTGCATGGCTTCGCGCTGCACGTTCTCGGTGAGGCTGGCGGTGCGGGCCGTGCCATCGGCCACCAGCAGGCAAGGCACTTCCCATTCCTTCGGGATGCGATGCTTCTTCGCCAGCAGCTTGAGGGCGGCAAGGCGACGGCCACCGGCCCCGACTTCGTAATGCTCTCCATCGGCGGCGGCGATCACGATCAAGTTTTGCAGCAGGCCCACGCGCTGAATGGACG
The DNA here is from genome assembly GCF_052044465.1 of Pseudomonas sp. 22490. Classification (NCBI taxonomy): domain Bacteria; kingdom Pseudomonadati; phylum Pseudomonadota; class Gammaproteobacteria; order Pseudomonadales; family Pseudomonadaceae; genus Pseudomonas; species Pseudomonas sp. 22490. The sequence continues at coordinate 23,340 of NZ_JBQENS010000027.1, read as the reverse complement.
CGGCCAGTTCGGGAATGGACATGCGCGAGGTCTTGCGCACATTGCGCCCCGTGGGGCGCAGCACCAGCCGCGATAGCGGAACCAGAATCAGGTTCTTGGTCGGGTCGGCGGCTTCCAGCGGAACAGCGGCGATGGTACTGACGGCGCTGGCTTCGGTTTGGGTAATGGCGTTCATGGTGGTTCTCCAATCAAGTTAAACAAGGAATGGAGGGGAAACCGCCCCTCCTGCGGGAAAACTCTCGGGAAGGGGTCAGGCTTTGAGCTGGCGCATGCCATCTGCCAGCAGCCACAGGGCGCGGTTCAGGCGCACATCGGAATCAATGCCCTGCACGGGGCGGGTGTGCTGGCGGCGTCCGTTGGCGCTACGCCCGGACAGCCCGCCCTTGGTCAAGTTCTCCTGCGTGCGGTTGAACACGCTCCACAGGTCGGGGCGGCGGTCATCGAACCGGCGCGGCATCAGGATTTGCGATTCGGTGATGGGCGCGGGCTTGTCCGGGTCGTCGTACTTGAGGGCCAGCGCGGCGCGGGCGAACACTTCGGATTCGCCATCGTTCAGCGTGATGCCGCGCATCAGGTCGCGGGATTCCTTCACCTGCTCAAAGCCGCTCAACACTTGATAAGCGCCTTCGATGACGTGCCCGGCCACGTTGCCTTTGTGGGGCACGCGCACATCGGCCACGGTGTCACCGCAGACAAGGCCATTGCTGCAAACGAAACGGAACATCCCGGCCAGCATCTGATAGCTGCTCGTCCCGTCATGGGAATTGAGCAACACGATTTCATTGGCTTCCGCGCCGTTGATCTGGCTGGCGTGGCGCAGCCGGATCATGTGCTTGGTGTGCTCGCGCTTGCCTTCATCGCGCACGCGGGTCTGCGTCACCATGAAGGGCTGAAAGCCTTCCTTGCGCAGTTCGGTCAGCACGGCGGCGGTGGGGATGTAGCTGTACCGCTCGGAACGGCTCTCATGCGGGGCGTCCGCGAAGATGGACGGGGCCACCCAGCGGATTTGGTCATCGGACAGCGGGGAATCGCTACGCAGCGACGGGGAACGGGAAGCGAAACGGGATGCGAGTTGCATGGTCTTTCTCCTGACGAAAAATGGGTTTGCTGTTCACTCCGCACACCGGATTCCAAGATTCGGAGCCCAGCCTTTCGGCTGTTCGGTGTGGTCGGCACGAGGAACCCGGTTGGCCTCGTTGCCACCGTCTTTCCTGAGTTCATCGCCCGCGACGGTCAGGAGCGCGCGGACGGGAGCCGTCAAGGAGACAAGCGCAGGGTTGGTGCGGCCCGCAGGCGCAGCCGAGGACACGGCCCTGCGCGCCTTGACGGCATTCGGCCGCGGGCTACAGTCGCGAGCAAGGTGATGGAATCAGGGGAGACGGCTGAACAAGGCAACGGCCGTCCCTGTGTGCTGACCGCACGGCAAGCGAAGCGCGCAGGCCCGGATCTGGAAGCCGGGCCAGAGGCGTTAGCCGAGCAGAGCGAGGGAACGATGGAAGCCCGAATGGGGTGAGACGCCGCAGGTGGCTCGATGCGCAGCACGACAGCGCGGCCCGGCTGTGCCGGGCGACGCCCAACAAATCGACCATGGATGTGCGTCGCTTGACGCCATTGGATATAAATGATCACCAAAAACCCTATGGAGGATTTTATGCAGTCCAGGTACCCATCCATCGACACCGTTGCTCTGCGACTGGCCGTTCTCCTGAAACGATCCGACAAGACACGCGCTCGCGTCAGTGAGAAGACCTTGCGCATCCTGTCTGGACGAAGCACCTTACGAGATGCTTTTGTGATCGACGTCCGCAATGCACTTGAAGATCTGAGTGTTGTATCGGTTCGCCTTGATCGTGGTGGCTTCGCCCTGATTGCTGCATCGGCCCTAGAAGGGGCGCCTCCCGCGCTCGTCAAAAACCTGATGCCCGACTTCAGAAAATTGCCCGACGACAAGCTCTGGAATGAACTGGACTTGCCCGATAACGAGGTTGATGAGTGACGCGGTGTCGTGACGCCGAAGTGCTGAGGTGATTCGGATGCAGGAAGGACACACACACCGGATCACCATAAATCCAAGGCACCCAATCGTTAGGCTGCCGACAACATTCAAATGAGGCTTTTGGGGAGAACCATGCGAAGCAATGCACTCTATTTCCCGTACATCGCGCTTCCACAAGACTCGTGGACTACCAAAGCGCTGCTTTACTGGGACAAACTGTCATCCATCGTGCCAATGGACCATCTGGACCACCCGGAGCAGATGAGCGCGTTCATGCGCACTTTGCTGACGGAAGGCCTGGTGGAGCCAGTGATCCCCGCGCAGTTCATCTATCAAGTGGAGCGATTCGACACAAGCTTCATCGAACTCATCGAGAACCGCCTGCGACGCACCCACCGAATCGGGAGCGGCCACGACGCCCCGCATCGGACTACGCGCATCCACGTGGAAAAGCTTGGCGAAATACCCCGTTTTCTCGTGGAATCCGGTCTCGCCAAACAGATCGATTGGGCCTGGTATGACGTCGAGGCGAGCATCGCCAACCAGTTCATGTCCTACCTTGCGGCATGCCTAGGAGCGATCCCCGCCGTCAATGCCACACCAGTGACCGACAGGGCCATCTTCGCTTCAAACCTGCGCCCACGTCGCCTGCAGCCAGCACGCCAACCGTTGCATCAACACAAGTCGCGAGAGGTCATCCTCCGTCATTTGCTGCCTACCCCTGTGGGTCCGGTGGAGATTGACAAGCTGCTGAGTTTCAAACAACGCCATGGCCATTTGCTGCCGCCACTGCGCGCAAGTGTCGAGGCCCATTGCACGCAGGTAGCCATGCTCCAGGATGAGAACGACCGTATAGAAGCCAACGAGGCGTTCCTGCTCGACAGTAAACAGAAGATTGCCGAGATCGAGGACGCCATGCGGCCCACCTTCGGCAAGGTGGTCTTTGGCTCGTTGGCGCCACTCTTTGGCGCAGGGCTGGCAGTCCAAGCAACAGACCCAGGCAACAAAGTAGGATACGCAGGCGCAGCGCTGTCTCTTTCGGGAGCCATCTACCAGGCCATTTCCAGTATTCGAGGGAGCCGGAGAGCCGTCGAGAATCGTCCCCTTGCCTACATTGCTCATGCGAGGCGCGAGTTCGGTCCAGTACGATAGTTGTCGTCTAGGCCGGCGTCGGCGTGCATTGAAGACGCCAAGCAACGCGCGGCGAGGATGGGGCGCTCGGCCTTCTCCCTGAAGGGCAAGCGCAGCGCCTTCGGCGCGAAGGAGTCGACGCAGGGCACAGCAAAAAAGGGGCCGAAGCCCCTCGGTTAAAGCAACCCACGCTCGGCGAATGACGTGGTGGCCACGCCGCCGACGACGATGTGATCCAGCGTGCGCACGTCCACCAGCGCCAGGGCTTCCTTTAAGCGCTGAGTCAGCAGCTTGTCGGCTTGGCTCGGCTCGGAATTTCCGCTTGGATGATTGTGCGAAAAAATCACGGCCGCTGCGTTGTGATGCAGTGCCGTTTTCACGACTTCGCGTGGATACACCGAGGCCTGGTCGATGGTGCCGCGGAACATCTCCACGTATTCGATCAGACGGTTCTGGCTATCGAGAAACAAGGCAGCGAAGACCTCGTGTTCGAAGCTGGCCAGCTTGGTGCGCAGGTAGTCCTTGACCAGCGCTGGCGAAGTGAACAGCGTCCCGCGCGGGATCTTCTGGTCGATGACGTACCTGGCTGCTTCCAGAATTTGGTCAGCGGTAGCTGGCAGATAACGCCCCTGGTTGTCACGCACCAGCAGCGAGGAATCGAGAGACAGAGAAAGTTGCGACATGATCGTGCTCCGGTTGCTCGGGCGGAATTGCCCGGAACCGGCTTCAGCACGGCGCAGCGCAAGCAGTCAGGGGGCAATGACGGCCGCCAGGACGCAAGCGCGCAAGGCGCGCGCAGCCCTTGACGGCGAGAACGCCGTGATACGGTGAAGGGAACAGCAAGACCGCCCACTCCCTCCCCGACGACACCACGGATGGGCAAGCGCAGCGCGCAGGCCAAGAACGTAGAGAGGGGCCGGAGGCGTCAGGGATCAAAGCCGAATTGCCATGACTCGACACGAGGCATGGGGCGTAGCCCGCGAGCCCGACGGCGGAATGCCGGGACGCCTGATCGTTGGCAATAAGCAAATGACATTGAGGCGCAAATGAGGCACAATGTAGCTACAAAACACCTTGAGGCAGGTAATGGCAAGTAGTGATGTTGTGCGCGCCCGGATTGACGGGCATATCAAAGAGGAAGCCACCAATGTGCTGGCCGGAATGGGCTTGTCCGTTTCGGATGCCATTCGGATGCTGCTCACCCGCATTGCGGCTGATAAAGCACTTCCCTTTGATATCAATCGTGCCCAATCCCAGTCCGATGCCAAGAGGCCGTGAGGTTTTGCCTAAAAACATTCAAGAACACTAAATCACGGGCATAAACCCATGGATCGCATACAGCAACTCAACTACGAAAAAGACTTCCGCATTGCCTTCTTGGAATCCAAGGGGGACGGGTTTCAACGTTTGTTCGAGAAGCTGATGTCGAAAGCCCATCCCAACGATTTCATGGCCTGCCGGCCCTGGGGGAATGTTGGCGATCGAAAAAACGATGGATATCTGCCATCGGCGCGAATCCTGTATCAGAGTTACGCTCCCAATGAATTGAGTGCCGCTGACGCCATCAAGAAGATCAACGAGGATTTCGAAGGCGCCAAAGAGCATTGGGAGAAATATTTCGATGAGTGGACCTTCGTCCATAACGCACCGGATGGTCGCCTGGGCCCCCACATCATCGAAGTCCTGGCCAAACTCAGGCAGGACAATCCAAAGATCAGAATCAGTCACTGCGGGTACGAAGAGATGCTGGCGAAGTTTCGCCAGTTGAGCCTGCAGGATCTTGAATCCTGGTTTGGCCCGTCGCTGACAATGGAAGCGAACGTCAATCTGGGCTATGGCGATCTGATCGCCGTGCTTACCCACATCAGCATCACGCCCGTGCCCACGACGAGTGAAGTGAAGGACGTGTCGCGCGGGAAGATTGAGGCCAACCTTCTGTCTCAGGCCGTCGCCGACTTCCTGAAGATCGGGATGCAAAAGTCGGCGCTCGTTGCGCAGTTTTTTAATAACTGGAAAAACCCTACCTACGGCGAACAAATCGCGCAGGCTTTCAAAAGCGAATACGTGGCGCTGCGGGACGGGGAGCCCCCACTTCACCCTGATGAAATTTTCGGCCGCCTTGAAGCGTGGGCTGGAGGCACTGCGAATACCACGCCCACGCATAAGGCGGCGGTATTGGCCGTCATGGCGTACCTGTTTGACAAGTGCGAGATTTTTGAAGACGCACAAGCGGTGGGGGCAGCATGATTCTGCCATCTAAGCATCTTCCGCAGGATCGCGCGCTGCTGACTGTTGGCGCGCATGTTTTGACCTTTCTCGCACGCCCCAAGACTGTCTCAGCGCTGTGGGAGGAGTTGAACAGACCTGACTCCAGCCTCACCGCTGCAATGCCCCGGCGAATTTCCTACGACTGGTTCTTGCTCGCTCTGGATCTTCTGTTCGCCCTTGGAACCATCGAACTCGAAAGCGGCCTTGTGGCACGGAGGACAGCTTGATTCATCATATTTTCAGTACGCTGCCCAGTTTTAAGAATCTCGGTGATCTGAAGCTCGGCCTGAATGTACTGCTGGCCCAAAAAACCGAGGGTGCGACTACCAAGCAAACGCGTAATCGCGCCGGAAAAACCAGTTTCGTTGAGCTGGTGCATTTTCTGCTTGGTGCCGACGCTGGCCCGGAATCGATTTTCCGCACCCCGGAACTGGCAGAACACACCTTCGGCATGGACTTCGATCTGAAGTCGGAACGCACGGTCGTTGAGCGCAGCGGCAGTTCCAAAGCCAAAATCTTCGTGACAGCGCCGCCTGCAGCGAAGGTCAAGTTTTCGGCCACCGAATGGTGTACGTTCCTCGGCGAACAAATGTTTGGTCTGAGCAGCCTTGAAACCGCAGGCAGCAAGCCGCCTTCATTCAGGTCGTTATTTGCCTACTTTGTGCGCCGACAGGCGAGCGGTGCCTTCATGACGCCGGAAAAGCAGGCCACGATGCAGGGCACTGGCGATATGCAGATGGCGCTGATGTTCCTGCTCGGATTGGACTGGCAGATTGCCCGGGATTGGCAAGCTGTTCGGGATCGGGAAAAGACCCTCGAAGAACTGAAAAAGGCGGCCGGGAACGGTGCGTTCGGTTCAATCATCGGCAAGGCTGCCGACTTGCGTACGGAGCTGACCATTCAGGAAGCTCGTCTCAAGAAGCTTCACACAGAAGTTGAGACCTTTCAGGTTTTGCCGGAATACCGGGAACTGGAAGTCGAAAGCGCCACATTGACTCGCCAGCTCAACGAGCTGGCCAATGCCAACACCATCGACTTCTCGGCTATCCGCGATCTGGAAAGTGCGCTCGCCTCCGAGGTTCCTCCTGACCTTGAAGACCTCCAGGCTGTCTATCAAGAAGCCGGCATTGTGCTTCCCGGCTTGGTGAAGCGCCGCTATGAGGACGTGAAGAGCTTTCACGAATCTGTGGTGCGCAATCGCAAGGACTATCTGTCCAGCGAACTTGAAGCGGCCAAGCTGCGTATCGAACTGCGCGATAGTAAAAAGGCGCAGCTCGACCAGCGTCGCGGCGAAATCCTGGGCATTCTTAAGAGCCATGGTGCGCTGGAACAGTTCCTCAAGCTGCAAGGAGAACTGGGCCGACTGGAATCCGAAGTGGAAGCGTTGCGGCAACGCTTCGAAGCTGCCGAGCAACTCGAAGGCACCAAGAACGAACTGGAGATTGAGCGCAATCGCCTTACGATCCGCCTGCGACGTGATTTTTCCGAGCAGAAGGACCGACTGGCGGAAGCCATCGTCGCCTTTGAGGAAACCTCACAACGCTTGTATGAATCGGCCGGCAGCATGACGGTCGATGAAACCTCGAATGGACCTATCTTCAAGTTCCCGATGCAGGGCGAACGCAGCAAGGGCATCAAGAACATGCAGATCTTCTGCTTCGACATGATGCTTATGCGCCTGTGCGCCAAGCGGCAGATGGGGCCGGGATTTCTGATCCATGACAGCCATCTGTTCGATGGTGTTGATGGGCGCCAGGTCATTAGCGCATTGCGTCTTGGCTCAGAGATTGCGCAGGAGCTTGGTTTTCAGTACATCGTGACGATGAATGAAGACGACGCCTTCAAGGAAACCATCGAAGGCTTCGATCTTAATGACCATGTGCTTCCCACGCGTTTGACGGATGCCACTGAGGACGGTGGGCTGTTTGGTATTCGGTTTGGCTGAGCGGAGCATTCTTGAAAAAACCTTCGATCATCCACCCCATTTCGTCGCCGTCGACGAACTATTCCCCATTCTAAGGAATCACGGCCAATGGCATCGCTCAGACCTTCAGCATTCAACCAACGGGAGCGCGCGGATGGCGGCCCCTTTTTGGTGATTGCGTCGGCTGAGCCGGAAGATGATGGCGTCAATGTTTTTTTCACGGACATTGCCCCTGCGCAGCGCAAACCTGATTCGCCGATGGGGCGATTACTCCATGTGCTTCCTGACAGGTTGACTATCTGGCCCCTCAACGTCCGCGTGGATAGAGATGACTATCTTCAGCCAAAGTACGACACCCTTGAACGCATCGTCGTCGCTCGTCCGGTTGCCGATCCCTATCTCTTACCGGCGACCACCGATGATGTTGTGGAACTGCTTGAGCAATTGCCAGAAGGATTCGCGAAAGACTTTCGATTTGGTTTAGGCCTTCTCTGGGAGTACCGACAAATCTGCGAGACAGCCGCAGGCGTGAATGGCATCAGCATGCTGCTTGTTCACAAGGGAAATGAAGCCAAGATTGACCCTCCGTTCTTCATTCTCGGTATAACCAGATTCCATGCGCTGCGAAAGGAACTGAACCGCATTGCATCTCGCTACCAAAGAGACGCGCGCAAGGAAAAGCAATTTCGCACCTACCAGACCTTATTGCATGCAGCGGATGCGAAGCAATTTCCAGCCTTCAAGAAGAAAATCAGGCCCGACACCATTGCAGAAATAACCAATGGGGGCCGAGACCACGCGACCCTATCCAAACAAGATCGGCGAGCCGTCGTCCGGATGGTGCAGGACAATGTGGAGGCGTTAGCCGAGACTGAGCCCCAGGCTCTGTCGGCTTTGAAAAGCGATATCGAGCTTGTTACCCTAAATCAACTGATAGAGCGCTATCAGGAAATGCTTGGAAAGGGGCTTGCTGAAGGTAAGTGGCAGAGTTTTTTCTTGGAAAATCCCTTTATCCTCAGTCTGGCTTTTGCCGTTCCAGCCCTGATGGTTCAGGGGCAAGCATATGCAGGCGGCAAGCGGCTAAACGGAAGCGGAGGAAAAATTGCCGACTTTCTGTATGCGTCCGCATCTACGGGAAACCTTGCTCTTATTGAGATCAAAAAGCCGGGGACCGAACTGCTGAGTAAAAATCCGTACCGAGGGGACGATGTCTATGCACCCTCTACAGATTTGGGAGGGGCCATTGCCCAAGTTCTGGATCAGCGCTTCAAGCTCCAAAGCGAATTGCCCGTCATAAAGAACAACATGAATCGTAACGACATTCATAGTTATGCGGTACGTTGCATAGTGATCGTCGGCATGACGCCGCCGGAACACTCACAGAAAAAATCATTTGAACTTGTCAGGAACGCTTTATCTGACGTCATCGTTGTGACTTTCGACGAACTTCTTCAACGGCTGATCGAAATTGGAAAAGCGCTTCAGCCACCGGAATCAGACCAGTGTGTGCCTTTTTGAGCCCGGCATGCTTGTCAGTAGCTGTCGGGCTCCTGTCGTGTTGTCCTTGCGCGTGACTCCTCATACTTCGTCACATCGTTCGACAACAAAGGAGCCACGAAATGAATGCTACAGAAAACACGCAAACCCGCCTGTTGACGCCCGCTGAACTGGCCGTTTGCATCAAAATGTTCCGCGAGATGCGGCAATGGTCGCAGGAGCAATTGGCTGACATCTCTGGCCTCAACGTGAGAACGATTCAGCGGGTGGAGCAAGGCCTGTCCGCCAGCCTCGACACCCGCCGCGCTCTTGCCAGTGCGTTCGAATTCGAGGACATCGACGCGCTCAACAAGCCGTTCACCATTCCCTCGGAGGAAGAACTCAAGGCAGCGAAAGAAAAGTTCGATCGGGAGCACGTCACCTTGACGGCTATCCCGCTGACCACTGGCAAGCAGTTGGCCAAGCTCGCAGAGGCCTGCACTATGGACTTGTCCGAGCCCGCCTTCGATCTGACCCGCGAAGCGGACGAGACCTTCGCCGTACTGGTGGACTATTTCCGAGACTACAGGGATTGCGCGGATGCTTACTCTGAAACGCAGAAGTTCGAGGTGTACGACGAGATGCAATCCCACATCGATGCGCTCAGGACGCTCGGCGTTTCGCTGCGCTACGCCGAGCGCAAGATGCAGATGAAATGGGGTTCGGGGCCAGACAGCAAGCCGATGCCCGTCAATGTGCTGTACGTGGTCGGCTTTCCGCTTGGCAAGGAACCCGAGCAATTCGCAACGCCAAAGTCTGGCGGTATTCGCCTATAAGGAGCGCTGCGGTCTCCTAATAGAGAGGGAAAAGACAACAGTGAAGACATACCCATTTACTCGCGCCACCATAGTTGCCGCGGTCGAATTTCTCGGGGAAATGCTGACGCAGGCGAAGTTCGATCAACTCGCGGTTCGGCTAGGGCTGGACGATGAAATTCCCCAGGGACCGGCAAAGAGCGTGACAGCAAAGAGTGCTTTGCTGGCGCGGATCGTCAACCAACGCGCGACGCAGGTCGTCAGCACCTTAGACGGGCCTGTAACTTTGGCCGAAGCTGCGGTGCGCGAGGCCGTTGGAGTAACCGTGCCGCAGTACGCGAAGGCCGAGCAGGAGCGATTTCTGCGAGGACTTGCGCTCGATGGTTACGTTGTCTCCTGGGAGGAAGACGCACGAATGCCATTGCTGCGCGCAGCGTTGCCTGGCGAAGTGGATCTTCCCACGGCTGATGACGAGGTTCATCAACTGCTGAAACAGTTCGGGTTCAACGTGCCGCTGGGGCATCTGGACCAGGCTATCGACGCGCACACGCGCGGCGACTGGGCTGCTGCAAACAGTCAGATGCGCACGTTCCTGGAAGGCTTGCTCAGCGACATTGCCTCACACATTGATCCGCAGAAGTCTGCCGAGCTGACTTCGAGCGAGAACCGCCGCGCCTGGCTTGCCGAGCGCGGATTCTTGTCGAGCAAGCGAAACGAATGGACCAGTGATGGAAAGAACTTTCTGAACGGCTTGTTCAAGATGCTGCATACCGATGGATCGCATCCCGGCCTCTCGGACGAGGACCACAGCACGTTCCGATTGCATCTTGGCCTCATCACTGGCCGGACGTTGCTTCGTCGTCTTAGCAACGGTCGCTAAAAGGGCAAAGCCGGAAGGCTGTGATTCGGTACGAGGCGTGGGGCGCAGCCCGTGAGCCCGACGGCGAACTGTCGAGGTGCAAGTGCCCATCAGTAAACTGACTCATATACCTTTAAGAGAAGTCACATTGCCATGACAAATGTAACGACGAATGCTGCTATGGAGTGGCTATTCAGGATGGCCCAGAGATCACCACTCAACATTGCACCGGAGAGAGGTGAGGAGTTGGCTTCGGAGATATTCGGTGCTGAGAAGTGGACTATTGCCCTGAGCAACGAACCGGCCAACTTCTTTGCGATACCTCAAGACAAGGCCATCTATCTCACTGCAGCCGGCCAGGCCAGCTTGTGGTGCCTGGCTTATGTGGCATTTCATGTCATGGACGTTGCTTCGCGGAGTCAGCGCGCCATCGATCACGAGAATCAGTCCTATGTGGACATAGGCCAATATAGCGGCGCACTTCACCTCGGTGAGTACGTCGCGTTTTCAAGGTCACTTTTTCACGCGGACCGTCCGTGGCCGAGCAACTTGGAAACGCCAACGAACGATCCAAAAGAAAGCTCGAACGAATGGCGCGTCAACAACGTCTACTTGGGAGCACTGAGTTGGATATTGCTCCATGAGATTGGGCATGTTTACCACGGCGACCAGAAATTCGTTCCGAATGACATACGAATACGCCAGGAATATTTGGCGGACGACTTCGCCACGAAATGGATTCTGAATAGCGCCGGGCGAGGACTCGAACGCGAGTTTCGTATTCTTATGATTGCTGTCGCGCTGACATGGCTGTTCTTGAACGAGTCCGAAATTGGAAAAGGTACGACTCATCCGGCTGCCATACTTCGATTCCGAGAAGCGGCTGCACAGTTCAAGGCGGGGGAAAGAAGCGTTGGGCTGGAAAACGCCTCATATTTACTAAAGGCTGTTCTTGATCCGGCGACACAGCCGCCAGTACATGAAACGCCTATGGAGGCATTCGAGTGGATTTCAGGGCGTCTGGAAGATTTGTTCCCCGGTTGATGCTCGCCATCATGGCGAGCATCGTCCTTCAGTCTGGCGCGTCCTGTTGAATCTGTAACTGCGCACGTCGCGTTGCCTGTTGCAGCCGCTCTACTAGCACGCCCCTCGGCGGCAAGGCGGTCAGGTACTCGGCGACGTGGATGCCCGACTTGTCTAGCTCCAGCAATTCGATCTGCTCACGCTTCTTGCCGGTGCAAAGGATGACTCCCAGCGGCGAGGCCTCCTCCGGCTCCCGTTCGTGCTTGTCCAGCCAGCGAAGGTAAAGTTCCATCTGCCCCTTGTATGCCGCCTTGAAGTCACCGACCTTCAACTCCACCGCCACCAGCCGCCGCAGCTTGCGGTTGTAGAACAGCAGATCAAGGTGGAAATCCTCGTCGTCAATCGGGATGCGCTTCTGTCGGGCCACGAAGCTGAAACCCGCGCCCAACTCCAGCAGAAAGGATTCCATTTCGCGGATGATCGCCGCTTCCAAATCGTTTTCCTGCCAGGTATCCCGCAGCCCCAGGAAATCAAGGATGTATGGGTCGCGCATGATCAAGGCGGGCGACATGCGCTGCGCATCGCGCATCGTCGCCAGCTCCTGCGCGATCGTCTCGCCCGGTTTCTTGGACAGCGCCGTGCGCTCGTACAGCATCGAGTCGATGCGCTCGCGCAGCGTCCGCACGCTCCACCGTTCGGCACTCGCCATCTGCGCGTAGTAGTCCCGCTGGAGCGGGTCTTTCAGCGGGATCAGCGCGATGAAGTGCGTCCAGCTCAATTCTCGTATCAGTGATACGAGAATCTGCTCATCGGGGAAGGTGGCCGCGAACTGCACCATGCGGCGCAGGTTCTGCTCGGCAAAGCTGCCGCCGTACTCCTTCACCAACTGCGCCGCCAGGGTGGGTAGGACTTCCTTGCCATAGGCGCCCCGGCGCCCGTCCAAGACCTGCGTGCGGATGCGCTGGCCGATGCGCCAGTAGAGCATCGTCAGTTCGCTATTCACCGTCGAGGCAGCGAGCTTGCGCGCCGCCTCGATCAGTGTCCGAATATCGCCCAGCAGCGCAGAAGGCGCTGCGGACGAAGGAGCGGCGACTTTGCGCTTGGTCATGCCGTCGCCTCCGCAGGTTGCTGCTTGGCACCGGTGATTGCCTTGCGTCGATTCGCCACCAACTCGGCAGCTTCCCGCACCGGCTTATCCTCGGTGTGGACGTAGCGCATGAACATCACCACAGTCTTGTGCGCCGTCAGAGCCATTCCGACCTTGACCGGGATGCCCGAATTGGCAATGTCGGTCGCCGAGCGGTGGCGGATGCCGTGCGTCCCCACATGTGTCGCCCCCGCCGCTTTGAGCGCACGGCTCCAGCCACCGTAATACTCGCCCGTGGTCAGGTGTTGCCCTGGATGGCGCGGCGACGGCAGTACGTAGGGACTGCCTTCCTGCCTCTGTGCCGTCGAAAGCAGCCGGTAGGCTTCCTCGCTTATGGGCTTGGACATGCCACCGGTCTTGCTGTCGGGCCAGACGACGCGGCGGTTTTCCAGATCAATCCATTCCCATTCGAGCGAGACGATTTCGCCACGGCGACCGGCAAACTCGAATTGCAGGCGGATCGCCAACGGGATGACGTAGTTCTCCAGTCCTTCGGCCTCGATCTTGTCGAGCTGCCGGAACAGCTTGCCCATGTCCTCGTCGCTGATGAGGTGGGTGGATTTGCCGGCGGGGAACATCGGGACATGGCGGCAAGGATTGGTGCCGTCAGGCCGATAGCCCCATACCTCGGCTAAGTTGAACATCTTGCGCAGGATACTGAACGCCTTGTTCGCCTCGGTCTGCTTGTACGAAAGTTTTTCCATCAGTCCAGCAATGTCAGGGCGCTTCACGTCGTGGACCTTCTTGCGGCCCAGCAGCGGGATGATGCAGCGGTCGATGACGCCTTGATACCCGACGCGGGTGCTGGGCTTGTTGCGCTTTTGGGAGTGATCCTCCATGAACTTCTTGCACAACTCCTCGACGGTGGGCGCTTTGCGGGCTTCCGCCTTAGCTGCGCCGGGATCACCACCCCGGCGTACCTGGGCCAGCCATTCCTGCGCGAGCGAGCGGGCCTGTTCGACGGTCAGTTCCCCGTACTGGCCCAAGGCGGGCTTGCGGCGCTCGCCAGCGTTCGTCCGGTACTGGAGCATGAACACCTTGCGGCCCGACGGGGTAATCTTGCACAAGAAGCCGGGCACCAGCGTATCCCGGAGTTCGACGGCCTGCGCCTGTGGTTGTGCCGCATCGACAGCGGACTTGGTGAGCTTGATTTTTGCCATGATGACTCCTCGGAAAGACCCGGTTCCCAGGAGCCTTCTAGGGGCCAGCAGAGGGGAAGTCGGGTCAAGTTTCAGAAAGCACCGGCATATGATGAACTCGCCTAAGTTATTGATAAACCTGCTGTATCGAGCCTTGGCGTAGTCCAGCGAAGTGCCGGGCTGGAGTCATGGTGAAATAAAAAAGCCCCGCGACCAGGAGCTGCAATCGCGGGGCTGGAGTGGCCGATTTCCATCGGCCGGGGGATAGCCGGTTCAGGCGCTGGGTTGCCAGCCACCGCCGAGGGAGCGGTAGATCGCCACGATGCCGCGGTACAGCTCGACCTCGGCCTGGGCCTGGGCATCTTCGGCGGAGAGTTGCTCGCGTTCGGCGTCCAGCAGCACCAGGAAATCGGTGGTGCCTTCGCGGTAGCGGATCGCCGCCTGTTGCGCGGCGGCGCGGCTGGCTTCCGACTGGCGGACCAGCGAGACCAGGCGCTCCTGGCGCTTGCCATAGTCGCTGAAGGCATTCGCCGATTCTTCCAGGGCCAGCAGCACCTGCTGTTCGTAGCTGGCCAGCGCGGCGTCGGCGTCGGCCTTGGCGCCTCGCAGACGGGCACGCACGCTGCCGAGGTCGAAGGCGGCCCAACTGATGCTCGGGCCGACGCTCCAGGCGCGGGCGGCGCTTGAGCCGATCTGCGAGCCCCGCCCGGCGGTGAAGCCGAGGAAGCCGCTGAGGCTGACCCGCGGGAACAGATCGGCGGTGGCCACGCCGACGTCGGCGGTGCTGGCGGCCAGGCGCCGTTCGGCGGCGCGGATGTCCGGCCGGCGGCGCAGCAGTTCGCCGGGATCGCCGATCGGCAGGGCCTTGGTGATCGCCGGCAGGTCGCGCGGCGAAAGGTCCACTGTCAACTCTTCCGGCCGTTGGCCGAGGAGGGTGGCGATACGGTGCCTGGCGCGCTCGGCTTCCGCCTGCAGTTGCGGCACGCTGGCGGCGGTGGCCGCCAGGCGCGCATCGGCGCGCAGTACGTCGAGTTCGGCACCGACCCCGGCGTCGCGCAGTTGCTCGGTGAGCTGGCGCGACTCCTTCTGGTTCTCCAGGTTGCTCAGGGCAATCTTCTCGCGCAGTTGCGCGCCGCGCAGTTGGCCGTAGGCGTCCACCAGCTCGGCGATCAGGCTGACCTGCAGTTGCTGCAGGTCGGCCTCGGCCGCTTCGCTGAGGGCGTCGCTGGACTCCAGCTGACGGCGGATGCGCCCGAACAGGTCAAGCTCCCAGGCGCTATCCAGGCCAAGGTCGTAGCGCTCGCTGTTGACCCGGTCCTCGGTCACTCCCGGTTGCTGGCCCTTGCCGATGTCGGCGCTGGCGCGGCTGGTGACCACCGGGAAGCGATCGTTGGCCACGTCGTCGCGCAGGGCGCGGGCGGCGCGCAGGCGGGCGAAGGCCACGCGCAGGTCGCGGTTGCCGCTCAGCGACTGTTCGACCAACTGGTTCAGGGTCGGATCGTCGAACTGTTTCCACCACAGGCTTTCGAAGCGGCTGCGGTCGTAGGGCTTGCTCGCCGTGGCGTCGATCTTCGCCGCCGCGGTGTCGGGGGTCCGGTAGTCCGGACCCACCGTGCAGGCGCTGAGCGCCAGCAGACTGAACAGACCCAGGGCGGACGCGAGCCCGCTCCGGATCGACTGCGCGTGAATCATGCATGCACCTCTGGCAGGCCTTTGTCGTTGGCGGCGCGGCGCGCTTCGCGGTTCTCCACGAAGCGGCGGATGAGGACGTAGAACACCGGCGTCAGCAGCAGGCCGAAGAAGGTCACCCCGATCATCCCGGAGAACACCGCCACGCCCATCGCATGGCGCATCTCGGCGCCGGCGCCGGTGGAGATCACCAGCGGCACCACGCCCATGATGAAGGCGATGGACGTCATCAGGATCGGCCGCAGGCGCAGGCGGCAGGCTTCCAGCACCGCGGCGACGCGGTCCATGCCTTCCTCCTGCTTGTCCTTGGCGAACTCGACGATCAGGATCGCGTTCTTGCACGCCAGCCCCACCAGAACGATCAGGCCGATCTGGGTAAAGATGTTGTTGTCGCTGCCGGCCAGGATCACCCCGGTGATCGCCGACAGCAGGGTCATCGGCACGATCAGGATCACCGCCAGCGGCAGGCTCCAGCTCTCGTACTGGGCGGCCAGCACGAGGAAGGCCAGCAGCACGCAGAGCGGGAAGACGAACAGCGCGGTATTGCCGGCGAGGATCTGCTGGTAGGTCAGCTCGGTCCACTCGTAGGTCATGCCGTTGGGCAGTTCCTCCTTCAGCAGCTTCTCGATCGCCGCCTGCGCCTGGCCGGAGCTGTAGCCCGCGGCCGGGGCGCCGTTGAGTTCGGCGGTGATGAAGCCGTTGTAGTGCATCACACGGTCCGGACCGGAGGTGTCGCTGACCTTGATGAAGGACGCCAGCGGGACCATCTCGCCGAGGTTGTTGCGCACCTTCAGCTGGCCGATCTGCTCGGGTTCGAGGCGGAACTGCTGCTCGGCCTGGACGTTAACCTGATAGGTACGGCCGAAGCGGTTGAAGTCGTTCGCGTACAGCGAGCCGAGGTAGACCTGCAGGGTGTCGAAGATGTCGCTGATCGCCACGCCGTGGGTCTTGGCCTTCTCGCGGTCGATGTCGGCGTCGATCTGCGGCACGTTGACCTGGTAGCTGGAGAACACCGAGCTGGGTTCCAGCTCAGGCAGCGCACGGGCCTTGGTGATGATGTTCTGGGTCTGCTTGAACAGCTCCTCGTAGCCCTGGTTGCCACGGTCCTCGATCTGCAGGCGGAAGCCGCCGATGGTCCCCAGCCCCTGTACCGGCGGCGGCGGGAAGATCGCGATGTAGGCGTCCTGGATGTCGGCGTACTTGGCGTTCAGCGCGGCGGCGATGGCCCCGGCCGACTGGCTCGGGTCCTTGCGCTCGTCGAACGGCTTCAACGGGGTGAACACGATGCCGCTGTTCGGGCTGTTGGTGAAGCCGTTGATCGACAGGCCGGGGAAGGCCACCGAGTCCGCCACGCCGGGCTGCGCCAGGGCGATCTCGGACATCTGCTTGATCACCGCCTCGGTACGGTCCAGGCTGGCCGCGTCGGGCAACTGGGCGAAGGCCACCAGGTACTGCTTGTCCTGCTGCGGGACGAAACCGGTCGGCGTGCTGGAGAAGCCGAAGTAGGTCAGCACCATCAGTCCGCCGTAGACCAGCAGGGCGATCGAACTGCCGCGCAGGACCCGGTTCACCGTGCCGACGTAGCCATGGCTGGCGCGGTCGAAGAAACGGTTGAACGGACGGAACAGCCAACTGCCGAGGAGCTTGTCGAGGAACACCGAGAAGCGGTCCTTCGGCTCGTGGTGGCCCTTGAGCAGGACCGCCGCCAGCGCTGGCGACAGGGTCAGCGAGTTGAACGCCGAGATCACCGTGGAGATCGCGATGGTCAGGGCGAACTGGCGGTAGAACTGCCCGGTGAGGCCGGAGATGAACGCGGTCG
Source organism: Pseudomonas sp. 22490 (assembly GCF_052044465.1). Taxonomy (NCBI): domain Bacteria; kingdom Pseudomonadati; phylum Pseudomonadota; class Gammaproteobacteria; order Pseudomonadales; family Pseudomonadaceae; genus Pseudomonas; species Pseudomonas sp. 22490. The sequence goes on along the minus strand of NZ_JBQENS010000027.1, from coordinate 6,054 downwards.
GGATGAACACCGCGCAGAGCACCAGCGCCGTGGCGATGATCGGCCCGGTCACCTCGCGCATGGCACGCTTGGTGGCTTCCACCGGCTTGAGGCCGAGGCCGATGTTGCGCTCGACGTTCTCCACCACCACGATGGCGTCGTCCACCACGATGCCGATGGCCAGCACCAGGCCGAACAGCGACAGCGCGTTGAGCGAGAAGCCGAGCATGTGCATCACCGCGAAGGTGCCGATCAGCGACACCGGCACCGCGGCCAGCGGGATGATCGAGGCGCGCCAGGTCTGCAGGAACAGGATCACCACCAGCACCACCAGCACCAGGGCTTCGAACAGGGTGTGCACCACCGCCTCGATGGAGCCGCGGACGAAGATGGTCGGGTCGTAGACGATGGAGTAGTCCATGCCCTGCGGGAAGCTGTGCTTCAGCTCGGCCATCTTCTCCCGCACCAGGTTGGAGATCTCGATGGCGTTCGAGCCGGGACGCTGGAAGATCGGGATCGCCACCGCCGGCTTGTTGTTCAGCAGCGAACGCAGGGCGTACTGGTTGGAGCCCAGCTCGACCCGGGCGATGTCGCGCAGACGGGTGATCTCGCCGTTGGCGCCGGCGCGGATGATGATGTTCTCGAACTCTTCCTCGGTGACCAGGCGACCCTGGGTGTTGATCGACAACTGGAAGCTGGTATCGCTCGGCGCCGGCGGCGCGCCCAGGGTGCCGGCGGCGACCTGGCGGTTCTGCTCGCGGATGGCGTTGACCACGTCGGTGGCGGTGAGGTTGCGCGAGGCGACCTTGTTCGGGTCCAGCCAGACGCGCAGCGAATAGTCGCCGAGGCCGAACAACTGGACGTCGCCGACGCCGTCGAGGCGGGCCAGTTCGTCCTTCACGTTGAGCACCGCGTAGTTCGACAGGTAGAGCATGTCGTAGCGGTTATCCGGCGAGGTCAGGTGCACGACCATGGTCAGGTCGGGCGAGGCCTTGTCGACGGTGATGCCGAGCCGGGTCACTTCTTCCGGGAGCTTCGGCTCGGTCCGGGTGACGCGGTTCTGCACCTGCACCTGGGCGTTGTCCAGGTCGGTGCCGAGGGCGAAGGTGATGGTCAGGGTCAGCTTGCCGTCGGAGGTCGACTGGGAGGACATGTAGAGCATGTTCTCCACCCCGGTGATCGCCTGTTCAAGGGGAGAGGCGACGGTCTCGCCGATGACTTTCGGGTTGGCGCCGGGGAAGTTGGCGCGGACCACGACGGTCGGCGGCACCACTTCCGGGTATTCGCTGATGGGTAGCTGGAACAGGGAGATGGCGCCGCCAATCAGGATCAGCAGCGACAGCACCGCGGCGAAGATCGGCCGCTGGATGAAGAATTGGGAGAAATTCATCGGTTCTTCCTATCGCCGCGCTCAGCCGCGCGGCTCGTTGCGAGTGGCGTTGTCCTTGGACGCCGCCACCTTCGGTGGTTCGCTGTCGCCGACCGACTGCCGCAGGCGCGCGAGGGTGGCCAGGGTGTCGGCGCTGGCCATCTCGACCTTCTGCGGATCCACCTGCATGCCCGGGCGGACCCGCTGCAGGCCATTCACGACGATCCGGTCGCCCTTGCTCAGGCCGCTGCGGACGATGCGCAGGCCCTCCAGCTTCGGTCCCATCTCGACGGTGCGGTAGACGGTCTTGTTGTCGCCATCCAGGACCAGCACGAACTTCTTGCCCAGGTCGGTGCCGACCGCTTCGTCCTTGATCAGGGTGGCGGCGTAGGTCTTGCTGCCGACCAGCTTCAGGCGCACGTAGAGGCCCGGGGTGAACTCGCCCTTGGCGTTGTCGAACACGGCGCGGCCGCGGATGGTGCCGGTACGCGGGTTGACCTGGTTGTCGAGGAAGTCCAGCCGGCCCAGGTGCGGGTTGCCGTCCTCGCTGCTCAGGCCGAGGTACACCGGGCTCTCGCTGCGCGTGTCGCGACCGGCCTGGCGGGCCAGCTCGACGTACTTGAGGAACACGCGCTCGTCGGCGTCGAAGTAGGCGTAGACCTTGTCGGTGCTGACCAGGGTGGTGAGCAGGGTCTCCCCGGAGTTGACCAGGTTGCCGGCGGTGACCTCGGCGCGGCTGACGCGACCGTCGATCGGCGCGGTGATCCGGGTGAAGCTCAGGTTCAGGCGCGCCGCGTCCAGTTGCGCCTGGGTCGCGGCGACCGCCGCCTTGGCTTCCTGGGCGGCGGTGGTGCGGGCGTCGGCGAGTTCCGCGGAGATCGCGTTGCTGGCGCGCAGGCGTTCGCCGCGCTGGGCTTCGTTGACGCTCCGCGCCTGGGCCGCGCGGGCCTGTTGCAGCTGGGCTTCGAGGCGCTTGACCTCGGCCTCGAACGGGCGCGGGTCGATCTGGAACAGCAGGTCGCCTTTCTTCACCAGTGCGCCTTCATGGAAGGCCACGCGGTCGATGTAGCCCGACACCCGCGGGCGCAGCTCCACCGACTCCGGGGCCTCCAGGCGGCCGGTGAATTCGTCCCACTCGTTCAGCGGTTGTTCGATGACTTCGGCGACGCTGACCTTGGGCGCCGCCATGCCTTGGGTGGTTTCCGGGGCCTTGCCGCAGGCGCTCAGGACCAGTACGGCCGCGAGTGCGAGGGGGTAGCGCCAGGAGAAGTGGGATGACTGTTCCATGCTTGACTCCGCCAGTCGGTTTTTCGGGATTGGCGAAGTCTGCGGGCTGCTCCGGCAGGGAACTAATCGAACGACGAGATTTTGATTATCACGAACAGTGATACATGGTTTTTCGTTTTCTGTAACAGTCGATGGTTATGGACAGTGCTTTCGATGGAATAAGCCGCACACCCGCGGCGCGCGATCGATTTTCCCGTTGCGACGCCTCGTGCGGGTAGCTGCCGGAGGGCTCAGAGACTGTCCGGATCGCCGATGAACATGCTGATCCGCGAGCGCAGCCAGCGTTCGGCCGGATCGTTGTCCTGGGCGCCGCGCCAAGCCATCGACAGTTCGAAGGCGCGGGTCTCGAACGGTGGGTCCTCGGCGCGTAGGCCGCCGGCGGCGATCAGCGCCTGGGCGGCGTAGTCGGGCACGGTGGCGATGATGTCGGTGCCGGCCAGGAGGGTGCCGAGGCCGTTGAACTGCGGCACCGCCAGGACCACCTTGCGCTTGCGGCCGAATTTTTCCAGCTCCTCGTCGACGAAGCCGCTGAGGTCGCCGGCGAAGGACACCAGCGCGTGCGGTCGCGCGCAATAGTCGTCGAGGGTCAGCTGGCCGGGCGCGGAGTCGGCGCGGAGGATCTTCGGCTTGCTGCGGCGCACGGTCTTGCGCTTGGCGTTGGCCGGCAGTTCGTCGGTGTAGCTGACGCCCACCGAGATCTCCCCCGAGGCCAGCAGGTTCGGCATCAATAGATAGTTGGCGCGGCGCACGACGAGGACGATCCCCGGCGCCTCCGCGCGCAGGCGGCGGAGCAGGGGCGGCAACAGGCCGAACTCGACGTCGTCGGAAAGGCCGATGCGGAACACCGCGGTGCTGGTCGCCGGATCGAACTCGCTGGCGCGACTCATGGCGGTGGAGATGGAATCCAGCGCCGGCGACAGGTGGGCGAAGATTTCCTGGGCTCGCGCGGTGGGCTCCATGCTGCGTCCGGTACGGACGAACAGCGGGTCGTCGAACAGCGTGCGCAGGCGCGACAGCGCGGCGCTGATGGCCGGCTGGCCGAGGAACAGTTTCTCTGCGGCGCGGGTCACGCTGCGTTCGTGCATCAGGGTCTCGAACACGATCAGCAGGTTCAGATCGACGCGGCGCAGGTCGTTTCGGTTCATGGCGTTCCTCGTTTCCAGGGGCTAGAGGCTGCAACCGCGGGGGCTCGCCGTCAAGCCTTGCGTGCGAGACGGGGCGGGGCCTGGCGAGGTGCCGGAGGGGCATAGGATCACTGACAGGCATAGCCATTATCAATAACGACGGGTGGTTTTGTCAGGCATGGGCGGATACAGTCACAACCCATGAGGTTATTCACCCCGTGATGCACTGCAGAGGTTTGCGATGTCCCGAGTGATCCGTTTTCATCAGTTTGGCCCGCCAGAGGTCCTCAAATGCGAAGAGCTGCCGACCCCGGCGCCGGCCGCAGGGGAAGTCCTGGTGCGTGTCCAGGCGATCGGCGTGAGCTGGAAGGATGTGCTCTGGCGTCAGAACCTGGCCCCGGAGCAGGCTGCGCTGCCGTCCGGTCTCGGCTTCGAACTGGCCGGCGAGGTGCTGGCGGTCGGCGCCGGCGTCGGCGACCTGCCGCTGGGTTCCCGCGTGGCCAGTTTCCCCGCCCATACCCCCGATCATTATCCGGCCTATGGCGACGTGGTGCTGATGCCGCGCGCGGCCCTGGCGGTCTACCCCGAGGTACTCACCCCGGTGGAGGCCAGCGTCTACTACACCGGCCTGCTGGTGGCCTATTTCGGCCTGGTCGACCTGGCCGGGTTGAAGGCCGGGCAGACCGTGCTGATCACCGAGGCGGCGCGCATGTACGGGCCGGTCTCGATCCAGTTGGCCAAGGCTCTCGGCGCGCGGGTGATCGCTTCCACCAAGTCCGCCGAGGAGCGCGAGTTCCTCCGCGAGCAGGGCGCCGACAAGGTGGTGGTGACCGACGAGCAGGACCTGGTCCTGGAAGTCGAGCGCTTCACCGAGGGCAAGGGCGTCAATGTCATCCTCGACGAATTGGGCGGCCCGCAGATGACCCTGCTCGGCGATGTCTCCGCCACCCGCGGCAAGCTGGTGCTGTATGGCTGCAACGGCGGCAACGAGTCGGCGTTCCCGGCCTGCGCCGCGTTCAAGAAGCACCTGCAGTTCTACCGCCACTGCCTGATGGATTTCACCGGTCATCCAGAGATGGGCCTGGAACGCAACGACGAGTCGGTGAGCAAGGCCCTCGCGCACATCGAGCAACTGACCCGCGATCGCCTGCTCAAGCCGGTGGTCGACCGGGTATTCGAGTTCGACCAGGTGGTCGAGGCGCACCGCTACATGGAAACCTGTCCGAAGCGCGGCCGGGTGGTGATCCACGTCGCCGATTGAGGACGACCCGCAGCGAAAGAGCCCGGCCATCGAGCCGGGCTTTTTCGTGGGGGACAGAGGTCTCTGGGTTCTGGTCGCCAGCGCGTTAGGAGAGCAAAGGGACAGTTCGACTCTTCTTGAAAATATCTGTAATCCGGCTTCAGATCATTTGAAGCCCCAAGCGACCGAGGCTCGCCGCCAGTCGCAGGCGCGAGGTCTGCCAGTTGCCGAGGGCGCGGATGTGCTGGTCCTCGGCGCTGGCGTAGGCGGTCAGGGCGTTGAGCAGCTCGATCATGCTGCCGACCCCTGAGCGGTAGCGGCCCTGCACCACCTCCAGGCTTTGCCGCGACTGCTCGACCAGTTCGCGGGTGCGCGCCAGGCTGCGGGTCTCGACGCTGAGCGACTGGTAGTTGTTCCACACCTCCAGCGAAACCTGCTGCTCGGTGTCGGCCAGCTCCGCTTCGCTGGCTTCGCGGCGGGCCAGGGCGTTGCGGACCTGGTAGGTGCGTTCGAAGCCTTCGAACAACGGGATGTTCAGTTGCAGGCCGATGCTGCGGTCGCGTTCGCGGGTATCGCCGTTGAACGCCATCGCCTGGTCGCTATGGCTGCGTGCCAGGTTGGCGCTCAGCGCCAGGCTCGGCCGGCCGGCGGCGCGGCTTTCCTCCACCGAGGCGGCGGCGGCTTTCAGCCGCGCCTGGGCGGCGAGCAGCGCCGGATGCTCGCGGCGGGCTTCGGCGAGCATCTCGTCGATGGCCTTGACGAAGCCGGTGTCGGGTTGCGCCTCCAGCTCGCCGGAGAGGCGCAGCGGGGTATCCGGCGCCAGGCCCATGCGCAGGGCGATGACGCCGAGGGCGTTGCTCAGGGCGCCTTCGTCGCGGACCTGGGCGAGGCTCGCCTGGGACAGCGCGGTCTGCGCCTGCAGGCGATCGGAAAGGGCGGCGGCGCCGGCCCGGTACTTGGCGTCGGCGGCTTCCAGGTTCTGCGCCGCCAGCTCCGCGACCTGCCGCGAGGCGGCCAGGCTGCGCTGGGCGGCGAGGGCGTCGTAGTAGGCCTGG